>PWOD01000215.1 GCA_003557545.1 bacterium | reverse complement strand
TGGCGGTTACCTCCCTGAATCCATCCATCTGCACGGTAATCTCACGGCTGTCGGCCTCCGCCGGATCCACATCTCCCAGCCAGCCGGTAAATCTATACAGTGGTGTGTCAGGGATAGCACGGATCGTCTGCTCAGTCCCCGGCGCCAGCTCATAAACCCCACCGGCCGGATCGCCGCTGCCTCCGGGTTGATAGTTTATCGTCAGCTCAAAAGCCTCCGGCTCACCGAAGACCGGATAATCTTCACCCTCATCCACATACCACTGCTGGCCGCTCCAGGTCTGCAGGGGAGAAATATCCCAGCCGGCTGCTGCATAATTGGCAGCGCTCTGCATCTGCTCGCTGGTTCGACCCTCCCCGCCGTCACTTTCACTCTGATTGGAGCTTTCTATGTCCCAGAAGCTATTTTGAACATCGCCAACGCTGTATCCCACCAGACCACCGGCAAACAGCTGCGATTCTACCTCGCCGGTTGCATAACTTTCTACAATATCACCGCTATTTCTTCCGACCAAACCACCGCTGATTATCTGCCCCTCCACATCTACCTGAGCCACAGACTGACTGATGACACCGGCATTTACTCCCGCCACACCACCGGCCCGTTCAAACGCCTCTATCTGTCCATCCACCACCCGGCTGCGATTGATCTGCCCGACGCTGTATCCGGCTAGACCACCAACCTGGCTGTTACCGATTATCTGAACGTCCTGCAGCTGCAGATCCTCCACCACACCTTCAGCGCCGATCCTCCCCCACAGCCCCACGTTATCACCGGTTGGACGGTTGATCCGCAGTCCACTGATTGTTTGACCATTGCCGGAAAACTTACCGTTAAACGGCGCAGCTTCACTGCCCAGCGGCTCCCAGCCAGCACCACCGTGGGCCGTATCCGAGGCAAACTGATAGTATCCGGTATCCTGGGGGGTCAAATCGTTGTTCAGTAGATAATGATGAAAGGCGGCCGGGTAGCGGATACTGTGCAGCTGCTGCCAGCTTTCTATCTCAAACGGTTCGGCTTCAGTTCCCCGCCCCCCGGCAAAGATATTCTCCAGGGTCGCCGAGTGAAAGATCGGGGTAAAGCTGCCATCATCGCTGATCAGATGAATCCGCAGTTGAAAACTATCATGCACCGCCTCCCAGGGCAGATTGATCTCACTCTGCCCGGTCAGCTGAATCCCGCTGATCTCCTCCTCTTCTTCTAACCCCGGTGAGCCGATCAGATCAAGAGTAATGGACTGGCCTCTCAGCTCATAGTCTAAATCTGTCAGGCGGGGCATTGATTCAGGAAGTGATTTGGGCTCGGTTAATAGATAGCCTTCGGTTGATTCTGCTGCATCTTCTATCTCAATGCTCAGGGAATGCAGCAGGGGGGTAGTGTCCGGGTCAGTTGTGATTAATGTTTGACGTACCCAGAGATATTTGTTTGAAAGATTTTCGCCGATTTCTATGCCAGGGATGGCCTCGCCGTTGTCAGCTTCTTCCCAGCTTGATGGAACTTCTCCGGCAGCCTCGCTAGTTCCTACTTCAATTTCAATTGAAGTTCCGAGTGTTTCGGTTGAGTCCCACTCAATTTTACTACTGTGTAGCTTTTCGATCTTTTCCAGAGTTATCGAGGTTGAAATTCGAGACAAACGATACTTAATTAAAACTATCCCTGAACCGCCTGTTCCTCCATAACTTGCATTGCCATTTGCCTGACTTCCTGCTCCACCCCCACTTCCTGTATTCGGCACCGCATGATAACCACTGTTATCACCAATAGCTCCATCACCACCTCCTGCTTTTCCTCTACCTCCTGATGTACGACCTGCTCCCCCCCCGCCTCCTGCGAACCAACCCTCCATTCCGTATTCTTCTCCAAAAACATTACCAAAATATAAACCACCTCCACCATCAGCCCCAACATTTTGGTTTACATTTTCATTGTTTTGGCCTGGACCTCCTGCTCCACCACCCCCTGACCCGGTTCCTACATCAGCCGTAGCCATTCCACCATCATGTCCATAATCTTTATCGGCAAGCGGATTAGTCCCAGGCTGAGTTGCTGCTACATCAGAAAAACTTGAGGTTCCTGGAAATTGACCAGTTCCCCCACCCGATCCTCCCGGGGCTGCAGGAGTAACTTGACTACCACCAGCCCCCCCACCCTTAGCTTGCATCGTAGAAAAAAAAGAATCTTCACCATTATCTCCTCTGGTATCGCCATAACCTCCAGCACCACCTTCTCCAACTGTTAAAGTAATATTTTCACCTGAAACAACAGGATAATTTTTGTAAAAAACTAATCCTCCTGCTCCACCACCCCCTCCTTCACCTGTATTACCAGCTTCAGGACCACCACCCCCACCACCGCCTCCACCCACTACTAATACATCAACCTCACTAACTCCATCAGGAACTGTCCAAATATGATCTCCTATCGCTGAAAATAGTATGACTTGCTCTGAAAAAACAAACTTTGCTTCTGGATCGAAAGGTTCCTCATATCTAATCAAAACTATTCCCGACCCACCCAAACCTCCATTTCTATCTCTTCCTCCACCGCCGCCTCCTCCTCCAAAATTAGGTAAAGCGTCAAATCCATGTTCATATTCAGCACCCCCTTTGCCTGCATTTCTTCCGGGATCACCACCAACCCCAGCACGCCCTCCTCCTCCTCCTCCAGACCCATATACATCGTCCCATTGGCCAAAATCTATCAACTCATATCCTGTACCCCCATTTCCTCCTCGGCCGTCACCACGATCGTGTGAATTTTGACCTGTATCAATAGCACCCCCACCACCGCCACCTCCTGCCCCTACAGGAAAACTTCCTGAAGAACCACCCCCGGAATTACCCATTCCATCTACGGATTTAACTGAGCTTCCACCACTGGCTCCCCTACCAGCGCCGCCTCCAGACCCTCCAGACCCTCCATTTTGCTCATCATTTCCACCACGGCCTCCACCCACAGCAACCAAACTGTCAAATGTAGAATTACCACCCTGTTGCCCTGTATTACCGCCACTACCCACAGTTATTGATATATCATCGCCATGCTCAACAAAATAATTTGATACATGAATCACTTCTCCTCCCCCTCCACCGCCTCCAGCACGAAAAGTAGATAAATCTGAACCTCCACCCCCTCCGCCAGCAACAACCAAAACATCCACCTCTTCTACTCCGTCGGGAACCACCCAAGTATGATTTCCAACATCAGTAAAAGCTTTGACTACATATTTTTTTAATGCCAAATCATCATTGTCACACCTGAGGTTTCCCCACTGGTAATTATTCTCCCAGTCAACGCAAGTTGCCTCGGTCCTTTCTACCAGTTCTCGCAGATTCCATTTCAGCCGATCACCCTCTATTTCTAAATGGGAAAGTTCCGCGGCGTTTGTCCAGTCGGTTTCGGTGGACCAGCCGATGGTATCTCCGGCTTCAAGCGGAATGGTGAATATGTTAAAGGTGAAAATTAGTAGAAGGAGTGGGAAAGAGAAAAGAAATATTCGGAGGAATAAATTGGCTTTTTTACTGGTGGTAAAGGACGCTGTTGAAACTGACATTTTTAACACTTCCTCAAGCAAAATTGGCCGGCATTGCAAGGTGGTTAACAACACCCGC
>PWOD01000184.1 GCA_003557545.1 bacterium | reverse complement strand
TGATAATAAAAAAATAGACCCGGACAGAGCTCCAATCGGGTGGAAAAGCCGAGCGGAGGGCCAGCAGCAAAAAAAACGCCGGGACCAGCATAATCACCTCAATAGTTCGCTGAATCAGATTATCAACCATACCCCCGGCATAACCGGAGATACCGCCAACTATCAAACCAATCAACAGGGAAATGCAGACCCCCACAAGACCGATCGATAGTGAGACCCGCCCTCCATAAATTATCCGGGAGAAAATATCCCGCCCCCGACGATCAGCTCCCAGTAAATAAAGCCGCCCCGGCGACTCAACCCCAAACAGGTGACGATCGGTCTCAAACAGTCCCAGAAACCAATAGGGTTCCCCACGGCTAAACAGCTGAAACCGATGCCGCTCCCCTTCAACCGGTTGATAAACACGACGCTGGTATTGATCAAAGTCAAACTGATAACTCTTAACATAGGGCCAGGTGAGCCCGTCATCATCGGTAAAATAGATCGGTGTTGGCGGGTGGTAAGAACGAATTCTATCCTCAGAGTCATAGCGGTAGGGAGCAACGAAACCGGCAAAAATAGAGACCAGGTAAAGTACCGCCAGGACCAGAAAGGCCAGCCTGAACAAGCGGTTAACCGATAGCATCCGAAGAAAGTTGTTCCAGTGATATTTAACCACTCTGTCCACCACCCAGCCGCACACGTGGATCAACCACAGCCAGCAGAATATCAGCCACAAGATTACCCAGGATCAACATAACTCCACCGGCCAGAACCAGGGCCACAACCACAAATTGATCACGGGACCGCACTGCCTGCAGCATCAACTCTCCCAACCCGGGCCAGCCGGCGATAATTTCAACAAGCGCCGCTCCACTCACCAGAGCAGTAAACTGATAACCGAAGATCGTTATCAGCGGATTAATAGCATTACGTAAAGCATGCCGGTAAATTACCCGGTTTTCGGGAAGCCCCCGGGCCCGGGCAGTCAATATGTACTGTTCCCGCAGGACCTCCAGCATATTCGACCGGGTTATCCGCTGGAGCCCGGCCATCGCACCGGTAGCAATCACCACCACCGGAATCACCATATGCTGACCTATATCTAAAATCCGCTGAAAAAATCCCAGCTGATGATGATAGGTTGAACTCATACCCCCAAGCGGCCAGAAATTAAAATGAGAGGCAAAATAAAGCAGGAGAAAACAGAGGAAAAAATTTGGAATCGACATCCCGATAAAGGCCAGGAAAGAAAACAACCGATCGATAAACCTGTTGTGGTTAACCGCTGCGTAAATTCCCAGGGGAACCGCCAACAACCAGGTGAAAAAGACGGCTGATAACATAAGAAACAGGCTGTTAAAAAAACGTTCCAGAACAAGTCCGGCCACCGGGCGCTGATGACCAAAGGAATAACCCAGATCACCACGCAGTAAATTGAACAACCAGCGGCCGTACTGGACCAGTACAGGATCATCAACTCCATAGCGAGCTTCCAGACTGCTGACCAGTTCTTCTGATATCCGGGGGTTGGCCCGCAGTTGATCAAAATAGTTTCCGGGAGTCATCTGGATGAGGAAAAAGCTGACAAAACTTATCACCAGCAACAAAAACAGTGCAACGGTTAACCGGTTAACAATTACTCCTGTCATCGATTTTTCCCGGATAGCTGTGATAACCGGCAGAGAGGACTAAAAAACTTAATTAACTGTGATATATTCAATATTATGAGTAAAACCTCCGGTAACTGTTGGACGAGCATTTTTGACCCGCTGATTGACTGCATAGATCACTTCGCTATTAACAGTATAAATCATCGGCAGCTGATGATTTACAATTCTCTGCCATTCTCCATAGATCTCCCGCCGTTTCTCATCATCCGGCTCCCGGACCCCCCGGGCGAACAGTTCATCTATTCGAGCCTCCCAGGTTCTGACCGGTGATTCCTGAAAAGGATGCCAGAGGTGAAGATTGCCTGAGGAAAGCCAGACGTTACTGCCAAAATGGGGTTCCAACCCCCCGGTAAAACCCATGACAACGGCCTCCCAGTCAAAATTTGCCGAAAGTTGATTGACCAGCGTATTAAACTCAACCTGGTTAAATCCCACCCGGAAACCGAGATTGGCCAGATCCTGGCGGATTATCTGGCTGGTCACAACTCGCTGATCATTACCCGCATTGGTCAGCAGAACAAAGCGGATTTGATTCCCCTCGGGATCCTGGCGGATTCCATCGCCATTATAATCCCGGTACCCGGCCTGGTCGAGAATCTCACGAGCCCGTTGAGGGTCATAATTGTATTGTTTGAGATCAGGAATATGAAACAGCTCATTGCCGGCACTCACCGGTCCATGCTGGGGTTGGGCCAGGTCGTTATAAACTATCTCCTGAATCTTTTCACGATCGATGGCATAAGCCACCGCCCGGCGAAACTCCCGGTCGTTAAACCATTCCAGCTTATATTCAGGAATATAAGTTTGTCCGGTTTCAGGATCACGGTCGGTATTCATATTGAAGGAAAGAAACAGGGTGCCCAGGGTCGGTCCAACCCGCTCTATCGCAAAATTCCCCTCCTCCTCGGCAGCTTTAACCAGTGGATAAAACTGGGGAAGCACTGAAAGCAGGTCTAGCTCTCCACGTAAAAACCGCTGAACCTGAAGATCAACTGTGGGAACCACGTGAAAAACCAGCTGCTCAAGTCGCGGTAAGGTCTCCGCATCCGTAAAGAAATTTTTATAATAAAACAGGTTACGTTCGAGAATTACCCGTTCTTCAGAATCATAACGACCCAGCCTGAAAGGGCCATTAACCACGATCTCCTCCGGCGGAGTATTAACTCCCCAGGCCTGATTAATCTCAGCAGCAGTCTTCCCAACAAATTTATGTTTCGGCATAATTGCCGCAGAAGCCACACGCAAAAAGGGAATATACGGCTCAGGATAGGTAAAACTTATCTGATAAGGTCCATGTTTTTCCACAACCGGCGGCTGCCCGTCCATCAACAGGGCAAAGCGGGTCGAGGTTTCAATATCAAAATTTAAATAGAGATCATTATAACTGAACAGCACATCATCCACGGTAAGATCTGTCCCATCCGACCATTTCAGCCCCCGGCGCAGAGTGAACAGCCAGCGGCGCCCCCCATCCTTCCGCTCCCAGTCAACTGCCAGTTCAGGATAGACCTCGCCAGTCACACCATCAACCCCGGTTAAACCTCTAAACATCTGATTGGTAATATCGGTAGTCGAGGTTTCACGGGCAGTTACCGGGTTAAAAGAGTTGGGGGCTGACAGGGCCGAGATGTTCAATACACCCTCAGGGGGGGGCGGAGGGCTGCAACTGACCAGTCCAACGACTAATAATAGCAATAAAAAATATCGTCCTGTTAGACTAATTCTTCGACCGAGATGCTGCAGTTGATCAAGCTCTATCGCCAGACAATCTGTCATCTTTACAGACAACCCCTATTCAGCCGATTACTCACCAGGCTCCAGAGGAATCCCCGCCGGCGGTTGTTCATCCGGAGTTTGCTCCATCGGCGGCTGTTCTCCCGGCTGTTGTTCTGCCGGTGGTTGCTGCATCGGCGGTTGTTCTGCCGGTGGTTGCTGCATCGGCGGTTGTTCTGCCGGTGGTTGCTGC
>PWOD01000201.1 GCA_003557545.1 bacterium | reverse complement strand
GTCGTGGTAAAGCGCCCGCGCTATGCCAATGCGCCGGCGATAGCCGCCGGAAAGGCGCACGCCCCGCTCTCCGACCACCGTATCGTAGCCGTCGGTGAGCTCGGTCGTTACAAAGTCGTGAATGTTGGCAATACGGGCGGCGCGCTCCACCTGTGAATCATCAACAGAAGGGTGAACAGCAGGGGGATGGCCACGGCAGACAGTATCGGGAAGAAACATCACCCAGACGTGGGAGGCGACAAGTTAAGTCTTATAAAATTCTATGAATTGTTTTTTTTCAGAGCAGATTATTAACAAAAAGCCATCGTGTGATAACTTCAATAGTGATTTTTTTACTCAGAAACACTATTGAAATCACACGATGGCTGAAGCATTGATAAAGGATAAGCAAAAAGTGGAACGAAGCGTTTATAGAAATAGAGATTGTTATCCGAAAAAACTCTTAAAACGATTCCGAGAAAGTTAAACCTCACCATCCCGAAGTTGTGAAAAAGAACTTTTAATCGGTAATTTTTCCTGTAGTGACAGCAACCGAACGCTCAGGCGCGGATCGAACGAATGATGCATGAACCGCAAGATTAAAGCGTTTCGGACCCACCGGTTATATAGAGCTTAGAATTATGTAGATCTGGCCAGGCCCCAGGATAAGGGCCAAGAAGATGTCCGAGTGGTTCACATCATCGCCTTCGGCATAAACCGGAAATGGAGCTGTGAGATTCTGGGTTTACTCCGGAGGAGAAAGAAACGAAAGCGTTCCGGCAGAAGTTTATGCCTTACCTGAAAAAACACGGACTAAAAGGGTTGATGATGTTCACCAATTATACAGATGAAGGACTAACGCTAAACAACAGGTTGGAAGACGCTCAACAATCTTTGGGACCACTGAGGTCCAATTTGCCAACAATCCAGTGTCCTATGTAACGGCGGTTAGAGAGCATGAAGTTCGTCAGCGGTTAAATCTTATTTATGACCAGACAAGTAGAGCTCCGTAACCACCACGGGAATTGTTCCAGACCTGAACCGAATTCTGAAAAAATAATGTTAATCGAGTGAGTTAAAAAATTAGTGTAATGATTAATTAAAACGACTAATTGAGAGTTAAGCAGTCGATAAAATAGTTTCGATAAAAACTAGAGCACCAGGCCAAAATAAAGCAATAAAAGAGCACTCAGTAAATAGAGCAGCGGTGATACCTCACGGAACCGTCCGCTAAAGATTTTTATCAGGACATGGGAACAGATGCCAAAAGAAATTCCATTGGCTATGGAAAAACTAAAAGGCATGATTACAACTGTTAAAAAAGCCGGGATTGCGACCGCCTTTTCATCCCAGTTTATCTGAGCCACCCCTTTCATTAAAAGCGCTCCGACAACAACCAGGGCAGGTGCTGTGGCCAACATAGGAATTGCTACAATAAAAGGTGCGAAAAACAGGGCCAGAAGGAAATAGCCTCCAACCACCACAGCCGTAAGACCGGTTCGTCCCCCCTCCTCTACCCCGGTGGCCGAGTCAATATAGGTGGTAATGGTACTGGTACCGAGCAGGCCACCGGCCATCGTCCCCACAGCATCGGCGGTAAAGGCCTTTTCAGCACCGGGCAGACAACCCTCAGAATCAACAAAACCAGCTGCTCTACCAACCCCCAGTAAAGTGCCGGCAGTATCAAAAACATCAACGAACAAAAAGGCAAAAACGACTGGAACTATTGACCAGTTTAACAAGCTACTGATCTCTAATGCCAAGAAGGTCTCCCGGGGAAAAACAGGTAGCCCGAACAGGGCTTCCGGAGGTTGAGCAATTCCGCTTACCCAGGCCACCACCGTGGTGAGCAAAATTCCCAGGAGAATAGCACCTTTAAATTTGATAGACAACAGGACACTGATGAGAATCAAACAGCCTATACTCAATAAAACTGCCGGAGCAGTAAGGTTACCCAGGTCAACCAGCGTATCAGGATTTTCCACGATAACCCCCATATTTTGCAGACCGATAATCGCTAAAAAAAATCCTATACCCGGCGGTATTGCAGTTTTCACAGAGTCCGGCAGGACATTTATAATTGCTTTTCTTACCCCGACAAAACTGAATAACAAAAATAATACTCCCTCTAAAAAAACAGCAGCAAGTGCCAGTTGCCAGCTAACACCCAACCCCTTAACTACCCCGTAGGTAAAATAGGCAACCAGGCCCATTCCCGGTGCAAGTGCAAAGGGAAAATTAGCATAAAAACCCATTATAAAACAGGCAATCGCCGAAGCAACACAGAGAGCGGTTGTCACATCAGCAGAAGGCAGACCGGCATCGGAAAGAATCCCGGGGACCACAAAAAGTACATAAGACATAGCCAGGAAGGTGACCGTACCGGCTCGCAATTCAGCTCCAATCGTGCTGTTGCGCTCAGAAATTTTAAAATATCTTCTGATATAATTCATCACTTTTTCACATCCCATGATGAAATGGTTCCAACCTTACAGAACAACTTCTAACTGCGACGAAAGCTTCCAGCCCTTCTCCTCTCTCAGGCAGTTAAAAGCTCTTATATCGACTCCCAGGTTACGGGCCCGACGGAGGGCCGATAGCCAGCCCGGATCAGTTACAGGAGCCGGTTTTAGAGCTGTTACATCAGATCGCTGAATAACAAAAATACAGCTTGCCCTTACCCCTTTTGCAACAAGCTGTCCCAGTTCAGCAAGATGTCGACAACCTCGTGCCGAGGGAGTTCCAGAGTAAAATGCCGTTCCATCCTTCCAACGACTACTCAAGGATTTTATTTCAACCCGATGTTTTTCAGATGTCGGTAACTGCCCACAAAAATCAATCCGACTGCTACCAAGCTGCCGCTCCCGTCGCCAGCTCTGCCAGGTTGAGAATGGCCACTCAGGAGAATCTTGTAAATAACGCTCAAAAATATCGTTCGCTCGAGCCGCATATATTCCAACCCAGATAGAGTTATTTTTAATTGCTTCAACTGTATAATCAGTTTTACGGGTGGGGATGTTAGACGGGCACAGAAGCAGCTCAGGTTTATCCTCTAAGAGGCCGATTAAACGAGAACTGTTGGGGCAATGGGCTCGAACAGTTTGACCTGATTCAAGCTGACATAACATTACAAAACGGTTGGGCCGGGCAAGCAGTTTAGCTTTAATCTGCTCCATCAATCCAAAAAGAAGCAAGAAAAATTAATGATCTGCGAGAACCAGCTATGGAGCAAGCTGGCTGAATCTGCAACAACTACCGTTAAGCAGGATAATTTAAGCCTGATTTTCCGAGCCAAGAACATTTTTGATTTTATCTTTGTAAAGCTGTTTTAGTCGTTCCCGTCCGGGGCCTAAATATTTACGGGGATCAAATAGCCGAGGATTTTCAGCGAGCGTTTTGCGCACCGCCGCGGTTAATGCAAGGCGTCCATCAGAGTCAATATTAATCTTACAAACAGCGGATTTAGCAGCCTTACTCAACTGCTCCTCAGGAATTCCAATGGCGTCCTCCAACTGCCCGCCATATTTATTAATTGTCTCAACAAGATGGCGAGGAACACTGGAGGAACCATGAAGAACGATCGGAAAGCCCGGTAGATTTTCTTCGATTTCATAAAGAATATCAAACCGCAACGGCGGCGGTACAAGCTCTCCCCGATCATTTTCAGTACATTGTTCCGGAGTGAATTTATTGGCTCCATGAGAAGTTCCAATAGAGATGGCCAGTGAGTCAACACCGGTCCGAGAAACAAAATCTTCAACCTCTTCCGGCCGGGTATAAACAGATTCCTCAGCCGACACATCATCTTCAATCCCGGCAAGAACTCCCAGTTCCCCTTCCACAGACACATCATGTTTATGAGCATATTCACAGACTTTCCGAGTAACTTCAATATTTTCCTCATAGGGTCGAGCTGACCCATCAATCATCACAGAAGAAAAACCACTATCAATACAGTCCTTACAAAGTTCAAAGGAATCACCATGGTCAAGATGGAGAGTTATCGGAATCGGCTTATCACCCGCGGCAGCCAGCTCAGCCGCATATTCAACCGCTCCTTCAGCCATATAACGAAGAAGGGTCTGATTAGCATAATTCCTCGCCCCCTCTGAAACCTGAAGAATAAGGGGTGAAGCAGTTTCACTACAGGCCCCCACTATCGCCTGCAGTTGCTCCATATTATTAAAATTATAGCCGGGAATTGCATACCCACCAGCGATTGCTCTGGCAAACATCTCTTTGGTATTTACCAGACCCAATTCTGTATAATGCACAACCATAGCAGATCGCCTCAGTTTGAAAAAAATTTAGAAATAGCCAAAAATCAATTGTTATTCTCTCTTTTACAAGGATATCAAGCAACAGAATATATTGCCAGTTAATAAAATTCAGAGCCTACGGTTTTACCGAGTATAAATACATCAGCCTAAATTTTCAGCAAAATCCAGTCAAATAATTAAGAAAATAGCTTTATATGTTGAAATTATTAGTTGCATTTTTGATTAATTGAACTTAATTCATCTCAGAACCGCACCCCTGGTCCAGAGATAAAATGCTAATGGGAGCTAAGAGTTAAGGTATTTAGTCGTCAGGTCGGACCAGCTGCGGGTATTTAAAACATCCTGTTTACGGAGCCAGCCGCGGCGAGCCTGACCGATTCCATAGCGCATATTAGCCAGTTCCTGGCAGCTATGAGCATCGGTCGAAATGGTTAATTTTAAACCGATTTCCCGGGCCCGACGAGCAGTTATTTCATCAAGATCAAGACGCATAGGTGAAGCGTTAATTTCGAGAAAACAGTTCTCCTCTAACGCTGTTTGGAGAATTTTTTCCATATCCAGAGGATAAGCTTCCCGTATCCCCAGCAAACGACCGGTGGGATGAACTAAAATATCAACAAGGGGGTTTTTAAGTGCCCGAATGATTCTCTTCGTCTGAGCTTCTTCAGAAAGATTAAAACGGCTATGAATGGCGACTGACACAAGATCAAGCTGACAGAGAACCTGATCATCCAGAGACAGATTACCATCGGGAAGAATATCAACCTCGGCACTTTTCAACAGCCGGAAATCATCCCAGCCATCATTCAACTTATCGATCTTCTCACCCTGCCGTTTTAGAGCTTCTTCATCCAGCCCCCCGGTTACGGCCAGATAAGCCGAATGATCGGTAACCGCCAGGTACTGATAACCAAGCTCCCGAGCAGCCTCTCCCATCTCCCGAAGAGTATTTTTACCATCACTGCCAGTGCTATGAGTCTGCAGATCACCCTTGATATCAGAAAGTTCAACCAGCTCCGGTAAAAGATCATTTCTGGCTGCTTCCAGCTCCCCACGATTCTCCCGCAGTTCCGGCTCGATGTACGGCAGATCAAGTTGCTGATAGATCTCCTTTTCGGTCGCCCCACCCAGCCGGTTATCATCCTGATAAATTCCATATTCATTAATTTTTTTATTCTGACGGCCAGCCATACCACGCAACGCCACATTATGTTCTTTTGAACCGGTAAAATAAAGCAGAGCAGACCCCCAGCTCTGGCTATCTACAACCCGCAAATCAACCTGTAATCCGCCACGGAGAATAATACTCGACTTTGTGTCACCGACCGCAACCAGATCCACCATATCCTCATAACCGGTAAATGCTTCCATAACCGGTTCTGCTTTAGAGGCGTTCACAAGAATATCGAGGTCACCGACCGTTTGCTGGCGACGGCGAAAACTTCCAGCAATCTTCACCCTATCCACCCCATCTAATCCCCTCAGCTGCTCGACCAGGGGTGCGGCATACTGTTCTATCTCATTCAATAAAAACCGTTGATCAAGACGTTTCATTCGCCGAATATTTTTTTGTAAATTTTCGACGGTTTTAGGACCAAACCCCTCAAGGTCAGCAATCTCACCGGTTTCGGCCAGATTCTCCAGGGTTTCAAGGGAATCAACAGCAAGCTCATCATAAAGTTTTTTTATTTTTTTAGGTCCAAGTCCCTCAATTTTGAATAGTTCCAAAAGGCCGGGAGGAAGTTCAGATTTCAACTGTTCTAAAAGTCCAATCTTGCCAGTTTTAACAAATTCAGTAATTTTATCAGACAGATCATCGCCAATACCCGGTAGATCAGTAAGCTCATCATCCCCGGCCACAAACCGACGAAGTTCAGTCGGATGTCCAGCAACAGTTCGGGCAGCATTGCGATAAGCTCGGACCCGAAATGGATTGGCCCCCGTGATTTCCAACAGATTAGCAATCTGTTCAAAAGCTTCCGCGATCTCAGAGTTATGAACCGGCATAAAATTAAATCAACCTTTTGAAACCCAGCCGTTCACTAGCTGGTATTTGAATTTTAAACTTGCTTCTCAACTACCAGACCAATCTGTTTTAATTTTCTAATAATCATACGATTTAGTTGGGGATTAATTCGATAATTGGTCCAGCCTTTACTCTGCCGACTGAGCAAATATCCAGTCCTTTCCATCAGCCGCAGATGATAAGAAACCGATGGTTGGGACATTTCAAGTTCCTGTTGTATTTCACAGACACAGAGTTCTCCTTCCAGCAGGAGGGTGATAATTCTCAACCTGGTTTGATCGGCCAGAATAGCAAAAAATTTAGCAAGTTTACGCTGTTCCATCAACTTTCTCTAACTCCTTTGTTATCAGCTCAACTTAAAAAGTTCCTGGGAATTATTCACACAGGATTAATTATCTCAAATTTAACCAATTTTCACAAATTTTAGCTGATCTTTATATTGATCAAACAGTTTATTACGGAGTAAAGTCAGTTCAGGACGAGCAAGTCCATCAGTCGATTCAACCAACCAGCGAGCTCGATGGACGGCACGTTGCATAATCTCTCTATCCTGCCAGAAATTACCGAGTTTAAACTCCTGCAGACCTGTCTGACGGGTTCCGGTTAGCGCACCGATCCCACGAAACCGCAGATCTTCTTTAGCCACCTCAAACCCATCGTCTATCCTTTCCAGAACATGCAACCGTTGTTTTGAACTATCCGTAATGTTTTTTTCAACAAAGAGAAAACAGTAGGCCTCCTGCCCGGCCCGCCCGACACGTCCTCGCAGCTGATGGAGCTGTGCCAGACCAAATCTCTCGGCATCAAATACAACCAGACAACTGGCCTCCGGGACATCGACCCCAACCTCAATAACAGTTGTAGAAAATAACAGCTGGATCTCCCCGTTACGAAACCGTTTCATAACCTGCTGTTTATCTTGAGAACTCATTTGCCCATGCAGTAATCCCATTCGTATATCAGAAAAATAACCGGACCAGTTCGCCTTTTCAAAGGCTGCTTCGGCGGCTTCCATCCCATGTTCCTGATTTTCTTCGATCGCAGGGAAAACAAAAAATGTTTTTTCTCCCCGGGCAGCCAGAGTTTTCACCAGTTCAAAGACCCGCTTTTTATTAGCAGTTGATTTTTCCAATAAAGTTGTTTCAACCAGCCGTTTTTCACCGGGAAACTGGGTTAAAGAAGTAACCAGCAGATCACCATAAACGGTCAGGGCCAGACTGCGAGGAATCGGTGTCGCCGACATTATCAGCATATCGATTTCAGGTCCTTTTTCGCGCAGTTTACGGCGCTGTTCAACACCAAACCTATGTTGTTCATCGATTACAACAAATCCCAACGAAGGAAACTCAATCGTATCCTCTATCAATGCGTGGGTGCCGATCACCAGATCGATTTCTCCCTGTTCAATCTGTTTTCTGACATGCTGTTTATTTTTTTCGGTAAGACTCCCGGTTAAAATTCCCAGCTTACAGGAAAGCTGCTGACAATATTTTTGGGCTGTTTGATAATGCTGTTCTGCCAGTACCTCGGTAGGAGCCATCAACGCCGCCTGATACCCATTTTCGATCACACGCAGCATGGCAGCCAGCGCCACCACTGTCTTCCCGGTCCCAACATCACCCTGCAACAGCCTGTGCATCGGGGCCGACGAGACCAAATCAGCTTCGATCTCCTGAAGTGCGGTTCTCTGATCCTCGGTAAAATCAAAGGGCAAACGGGCCAGAAAGCTGGTCCGCAGTTTGACCGCGGGATAACTCCTCCCTTTATCCAGCTTATCAACCCGCCAGTTATGTAAAGCAAACACAAGTTGATAAAGAAAAAACTCTTCAAAAATAACCCTCTCCCTGGCCCGTTCAAGATTGTTGGTTGAGTCAGGTTGATGAATCTGGGACAGCGCCCGGGTGATGGTTTGAATTTTTTCAGATTTCCGGATAACAACCGGCAGTTCGTCTGCCAGCAGGGGCAAGCCAAGGTCAAGGGCAGAATCGATCCAATTCTTAAGCCGATATTGTTTAATCCCCTCCGGGGCAGAATAAACCGGTTTCAAAGTACGACTTGATTCTAGCTCCTTTTCGGAAGAAATTATTTCATACTCCGGATTATTCATCTGGGGAATATTTCTGAAAAAATCAACCTTGCCATGACAGAAAAGCTGCGTCCCCCGGGTAAGTTTTTTCCCCAGATATGCCATATTCCAGAAAGTTATCTGAATCTGACCGGAAGAGTCTGCAAGTACCAGCTCCAGCCGGGGCTTACGACCATGCACTACCCCTGTGGTAATGATTTCACCAAAGATCGTATAAGTTCCCTCGCCACGAATAGTGGAGATCGAATCGACATAACGTTGATCGGTATAGGCGCGGGGAAAATAGTATAATAGGTCAGCTACAGTCTGCAGATCTTTTTTGGCCAACTTGCCGGCTATTTTTGGACCAATACCTGACAGTGATTCGAGGGGTTTAGTGAGAAACTCTCGAGCCAGTTGTTGACAGCAGAGGGCCATTTTCCAGAGATTTTTTTCATCAGGATTATGCTGATAGGCCAACCAGGATCGTTTCAGATCACTCCAGAATGACTCTGACAGTTGTTGGTTTTCGGAGGGAAGCTGCTGCTCAACCTGGTGATTCCAGCGGTCAGGTGAAGAAGGATTGGCTATCTGAGCACGAACTAAATCGAGGATTTTTACCAGCCTGTTATATTCCTGCACTAAGAGTCTACACACCTTTCGAAATTACCCAGAAAGATCAAAAAAATCTCGAACAAAGGTATCATCACCAAGCTCGTCACTAATATCCTGCTGAAGGGACTGATAAGTCGTCAGACCGGAGGTGATTTTTTTTAGCTGTTCCTGAAGAAACCGATTACCTAAAACCCATTGATAAAAAAACTCAGGGTGATCATAAAATAGCCGGGCAATCCGGCATGACCAATGTAGATTTGAGAGAATATTATCCTGTAAAAGTTTTTCATAATGACTGACCGAGGTCAGCTCCCCGTTCAAGACCCGGGCAATAGTTTGCCCGGCTAGCCGACCACTGACCAGAGCATAATATATCCCCTCACCGGTGAGAGCATCAACCAGCCGAGCAGCATCCCCGGCCAGCAAAGTCCGCTGCTGACAAAACCGGGTGTCAGGCTGATAAAACGGCAGTGGATGACCAAATATTTTAGCTATTTGATAATCATCTCCCGTCAGAGTCCGAGAAACAAACTGACGAAGTCGAGTTTTCAACTTAGTTGTATTATAGCCACCGATCCCGATGTTAAGATGATGTTTTTTAGGAAAAACCCAGCCATATCCCTGGAGATCCGGTTGAACGTTAAAAACTAATCGAGAAGAAAACCTCTCGATAATATCAGCCGAGGTATTCACCAGAGCGGTGACTGCCACTCCTGCTGATTTTCCCGGATTAATGCTGGTTCCTACCGGACAGCCGGCTCCACCAGCAGCCACCAAAAAACCGGCTTCCAAACAAGTTCCATCGGACAACCGGATAACAACCTGATCAGGCAGCTGTTCAACAGAACTCACAGCAGTTTTTTCTAACAGCTCCAGATCGCCCTGCTGGAGGGCCCATTTCAGAAGAAGCTGATCAAAACTTTTGCGACTAACAAGTCTTACCGGTGCCGATTCAAGAGCTATTTCCATGGGCCGAGAAAAATCATAAAAAATCGTGGAACTAATTGCTGAGTCAAGTTGAACCGGCCGCCAGTCAATCGCAAGCCGGTCGAGTAGCTTAGCTGCATGATCCGGCAGACCACCACCGCAAGATTTATTCCGGGGAAAGGCTGATTTATCTATCAGGACAACGGATAACCCATGGTCCAGTAGAGTTCCAGCGGCCATAGTTCCGGCTGGACCAGCTCCTATCACAGCAACATCCCACACTGTTCAAACACCCCCAGGAGAGCTTCAGTCAATGACTAATTTGTTGAGTCTTCCTGTAAAAATCTATCTATTGAACGAGCCGCCCGACGACCCGCACCCATGGCGGCAATAACAGTATCAGAACCGGTAACTACATCTCCCCCGGCAAATACCTCCGGCCGGCTTGTCTGCCCGGTCGGTGGATCGATTTCAATCGTATTAGCTTCCGTTGTACTAAGTCCCGGAGTAGTTTCACCGACAATTCTATTCGGCCGAGAGCCGATAGCGATTACAGCTGTATCGACCGGCCAGGTACGATTACTCCCATCTACAGGGAACGGACGGGGACGGCCTGATTCATCCGGCTCACCCAGCTTCATATCAACAACTTCAATTTTACCTAAAAAGCCCTGCTGATCCGGATAAAATTTCAGCGGGTTGGTCAAAAAATCAAAAATAACCCCTTCTTCTTCAGCATGTTCAATCTCCATCTTACGAGCCGGCATTTCAGCTCTGGAACGACGATAAACGACCCGGACCTCCTGAGCACCAACACGAACTGCCGAGCGGGCAGCATCAAGTGCAACATTTCCGCCACCAATCACCACCACCCGGTTTCCTACAACTATCGGTGTGGCATGATCAGACCTATGAGCCCGCATTAAATTCAACCGGGTAAGAAACTCATTGGCCGAATAAATACCGGGAAGGTTTTCGCCGGGGATTCCCATAAACCAGGGGGTTCCCGCACCGGCGGCAAGATAGACGGCAGAAAAACCTTCATCTTCTAACAGTTGGTCAACGGTTACAGTTCGCCCCACCAGAACATTTAACTGAAAATCGGCTCCCAGCTTCTTCAGGTATTCCACTTCACCGCGAACTATAGAATTGGGCAGTCTAAATTCCGGGATACCGTAGACCAGAACTCCGCCGGGTTCATGTAGAGCTTCAAAAATTGTAACCTGATAACCCATCCGCAAAAGATCGGCGGCGCAGGTCAATCCAGATGGTCCAGATCCAACAACCGCAACAGCTGCTGCTTTGCCGGAGATTGACTGATCAACAGGGGTATCGGCCAATGAATCTTTTGAAACAGGAGCTGTTTTATCCCCGACATAACGCTCCAACGCGCCGATATTAACCGGTTCGGTTTTATTACCAAGTATACAGAGTTTTTCACACTGATCCTCCTGCGGACAGACCCGACCACAGATTGCGGGCAGGATATTAGTTTGTTTAATACGCTCAGCCGCCTGTTCAGATTGGCCCTCAACAATTTTTTCAATAAATCCGGGAATATCAACCCTGACGGGGCAGCCCTCAACACATAACGGCCGAGAACACTGCAGACATCTTTGGGCCTCAGCCAGGGCCTGCTCATCAGTATATCCGAGGGCGACTTCAGAAAAATTTTTAGCTCTCTCACGAGGATCACAACGCTGCATTTTTTGACGATCGGGAAGGTTGCTTTTGTCAGCCATTATTAATTACCATCCTCAGAAAAATCTGGCAGCCGACAATTGTGACTATCTGAATAATAGTTCTGACGAGCAAGCAGATCAGCAAAATCGACCTGGTGACCATCAAACTCAGGACCTTCCGTACAGGCAAAACGCAGACGGTCACCGACCTGCACACGACAGCCCCCACACATCCCTGTTCCATCGACCATGATAGGGTTGAGACTAACCAAGGTTTTAATAGCATAGGGCTCTGTTATATCGGCAATTGCACGCATCATGGGAACCGGACCTGTGGCATAAACCCGGTCAAATCTCTCACCACTCTCTAAAAGCTCGGTTAGTTTTTCAGCAACATTTCCCTGACTGCCAGCCGAGCCGTCATCCGTAGTAATCAGCAATTGCTGGGAAAATTCGGCCAGCTCATCAGTAAAAATAAGCAACTGTTCAGTCCTGGCTCCCAGCAAGGTGACAACCTCATTCCCATTTGCACTCAGGG
Source organism: bacterium (assembly GCA_003557545.1). GTDB lineage: Bacteria > T1Sed10-126 > T1Sed10-126 > T1Sed10-126 > T1Sed10-126 > PWOD01. Next base: position 1,796 of record PWOD01000201.1, on the reverse strand, counting down.
CTCGGGCCACCGGAAGGATAAGGGCCGTACCGACCCCACCACCAACACAGAGCACCCGGCCATAATAATCTATTTCTGATGGTTCCCCGAGAGGGCCAAGCAGATCAGAAATTTTCTCACCCGGCTCCAGACTGGCAAGTTTTTCAGTTGAACTTCCAATGGTTTGAACAACCAACGTGAGAATACCAAGGCGGTGATTATGTTCAACTACGGTAAGTGGAAATCTCTCCCCGGTCTGATCAACCCTGAGGACAATGAACTGACCTGGTTTAACAGTCTTTGCTACCCGGGGTGCCCGTACCTGTAGTTTAACTATCCGGGGAGCAAGTTGTTCGCGTGAAACTATCTCATACATATTTCTCACCTGTAAATGTTGTGGATTACTGCGGTTAAACTGGCCAATCAAATCTGCTTTGCAGTTAAGAGGAATGATTATAAATTGAAAATTGGTACTAATAAACCGGGTTGACTGCAAATAATCAGAAAATAGTCCAATCCCAAATAGGAACAAGAAAGTGTCGCATAGCCTTCAAGAACCGATAGGCCAAATATCACCCATATATCTGATTGGTGAATTAAAACTAAATTCCCGGAGTAAGGGCCACCGACAGACGCTCTGCGACTCGAGAAAGAACTGTTTCTGCAAGCTCCACGCCGGAAACCCGATCAAGATCGCCAGTGGCTTTTTCAATTCTATTGCCAACCCAGATCAACTCGCCGGTACGGAGGTCATAAAGGTAGGCAGAAAGAGATATTACAGCTCTGATACGAGGAGTTGTTACAGGAACCTCCTCAGCATCAAAGATTCGTTCGCGGGTAATTGCTCGTCCTTCAGTGGTCTCTCGTTCCAGACGATGATCTGGAGAAATATAGTCAACCCCATCACCCACCGGAGTATCAGATCTGGTTCCTTCAAAAAAGGTTTCCCGGCGCCGGTCACGATGATGATAAAGAGTACGAGTTCCTTCTTTCACAAACTCCTCTTCACTAAACTGATCAACATGCATCCCCAATAAAAAATCGGCCTCAAACTGTTCTGCTATACCGGTCAGCTGGGATGAACTCATAGGATGAAAATACTCCTCTATGGCAAGCTGCTGCAATTCCGCTGGCTGAAGAAAATAGACAGTTCCATAGCGTTTTCGCAGACGTCCGATATCCAGCCGACCAAACAGCTGTTGCTGCAGTTCGGCTGAATTAATCCCCTGAACCGGCGCGATCAAAATATTTTCACCCTCATGCTCGGCATCGAGACGGGGAAACTCGCCAACACCGGTTGCTGCACAGCCCGCCGTAATAAACAGTAATAAAATAAGGCAGAAAACTTTTTTAAACATCCTTATAACCCCCAGATTGAATCCTGAAATATAGTTGCCGTCCTAAAAATAAACGATTATCCGCCAGAACCCCCCCTGAAAATCAATATTCAGTCGATCAAGCTAACTCCGGCACCGAGTTTGTTGATATCAGCAAAAAAACCGGGGTACGATTTATTTACACATTCGGCCCCCCGGATAACAAGCTTGCCGCGCAACAGAGCAAGTATCGTAAAAGCCATGGCAATCCGATGGTCGTTGTACGTATTGATAACAATATTTTCCGTAGAAAAATTTCGTCGATCAAGATCAAGAACCAGTTTATCTGCGGAAGATTCTGCCGGAACACCAACCCGATTAAGTTCAGCACATGTTGTGGCGATCCGATCACTTTCCTTGTTACGCAGATGTGAAATATTTGTTAACTCAACCTGTCCTTCCCGAGCAAAAGCGCCCAGAACCGCCAGAACCGGGACGAGG
>PWOD01000233.1 GCA_003557545.1 bacterium | reverse complement strand
TTTCCATGGCCCGTCGAACCCGGCGGCCGGAGGAACGTTTATAACGTTTCCAAACCAGCGGTATTGCTCCTTCATAGACCCCTTCAAAACTATAGGCGCCATCCCGAGAGGAAAAATTAAAGTTCAGTTTTTCCTCGGTGCCATAAAGAATTATCTGCCGTTCACGATCAGTTAACTGATTTACCGGTTTTTCGAGATCGATATCGTAATGTCTGGCAAGAGCTCGAATTTTTTGTTGAAACCAGGTGGAAGATGAACTGGAAAAGGGCTGAAGTGCTCCATCGGCGATCGACAACCGCTTATCAAAGATCAGATCCGGATCAACCCGCAGATCATGACCGAGACCATCACAGGTTTCACAGGCCCCATAGGGACTGTTAAAAGAAAAGATTCGGGGTTCTATTTCAGAATAAGAATAACCACAATCAGGACAGGCAAACTGTTCACTCATAGTAACCGCTTCTCCCGAATCAGCTTCCTCTACAGTAACAAGGCCACCGGATAATTTAATTGCCAGTTCCATGGAATCAGCAATCCGACTGCGATTTTCATCAGAATTTTTCAGTTTAACCCGATCAATAACTACCTCTATAGTATGTTTTTCCTGCTTTTCCAACTCTGGAACACGTTCCCGATCAAGCCGGTACAACTGGCCATCAATACGAACCCTGGGATAACCTTCGGTCTGAAGATTTTTTAACTCTTTTTTATACTCACCCTTACGGCCCCGGACAACCGGGGCAATTATTAACAACCGTGTGCCGGCATCTCTATCGAGAACCACCTCAACCATTCGATCGATGGTGGTAGCTTCAATTTTTGTCCCACAGCAGGGACAGAATACCTCACCAACCCGAGCATACAAAAGTCTAAAATAATCATAAATCTCCGTAACCGTACCAACAGTTGAGCGAGGATTATGAGAGCTGTTTTTCTGATCAATTGCAATTGTTGGAGTCAGCCCCTCAATACGTTCAACATCGGGTTTATCAAGTTGCCCCAAAAAACGGCGAGCATAGGCCGAAAGTGATTCAACAAATCGCCTCTGACCTTCGGCATAGAGTGTATCAAAGGCCAGGGAAGATTTTCCTGAGCCGGACAGTCCGGTTATTACGGTAATTTTTTCACGTGGAAGTTGAAGATCTATCCCGGTAAGATTATGCTCCCGAGCACCAACAATTTTTATCCAACGAGTATCAGCCGACATAAAACAACCTTATCCTCTCTAATTAGCTCCCGCCTTATGATCCACACTTGACCCGGGAAAACCTTATTTCATGATAAAAAAATCTATATATTCTAAGGAACAGCAGGCCGCTAAACAGCAGTATGAGTGTCAGCAAAGAATAGCCTGTAACAGCAAGATGGTGAGCCGACGCCAGTTCTGTATGATAACTGAAAGCAGTCAATATTATAGGTAGATGTAGAACCATCAAGAGACCGTATATAGCTGAACAAAAAAATCGCCAGCGAGGACAACCAATCTTTTTTTGAATAAAAAACCAGACTGTAAACATCGCCCAGAGCAGACTGTATGATAACCAGACAGGATCCTGAGTAAGGACAAACCAGGGCTGAAACGCGGCCCGAAGAATCCCCAGAAGAAGCACCAGACCAACAAACAGATAATGTGTGGCGGCCAGAGAGCTAATGGCTGCAGTAGAACGTCGTCCTCCGGTAAAAAGATAGAGATAAGAACCGAGCGCAAAAACAAAAAGATAAATAAAAACAACCAGCACAAAAGAATAATAAAACAGCTGAAATAAGACTCCTGAATATAACGGCTGACTCACCATATTTTCGGTAAAAATAATCTGCCAGCCAGTCAACAGAAGCAAAATTGCCAGTGTGATATCATAAGCCCAATTAAAAATTTTCACTAGAGTTCCTCCCAGATAAAATCCGCCGACAGCCAGATACCGCAGATCAGAATAAAAATATAGCTGATAAGCCAGTAAATCCAGGCCCCCGGATAGACTCCTGCCGGATCAAACATCAGCCGGAATAGATAAATTCCGGCAATTAACTGCGGCACGATAAAGGGAGCTATTACAACAAGAAAAAACTGCCAGGAGAAAGGAGCGGTCAGGCCAATTATCCAGATAGAAAGATTAATAATCGCCAGTGATTTTAGTATCAGAAGAATAAATAACAGGATCGCGGCGGCGGACGATAAGTCCAACAAAAAAAACAGAACCAGGGTAAGAGTGATCACAGGGGCCAGCAGATATAATAAACCAATAACTGTTCTAACGAGATAATATCTGAATGGATGAGTACCGGCCAGCGCATAGAGCCGAACAAGTCCATGGCGATAATCCCTATAGACAACCGGTAAAATGACAACCAGAGCTGTTACAAAAACAATTGCCCAGAGGGTTGCCGGTAAAAAAAGATCAAGCCTGAGCCCAACTAATCGAAACAAAAAATAGCCAAACAACAATACCAGATTACTAGCTAAAGTCAGCAGCCAGATAAAGGGTGAATTGATAATCAGTTTGCGGAGATCAGTTTTAAATAATCTAAAAATCAAACTCACCTTTTACACCGACCTGTCGCGGAAGCTTCTCCAGAACTTTCCGAAATCTCTAAAGAAACCTGTCTGTCAGCTATTTCCAGGGGGCAGGTATCAAAACTCACCAGCAGTTTATCCGTTTCAAGCAACTTAGTCAGCTCAGTAAGACAAAGTTCACGATGAAAGCTGTTAAGCCAGGATAATGGATATGCCCAAACAGCAAGAGGTCGATCATGCATAAGAAAAATAGCCAGTTTTAATCGCAGCTGTTCATTCTGAGTTAACCAGTTAACAGGAGAATCAAGATCAATAGAGTCAAGCACAGTTTTCGGCAGAGTTCCCTGGAGGCCAAAAAGATCACTGAAAAATTTAAGGTTCTGGTCAACAGTAAAACGGGGCAGAAGCTCCAGATCGGTAGAAAGATACCTGACCAGTGAACGAAAGTTAAAAGTGCGGGACCAGATATTTGAACCGTTATAGAATAGCTGTCCGGAATCAGGTCTGTGAAATCCCGCCACAACCCGGCTCACCAGTTGCAGCAGCTGATTTTCAGAACTATCAGGAGGAACAACAAAATTAAGCCATTTTCCTGAAATAATTTCAAAATCAAATTGAACCGGTGGAAGCTGAGATGGCCTACAAAGATTAACTGCTTTTGCGACAAACCTATTTATTAGTGATCATCCTCCGCCACAACTTCAGCAGACCTCAGGAAAGTAACCCCCGGGCTGCCTCTGCTATGTAAGGGGAAGTTAACCCATAGACATCCAGCAGCTGTTCTCCAGTTCCCGATTCTGCATAGGTATCCTCGATGCCAATCAGTTTAAAAGGCACAGGAAAATTTTCACCCAACAATAGCGCAATAGCACTACCCAGTCCCCCCCAGACCTGATGTTCCTCGGCTACAACCACAGCACCTGTCTTTTGAGCCGATTGAAGAATTGTTTTTTTGTCCAGTGGTTTCATGGTGTGACAGTCCACAACCTCTACCGAGAAAGATTCTGCAGCCAGTGCTTCTGCTGCTTCCAGCGCCTCTGCAACAAGCAAACCACAGGTAATAATAGTCAGGTCTGTACCTTCACGCAGAACCTCAGCCCGGCCGATTTTTAAATCAACACCAGGTTGATAAACTATCGGTGCACGAGGTCGTCCGGTCCGCAGATAACAGGAACTCTCCCACTCCATTAACTGAGGGGTTAAAGCCCTGGTGGCATGCTCATCAGCCGGGACACAAACAACCATTTCTGGCAAGGATGCCATTAAAGCCAGATCTTCTATACTCTGCTGAGTAGCCCCATCCTCCCCCCCACTAATTCCTCCATGGGAAGCAACAAATTTCACATTAAGTCGTGGATAAACGACTGATACACGCATCTGGTCATAAGCCCGGTTAGTTAAGAAACAGGCAAAACTGCTGACAAAAGGAGTCAAACCACTGGATGCCAGACCGGCCGCCAGACCAACCATATTAGCCTCCTGAATTCCGACGTTATAAAACCGCTCAGGAAACTTTTCGGCAAACATATAGGTCTTTGTAGATTGCGAAAGATCTCCATCAAGAACAACTATATCTGAATATTCATCCCCCAGATCACGTAGTGCCTCCCCGTAAGCATCCCGTGTGGCAAGTCCTATTTCAAATTTCATCCTGCCACCTCCTGACGAGCTTTCCGTAACTCCGCCAGAGCATCCGCCAGCTCCTGTTGATCCGGAGCCTTACCGTGAAACTTATTATTATTTTCCATGAAGGAAACTCCCTTGCCTTTAATTGTATGGGCTATTAGACAGCGTGGTAGATGATCAGAATCTTTTGTCCAGTGAAGCGCTTCTACAACCTGCTCCAGATCATGGCCATCGACCTCCTGAACCTCCCAGCCGAAAGCTTGCCACTTATCAACCATCGGTTCCATCTGCATAATTTCATCGACCGGACCGTCCAGTTGAAACTTATTATAATCAACTATGGCGGTTAAATTTGACAGCTTATGATGGGCAGCGAAAGCTGCAGCTTCCCAGACCTGTCCTTCATTTAATTCCCCATCACCCAGCAGACAAAAACTATGAAAATTCTTATCGAGATGACAGGCAGATAAGGCAATTCCTGCTGAAATCGAAAGACCCTGCCCGAGTGATCCAGTGGAAGCCTCCACAGCCGGGAGCCGGGAATAATCGGGATGACCCTGCAGAGGACTCCCCAACCTCCGTAGTTCTCTCAGCTTATCAAGCGGGAAATAACCGGCCCGAGCCAGAACAGAATAAAGAGCTGGAACACCGTGTCCTTTACTCAGAACAAATCGATCACGTTCGGGCCAGTCAGGTTCATCAGGCCGCAACTCCATAATTTCAAAAAACAGGGCTGTTACCAGCTCAACCATCGATAAAGAACTCCCCGGATGGCCACTTTCAGCACGACCGATCATCTCCACAATGTCGCTCCTGATATCATAGGTTAAAAGTTTAAGTTCCTCTAATTTCATCTGTTGTATCATTCCAATCTTATAAAATTTCCATCACAGACTACTCGCTTAATACGAACAAACTACCTGGAATCAACCAGCAAATCTATTTCAGTAAACAAACTCTGTCTTAATGGAGCAAGATCCATCAATTCACTCAAGTTAACGAATTCAAAACTCTGTTCCAGATACTCCGGGGCCAGCCGGCCAATTACACGGGCAGTGTTAGCTGTCTGAATATGGCCGATGGCAATCGCCTCACCCCGCGCCTCAGCTACCCGCATTAACCTGTGAAACTGATTTTCAATATGCTGCTGATCGGTCAATCCATCAAGAAATACGTTGCTTTCCTGAACTGAAACGGCGTGCTGGCCGGCCATTTCTAGAGCAACGGAGGCCGGACTGGTCCGACTATCAAGATAAAATAATCGGTGCTTCCTCAGCAGCTCCATCAAGCTCCCCATCCCCGGCCGACTGCGAACAAAAGCCGATCCCATATGATTGTTCATTCCTACAACCCGCGGATAAAGCCCAACCAGCTCAGTTACTTTACGCTGGATTTCTTCTGGACTATGGCTTTCCAACAGAGCATACTCCCCGGGATCATCATCCGGAAATCCCAGCGGCTCCATCGGCATATGAATAATAAACTCGTAGTTATCCTTCCACAGCTGATAATGATACTGGCTGCGAGGGCGTCTCGGTAAAACAGCCATTGTGAGGGGGATTCCCGTCGCTTCATAGAGCCGTATAGTTCGTAAATCCCAACCAAGATCATCAATTACAATGGCGATTTTACCCCGTGGCTGAGCGGCTTTAAAATCAAGCCCTGCCACCAGAGAACCGCTTATCTTATCAAGCTCATGTTTAATTTCCAACCGATATCTATCGGCATAATCTTCAACCAGTCCAGGACGCTTTAAAAAAGCCAGTGTTGCTCCGATTAAGATTGCTATTGTCATCAACAATAGCAAGAAAAACAGAAACTTTTTCATCAGGAGTTATCAAGCGACTCAAGTGCTGCGTCAACATCCCAGGGTTCTACATCCAATACCCGAACAAACAGTTCAAGTGTTCGGCTAAGCTGAGGATCGGTAGCCAGGTCAGCCACCAGTCGTTCACCCCGAATCGCATATTGCTGATTTCTGATCTGTTGTCTGATATATTTATCAGGCAAGGTAAAGCCGGCCTGACGCAGCTGTTCAATCAGCTGTTTAATCTCTGTATCGGACGGCTGGGGAGTCTCACGGACGAACTCAATAATAGTATCACCCAGCTGTAAGGCCCTTATCTCCTCACGTACCGTAGTATCAGGAATATCCTGTTCCACCGGAATTTGGGGGGCAATACCACGATCCTGAATTTCATGCCCTGAGGGGGTAAAATAACTGGCGGTGGTAATTTTTAAAGCTGCTTCTTCTGGTAGAGGAAAAACTGATTGAACGCTGGCTTTGCCAAAAGAAGTATCACCAGCAACCAGAGCACGTTTTTGATCCTGCAGAGCACCGGTAACAATTTCAGACCCGCTGGCCGAACCGCCATTAATCATCACCAGCATAGGATAATTGTCTTCAGTCCCCTCAGCCCGAGCCCAGACATGCATATTATGCTGACTGATACGTCCCTCGGTATAAACTATTTTCTGACCTTCATCCAACCAAATATCAGCCACCTGATTAGCCGCCAGCAAAATTCCACCAGGATTATTTCTAAGGTCAAGTATCAAACCTTCCATATCCTGTTTATGAAGCTCTTCGAGAGCATTTTTAACTTCAGAAAAGGTCTTCTCTCCAAAATTATTTATCTTCACCAGACCAATATTACGGTTCTCGATATCAAAACTATCATACAATACACTTTTAACTGAAATTATATCTCGCTCAAGAGTCACCTCGAAACTATCATCTCTCCCTCGGTCAATTTTCAAAGTAACTTCACTTCCCGGTTCCCCACGCAATATATCAACCGCTTCCTGAACATTGTTCAGCTCAGAAGCGGGTTTACCATCGATTTTTGCAATAATATCACCGGGCATAAGGTTGGCCTCAAAAGCCGGGGTGCCGGCCATTGGAGCAATAATTATCAACCTTTCATCCTCCATTGTTATATGAATTCCCAGACCACCAAACTGTTGTTCCGTCGAGGTCTGCATCTGCTGGTAACTTTCTGGTTCTAACAGCTGAGTGTGAGGGTCACCAAGTTCAGCCAGCATACCATGAATGGCTGCATAGACCAGTTGTTGACCATCTATCTGATAATCTTCAACCAGATGCGGAATAAGCTGCCTGATTATTTCCACAGGATCACCAGAAAAACCAGCAATATACTGTTTATCGATCAAACCATCAGAAAACGGTGCCGAGGGTGGATCAGGTAGTGAAAACCCACTAAGAGGCGGGGTTAGCAAAAAAGTATCTTCAGAGCGCAGAAGATAAACCACAAATCCGTCGCCAGTTGATTTCAAATCATGCTCAAGCCGAGCGGGATCAGCTAAAAAATCGGTCGGAGTACCCTCCTCTATAAGCTGTTCTTTTACCCCCTCAATAGCCCCGGTCAAAACCAGCTCCGGTTCAAGACTATCCTCATCAAAATAAAAATCAAAAGTATGATTGTAGGTATCTTCAAATAACCTCAAATAGCGATTCAACTGACCATTGGAGCGAGCCAGCAGATCGATCTGCCCCACAACCAGCAGACCGATCAGTAATCCAACTAAAAAAACTACTGAAGTAAGAACTAAATTCTTTGTGCGAAACATTTTAAAACCCCCATGGGAATTATGTTAAGCTGATAACAAAAAGCCAGTTTAGCCAACAGAAGTCAACCCTCTGGCAGCTTTAAATTAAAGATAACAGGCTTAAATATGATAGTATTATAGCAAGTTTTTCAATCTTTTAACAGTTCTATAAAGCAACCCGGATCGACCAGGAGAGAACCAAAACGATTTGTGGAGAAGCTCTTTACAGGTAAGAATAACCGGCTTTAAAAGATGCTGTCAGATACGAGTGGTCCCATAAAACGATTCAAAGAGAACTTGCAGTGGTTTAGGGAACCAGCTCGGCGAGTATTTCAGGGAGGGAATCAACCACCGGATAATATTGATCAATTGTTATCTCATGATAAGTCCAGGGAAAATCTGACCGCAGATGAACAGATTTCAAACCCAGCTCCAGGCCCGGTTTAATCTCACCCCGTAACGAGTCACCAACTATGGCAGTCCGTTCGGCAGGGAACAGGCCAAGCAGTTTTTGCAAAGTATGCCGATCTTTCCAGGGAAATATATGAAACTCTTCAAACCAACGGTCCAACCTATGATAACGAATCTTCTGCAGTTGAACCCCGGGGTCACCCATAGTATAAAGAATTAGCTCATGATCCGCCGCCAGGCGCTCGAGGACTTCCTCCATTCCAGGCAATGGCTCCGGGACTACCCGGTAAACCGCCTCACCAATCTGCCGGCAGCGGGTCAGTTCATCAGATTCTACCGGCCGGTCAAATTGACTACAAAAATAATGCCAGGTTTTCTCCATTGAGCGAGGAAAATGCTCTTTTTCCAGCCCTATTTCAGCTATAACTGACTGGTCGATCAGATCATAACGGGCGAGAATTTGCCGCCGGGTTCCAGCCTCAGGAAAATTTTGCTGCACAAACCGGGCAAACTGGTCCAACTGGCGATTATAATATTTACCGGAACTTATTAAAGTGTCATCCAGATCAAAAATTATCCGATCAACCATTGCTTAAATCCTCTCCATGAATAGAACGGCGGACGGGTCCAGCCGATAATTGTCAGACCGGCCTCACGGGCCAGCTCTTTAGATTTTTCCTGCTGCAAAAACAGTGTTACATTAGCTTCCAGGGCCAACAGGGATGCACCAGCTTCAGCCAGCAATCTAACTGTCTCTTCGCCAACCACCGGAACATCATGTCGATAATCCTGTGATGATCTAGCTATTTTTAACATAACAAAATCTGACCCGGCAAGCTCTCTACTCCGTCGAATAAGTTCAGAGGTACCTTCAACCCCTTCAACCGCAATTACCGCCTGTTGCTTACCGGTGACGACCTGACCCACCTCTTCATCAGCCAGTTTTATAGCCAGCGCTGATAACAGTTCAACTGTCGCCATGTCATCTGAATCAGGGGGATCACCGACAATCAACCCTTCAGGAGTAAGTTTTTCTGATAATATTTCATCAACCCCGACCACCCGCAAGCCACGTCTTTCAAGCATTTTGCAGGCCAGCCGAATCAATGCATCGTCTCCCTTGGCTGTCAGATCCGCAAGTTTATTACGGACACCGGGATCTGCCTTTTCATGGGCCTGGCTGTCAAATATCTGTTTTTTGTCCACATCACCAACCAGAATAACCTCTTTCACGCCATCCTGTTTTAATTTTTCCGGAACAAAACTAAAGCGGGTAGGATCGATATCGGTATCACTATCAACCAACCCGGTAAAATCTACCTGTTCATCCCGGCTAAATCTATAGAGAAAAACCGGTCGATCCTGAGATTTTAGTTTTTCCGCCACCATAACCGGCAATTCTCCTGTTCCAGCTAAAATTGCCACAGGCTGACTGGAGTTCATTTATGAATTCCTCTTTCAGAAGATCTGACGAACTCAATCAATCGATCAAGATGTTTACAGCTTTCAACCTCATCCTCAATCTTTTCAAGGGCGTGCGTGGTATTCAGGTCAGAATAAAAAAGGATCCTGACCGCCCGTTTCAGCAGCTTTCTCTCGGCCTCGGGAACACCATGACGACGCAAACCAATACTGTTTAAATCATAGACACGGGCCGGGTTACCAGAGATACGAATATAAGGTGGAACATCCTTATTAAGACGACTTAAACCGCCCACCATCGCGTAAGAGCCAATACGAACAAACTGATGCACAGGTGTCAATCCACCCATCATAATATGATCATGAACCTCAACATGACCGGCCAGGGTAACTCCGTTGGCCAGGGCGTTGTTGTTTCCAACCACACAATCATGTGCTATGTGGGAATAAGTCATAATCATATTATTATCCCCTAACTGCGTATAGCCACCCGATTCAGTAGCACGATTGATCGTGATATATTCCCGCAGGATATTTTGATCACCGATCTTCACCCCGGAATCATTCCCCTCATAGGACCAGTCCTGGGGGGAAGTTCCTATCACAGCGCCGGTGAGAATCTTATTGTTTTTCCCGATTTCCACCTTGCCCTCAATTAAAACTCTTGCTCCTATCTCAGTACCGGAAGCGATACGGGCCTCGGATGAAATGATAGACTGTGGTCCAACCACAACATCTTCCGCCAGCTCCGCCCCTTCATAAATTATTGCTGTGTCATCAATCATACCCATCAAAATCGCCTCGTTTACTCAAAAATTTGTCCGGAACAACCCCCGGAGCTAAAACTAACAATACTACACAGATCAAAATCCTGGTAGAGCAACAAACAAACCTTTATCTATCACCGATTACATGGGTTTTCACCCGAATGAAATTTCTTAATAAGAGGTCCAGAGCTTATCAGCGATCAACCAGGGCAAATTTAAACAGCCCCTCTGAGGCCAGCTCTCCATCAACATATGCACGACCTTCCATCATGCCTGAACGGCTGCGCAGACGTTTACTGGTAACTTCAAAAACAAGCTGATCACCCGGGCGCACCGGACGCCGCCACTTAACCTTGTCAACCCCCATAAAATAGATATTTTTTTGCTCATTGCCCGGCTGCGAAAGAACCCAGGCAGCACCAAGTTGTGCTATTGATTCGACTATTAAGACACCGGGCATAATTGGGTCACCAGGGAAATGTCCCTGGAAAAACTCTTCGTTCACCGTTACATTTTTTAGTCCTACAACCTTTTCTTCTTCATAATTCATCGACAGAATACGATCGATTAAAAGAAATGGATAGCGATGGGGAAGAACCTTAACAATACTATCTATTTCCATCATCTCCTCACCCGCACGACGGGAGTTGCGGGCTAGCTCAGCAGGAGATCTTTTAATTCTTTGAGCAATTTTTTCGGCCAGCGCCACATTTAGGAAATGGCTGTTTTTTATGGCAACAACATGTCCCACGATAAAACTTCCCAGCAGCGCCAGATCACCGATTATATCGAGAATTTTATGGCGAACGAACTCATCCTCAAACTGCGGTTTGTCGCCCAGCAGATTTCCGTCACGATCAAGCACTATCGCATTATCTAAACTTCCACCCAGGGCCAGATTATTATCCAGCAAATCCTCTATCTCCTCTTTAAAGCCAAAGGTCCGACAGGGGGCAATCTGTTCGGCGAATCCCTCCGGGGTCAATAAAAAATCCATATACTGATCGCCAATATAACTGTTGTCAAAACTGATGGTACAGGAAACACGAAACTCAGTCGAGGGTAGAACAACAATCGATTGGTCCCCCTTTTCAACATAAACCGGTTTTTGAACTCGATAAAATTGCCGTTTGCCGGACAGTTCTTTCAATCCGATCTCTTGCAAACGCTCAACAAATCCTCCGGCGCTACCGTTTAACGCTGGCATTTCAGGGGCTTCCACATAAACAGTAGCGTCGGTAATGCCCAGGCCATAAAAGGCAGCAAGTAAATGTTCTACTGTGTACAGCTGATGTTCTCCACTGGATATCACAGTGGCCCGGGGTATATCCAACACACTATCAACAGATGGAATAAAGACCACCGGCTCATCTAAATCGGTTCGAATAAAACGGATACCATCCCCGGAATCTGCCGGTTCAATCCGCAGCTTTGTCTGACAGTTTGTATGGATTCCGATACCCTCAATCTCCAGGACCTCGGCCAGTGTCCGTCGCTTACGATAATAATCAGTAGTCACAGATGTTCTCTCCTCCACTAAGATCTTTTAGCTCTGTTCTCCGGTAATGCAACCCGGTTTTAAAACCACAGCTTATTTGTTAACTATCCCGACAGGAGATAATTTTACAGAAAGGAGCCAGACTATTAAATAAGTAGAAAAATTCTAACTGCTATAGTTTATCAACTGGATTCTAAGTTTGCGTTTAAATCCCTTAACTTCTGATAAATTTCCGGCAGTTTTTTTATCAGCAACTTCTGTTTTAATTCATCTCGGTGGAGCTGAGCCGGAAACCCGCTGACCACAGCTCCTTCACGGGTAATATCTTTAGTAACCCCAGATTTCCCGGCAATCTGCACATTGTCGGCGATTTTCACATGGTCCTTAATGGCGGTTTGTCCACTAACAGTGACATAATCACCCAGCGTAACAGTTCCGGCCAATCCAGCCTGACCAATTATAAGACAGTTTTCTCCAATTTTACAGTTATGCCCTATATGAACCTGATCATCAATTTTAGTCCCACTACCCACCACGGTCTCACCCAGAGTGGCCCGGTCCACCGTTGTACTGGCACCAATCTCCACTCTGTCGCCGATCTTAACTCCACCCAGGTGAACCAGCTTACGATGTTTTCCAGACTGAAACTGATATCCAAAACCATCCGCCCCAAGGACTGTATTGGAATGTATAACCGTATGACAGCCCAGAGTGGCCGGCGACTGGATCTTAACGCCACTATGTAAAACAACCCCCTCAGCCAGAGTGACCTGACCATATATCACTACCCCCGGACCGATATAAACCGAAGGACCACAGCTGACTTCAGGACCGATAAAAGCACCGGCTCCCACATGAACTGGATCCTGATAAGAAAAATCCCCGGCTACTACAGCCTGAGCAGAAACCCCCCGGTAGTCAAGGGAAGGCCGAAAAATTTCCAGCAGCTGTGGAAACTGCTCCTGTAAATTCTCCACCAGCAAACAATCCTCAAGCTCTTCCGGGGCTGATTGGGCTTCAACTATGGCCGGCGACTTAACGACCAGACCCTGCTGCCAGCAAACTTCCGCATGGCCGACCCGGGGTTCTCCGGCTGCTGTCAAACCCTTAATAGAACAATCCCTTCCGCGAAGCCGGCAGTTTTTGAGCTGCTCGGCGATCTCTGACAGGGTTATTTCAACCATTTTTTCATCCTTCAATAAGTTCTGGTAAATCTATTCAATGTCCTGCAAATGGGAGATTATTGCATCGGTCATATCAACTCGGGAAGCAACCCAGAGAACATCGGTTACATGACCGTCGAACTGTTTGATAACATCTAAACCCTGCCGATCACCAACGGTCCCAATGGCCAGTTTGACCCGTTCACGTATCGGTTGCAACAGTTCTTCCTCACGTTCATCCAACCGCCGCTCACTATCATGAACAAGACTCCGATATTCCTGCATTTTCATCTGCAGCTGTTCATAAACCTCCTGCTGACGTTCCGGCGCAAGAAACTGAATCCCTTCCTGCAGCTGCTCAATTTCTCCCTCCATCTCATCGATCCGCTGCTGCAGTTCACCCTGATATTCACGTAATTTTTCCTGAGCCTCTCTATAGGGTTGAAAGGCCTCTAAAGATCGCTGCAGGTTGACATAACCAATTTTTACTTCAGATTCGGGCAAAGCCTGTATGGATGGTGCCTCCTCGCCCCGCAAGGCGGAAGAAAAGCCGCCAACAGCAAACAGAGTACCAAACCCACTCAATCCAATAACAACAATAGCAATAATGATTTTTTTCAACATAACAAATACCTCCCAAGAAAATTATCGTTCAACTATATTTTTTCAGTCTGCATTAAGTCTACGAAGAACCGGTTCGGTCAGATCAGTATAGGCTTCCGAAGCATAAAGTACCTCGTTTTCCGACAGCACAAGGCTATAACCATTGGTAATAGCCACCTCTTCAATAACCTCATAGATATGCCGGTGAGCCTCCCGAATAACCCGGTTCAATTGACTGTTAATCTGTTCCAATGCCTCCTGATAAATCTCATCCTGGTCCTCATCATTCCGATCACTATCTATCTGCTCAACGGCCGCTCTCCAGCGCTCCCGCTGCGTCTGCAGCTCAGATATTTCTTCCTGAAACTGCTGATAATTCGAAACAGTTCTCTCCCAGTTAACCACGCCAACCTTTATCATCTGGGGAGCCCAGCTCTGGTTAGGGCCGAGGGTCAACAACCCCAGTATCAACAGCCCGGCAAGACAGAACATAACCACCAAATTCAACCGATTTTTTTTCATTAAAAACCAGTTCCTATTGTGAAATCAACTCTTGATTCACCCGCATCGCCCGCCCCAGGATAGGTGTCATCAAGTTTTCTTCCCCAGCTCAATACCATCGGACCAATCGGGCTGTGAATCCGCAAGCCAGCCCCCACCGAACGTTTAAACTCGCTTGCCGAAAAATCCCAGGCCTTCTCATAGACAGCCCCGGCGTCACCAAAAAGAAACAGCTGCATTGTATTATCAATCATTACCGATCGCAGTTCAAAATTTACAAAGAAAGCGGAATTTCCTCCACCCAGTCTCTCCCCGTCATCATCACGCAACATAATATCACGAAAATCATAGGCCCTAACATCTCTGAATCCTCCCAGTCGGAACCGTTCAAAACTGGGGATAGGACGATCTTCGTCATCCTTCCAGCTATCTAAAGTTCTATAGTTCATCCTTACGGCCCAAAATGTTGGACCAACAAAAGGTAGATAATGACGATAATCGAAGGTCGGTTTATAAAAATCTGAGTTACCACCTAAAAAATCAGCTGCCAGAAGGGCCGACCCCCTAATATAATAACCCTCCGTAGGAAATCTTCGCACGTCTCGACGATCCCGTTGAAGTCCTATCTCAATACTACCAATCGATCTTTGAAACTCAGAATCACCATCAGCCTCTATTCGATAGTCAGCCGGTATATCAATTGTATCAGCAGCATCCAGGTCATATACCTCAACCCGACGGAACGAATATTCCAGATCAACCTGGTTAGAAAGGGCCGGACCGAATTCACGACCCAATCTCATCGATCCTCCCCGGTTCATCTCATCATAACCCTCCGTCCGCTTATAAACCTGTTGAAAACCACTAAAACCGAAAGATACCGGAACATAGGGTGGAGGATCATCAGACAGAACACTGTCATTAATCCAGGGATCACTCCAGGAGATTCTATAACTATCCTCCCTCTGCCCTATATTAAACGATGTTTTAAGTGATTCCCCCCTACCGGTAAATCCCCGATCATAATCAAACAGACTAAAATTATCCTTTTCCAACTGTAATCGTCCGGTAAATCCAGTGGCGCTACTATATCCCCCACCAAACTGAAGATGTCCGGTGGGCCCCTCCTCAACCCTTACCCTGATAATCCTTTTGTTCTCCTCAAATCCGGACAAAAGATCTATTTCAACCGCCCGGAAAAAACCCAGGTTCATTAACCGACGGCGAGAATCTCTGAGTCTTACACCCTCCAGCAGATCACCTTCACGCAGCCGCAGTTCCCGACGAATAACCCGATCATAGGTCTGCTGGTTACCGTGGATTTCAATTCGTTCAACATAAAACGGTTCTCCCTCAATTACAGACATCTGTATATTTACAAGCTGCTGTTGTTCATCCAGCTCCATCTGAAAGAGACCCTGATCCATTACCACAGCCTCTATATAACCATGGGATTGGTACTTATCCTCAATATTCTGCAATCCTTCGAGAAATTTTTCCTGACTGAAAACATCCCCGATCGATAGCGGAACCAGCCCCAACAATTCAGCATCGTCATAGACCTGATTATCAGATATTTTCAGATCACCCAACGTATAAACAGGACCCTCCTTAATATAATACAACAGGTCATATCCATCCTCTCGCTGATTAAAAAAAACGCGGGGTTCGATCTCCACCTCCATATGTCCACGGTTCCTGTACCACCGCCGGGCGGCCTCCATACCGGCCTGGACAGTCTGGTTTGAATAGGGCATACCCTCCCGCACCGGTTGAGACCATCCAATACCCCACATCCGATGAATTCTTTGCAGCAGATTAACCCCTTCAAAATCAAAAAATACCCCGGTTATAATCTTCTGGGCGCCCTCATCAATTAAAAACTGTAGTTTGACATAACCATCCGGGGTCTGAACAAGATTAATATCAACCTCCGATTGATCATAGCCCTGCATCCGATAAAACTGACTAACATCACGCCGGGCCCGGTTAACCTCACCAGGACTTGCCGGTTCTCCAGGTTGCAGAAAAATAATTTCCCGCAACTGCTCGGACGAAAAATCAAAATTGCCCTCAAAACTCACCTCGGAAATCCGGGGGAATTCAACAAATTTAAACAACAAACGGCTGTTCTCAAGCTCAATCCTAATATCTTCGAACAACCCCTCTTCCTGCAGGCGGGTCAACAATTGATTGGCCCGCTCCACAAGGTTCTCCATGGTATATGTCTCACCGGCACTGATGCCACCGGCCTCGATCATCTCTTCAATCCCCTGGTCTGTCCATAGGTCTAACCCGGACAGTTCCAACCCCTCAAGATAAACCTGCTCATTTGCGGAATTATCTTCCGTTTGAGAGTACAGAGGTGTCCCCACGGAAAAAAGGCAAATAGCTATGATTAATAAACCGAAACAAGCAATTTTGAATAATTTCATAGAAGGTAAGAATATCAAATACAACCGGCAATTTCAAACCAACCATTCCTCACCGGGATAAAAAGCTCTCCGCCGGTCAGTTGTCAGGCAATAGTCCCCGGCTGAGAGTATTAATTGTCCCGGCTCCCTGTCCATACTCATATCCATTTTCCAGGGCTCTTTGTTGAAACTTTTTAGCCTGTCTTATTGATTCAACCAGTTGCAGACCACGGGCAAGAAAACCGGTTATTAGAGAACTATAAGTGCACCCGGTTCCATGGGTATTAGAACTATTTAACCGGGGAGTGCTGATTTTCAGAGGTTGTGACCCACTCGACTCAAACAGCAGATCAACCGCTTCTTTTTCAGGACGATGTCCCCCCTTAATAAGAACTGCAGGTCCCGAAAGGGCCTGCTGAATCTGGTGCCCCAGCTGTTCAGGAGGAAGCTCTAAACTAATCCCCAGTTCCCCGGCGATGACCTCGGTTTCAGGCCAGTTAGGAGTTATCAAATCTGCCTTTGGAAGAAGCTCATTAACCAGTTTTTGCCGAGCCGAACTCTGGAGCAAAGAATCGCCACTTTCCGCCACCATTACCGGGTCAACTACCAGCCAGGGAAAGCTTTGAGCCCGAGCAGCCACCTGTTCGATCAGCTCAGCCGAGAATAACATTCCTGTTTTAACCGCTGACAGCTTAATGTCAGATAGAACGGACTCCAGCTGTTCAACTAAAAAATCAACCGAAACAGGATAAACCCCCTGAACTCCCACAGTATTTTGAGCTGTCAGAGCTGTAATCACCGTACAGGGATGAACCCCCAGCCGGCTAAAAGCCCTGATATCTGCTTGTATACCGGCGCCACCACCGGAATCTGATCCTGCCACCGTAAGAGCTACCGGTACTGTCATATTATTTCCTCCATTATCTGGTATTAGTTTGAAGCTAAAACAGCTGGCGATTTTCGGTTGGCGGGAGCGCCTCGAAAAAACCCAGCCCATCCGCTGTTTCGGTCACCGTAGAATTCACCTGGGTACGATTTTGAAGATCTTCAATCGAAGTGAACCGTTTCTCTTTAAAGGCTTTCTCTATACCTTCGGCCACAGTATTTCCCAACCCTTCTATGGTCACATAAGGGGCCCGAATAAGCTGCTCGCTTTCCACCCTGAAACGAAAAGGTCCTGATTTGGAAACCCGAGGAGGCCGGACAGAAATCCCCCTCAAATAACCTTCCCTCAAAACCTCCATGATGCCATATTCTTTCTCATCACGTTTTTCCGTTTTACCCTCACGGCGTTTTTGCTCAATAATTCCCTGCAGCTGTTCCATCCGCTCTTCAATCGCCGACAGCGAACAGATATAAGCGGCACTCAAATGATCGGCCTTAAGACTCAGATATGAAGCATAAAAGGCCGTCGGATGGTGGACTTTGAAGTAGGCAATTCTGAAGGCCATGAGAACGTAGGCGGCTGCATGGGCTTTAGGAAAGAGATATTTAATTTTATCACAACTTTTTATATACCAGGCCGGAACCCGGCAGGCCTGCATCTTTTGGATATATTCTGGTTTGAGCCCCTTACCTTTACGTACATCCTCCATTATCTGAAAAGCAATGTTTTCGGGTAAACCATTTTTTATCAGGTAATTCATAATATCATCCCGGCAGGTAATAACCGAGGTAAGATCGGCACGGCCCTGTTTGATCAGATCGCGGGCATTATTATTCCAGACATTTTCACCGTGGGAAAGTCCACTGATTCTAACAAGATCAGCAAAACTTGTTGGCGCTGCTTCGGTTACCAGATCCCGAACAAAAATCGTCCCAAACTCTGGTACCCCCAGCACTCCAACCTTCATTCCCAGCTCCTCTTCGGTAAGATTCAGGGAGGAAAGATCGGTAAAAATCTGCAGAGTCTGCGGATCATCCAGCGGGATAGTAACCGGATCAATGCCGGTCAATTGCTTAAGATGGCGCAGCTGAGTGGGATTTTCATGGCCTAAAATATCAAGTTTTACAAGCTGATCTTCCATAGAATGATAATCAAAATGAGTGGTTAAAAAACTAGAATCACGATCATTGGCCGGATAGTTTATAGGAGTAAACTGATATATAGAACGATTTTCAGGGACAACTATCATCCCGCCAGGGTGCTGGGATGTATTCTGTTTAACACCCTCAATACCGGATTTCAAACGTTCCTTCTCCGCCCAGCTGGAGGTGTTGCTATATTCTTCAATATATTTATTGGCGAACCCGGCGGCGGTTCGATCACTGATCGTAGTAATTGTTCCAGCCCGGAAGATATTACCCTCACCAAAAAAGTTTTTAAGATAATGAAATATCTCCTGCTGATATTCACCAGAGAAATTTAAATCTATATCAGGAATCTTTGTTCCATCAAACCCACAAAAAACCTCAAAAGGAATATCAAAACCATCCTGTTCTAACGAACTACCACAATCAGGGCAGTCTTTCTGTTCCAGATCAATCCCGACAATATTCCCGGAATCGCCGGGAAATTCGACATAATCACACTGTTCACAACGATAATGAGGTGGGAGAGGATTAACTTCAGTTATCCCCATCAAATAGGCGGCGAAACTGGAGCCTACCGACCCCCGGGATCCAACCAGATAATCGTCGCCCAGACTTTTTTCAACCAGCCGGGCTGAGATCACATAAAGCGATTCAAAATGATTTCCAAGGATCGCCTGCTGCTCTTTTTTCAACCGTTCAGCAACCAGATCAGGAAGCTTTTCACCATATAGCTGATGGGCACGAGTGGCGATTGTATTTTCAAAGATCTCCCGGGCATTTTCCACCGAAGGCGGACAAAACTCGTCCGGCACAGGTCTGACATTTTCACAACTACTGGCCAGTAAACGGGGGTTTTCGACGGCTATTTGAATGGCCCTATCCTCCCCAAGATAATCAAACTCCATAATCATCTCATCGGTCGTTCTCAGGTAAATAGGCGGTTGATCATTAGCATCAACAAATTTTTGGCCGGCCTGAAGAACAGCCCGAAACCTGGCATCCTCCGGATCTAAAAAATGCGCATCACTGGTTCCCACCACCGGCTTTCCTGATTTAACAGCCAACTCATACAAACGACGGTTAAAATTTTTCAGATCTTCCCGACAGGATACTGCGGCATATTTATCCTCCGAAGCACAGAGCATAAACTTATTGTTATCGACCGGCTGTAGTTCAATAAAATCATAAAATTTCATTGAAGAACGAAGGTCCCCGTCCGACTCCCCACGTAAGATTCGCTGAAAAATCTCGCCCTGTTCACAGGCCGTACCCACCAGCAAACCTTCTCTTAACTACTCCAGATCACTGCGCAGTATCCGGGGCTGGCGATAAAAATAATCGATATGACTGCGAGAAACCAGCTTATAGAGGTTTTCTAAACCCTTGCGATTTCTCACCAATAAAAGCACATGATAAAAAGAGGCCTTATGATCTCCCTGTTTTTCCAGTGATTTAATTGAATCCAGGGATAGATCAGGAGATAGTTTAGGTGATATTTCCTGGAAGATCTGAAAAGTTCTCTGAACATCCTTGCAGGCATCAAACTCATGTTCTATTTTTTCTTTGAACCGATTAATAAAGACCTGGTTAAGGTTGGCTCTACCTGGAGCCCAGATTTTCTCAACCAGACGGCGCAAATGGACAACCGGAGAACGAAACTGATAGCCCATTTTTTTTAGAAAATTTTGGACAAAGCTGGCTTCATAAATCAACACCGGAAGCTGACCAATAAACTGATCCAGCTCCTCAGAAACCCGCTCGGGAGGGGGACCATCCAGTAGTTGTTGTTTTGTCAGAGGGGTTTGATCAAGTAAAGAACAGGAGATTCTATGAACTGCCACTGGCGAGTTATAACTATCAACTACCTGACCATTACGTATCCTGAGAGCAGCCACCTGGAAAACTTCGGCAGTCAGCGGACTGAAGCCGGTGGTTTCACAGTCAAGCACAATAAACTCTTCAGCCAGGGAGAGCTGAGAGCTATCAAATCCCAAATCATTTAAGACAAAACAGCGCTTATCGTTGACCAGGTAGCCCTCCATACCATAGATGATTTTCACCCCGAACTCCTCGCCGGCTCGGGCGGCTTCAGGAAAAGAGTGGACAACACCATGGTCAGAAATAGCCACCGCGGGATGATCCCAGTATGCAGCTCGCTGGACTATATCACGAATATCACTGGTGGCATCAAGCCGGCTCATCTTAGAATGACAATGTAGTTCAACCCGTTTCACAGGGGCTTCATCCCGACGGATTCGAGGTGTAATACGATTGACATCATTAACAAAAATAATCTCATTCTTCCGCCGACGATAATTATCCATCTTTAATCTTCCACGAATTTTCAGCCAGTTGTTTTTGAGGGATAATAACTGTTCATTGACCTCATCCATAAAGATCATAAAAGATACTGAATCCGAGCGGTCTGAAATGATTCCCTTAACAAAATTTTTCTTCTTACCGCCGGTTCTGACAAACTCCGCAGCAATCACAACCCCCTCAACAGTCACAATCTCACCCAACTGTGTGCGTATCTCCTCAATTGGCTCACCTGAGCTTTTTATCTTTCGCCCCTCCAACACCACCGAGCGCTGTTTTTTCGCCCGTAGTTGCTGACGGCGCAGCCGTTTCTCTTTTTCAACCTCTGCTTCCTGCTGTATTTTTTGAGCGTCCTGCTCGATCTTTCCCTTGAAATCGCCCAGCTTGAATTCAACCCTGGGTAACTGGCCACGACGCTCTTTGACCCAGCCGGCAATAACAGTGTCAAGCTGGCGGCGACGACATATTTCGATTGCATTCGGAGAGGCCAGTTGAATCACTACACTGTTTGAACCGACAACCGGACGAGCATATTCAAGGACTGTTCTCAACACCGGGGAAAGTTGTAAGATTTCCATCTTTAAACTCTCCCAGTTGAGAGAAAACCAGACCTCAAGACTATCCTCGGCAGCTGACTGGGTCAGCAACGTAAGATTATTCAATCCCTCAACAGAGTTCAAAAAATATTGTTTTAACTGGCTGACAAAATTATCAGGGGGAGGAATTTTCGGTCCGGTTAAACGAAACTCCCAGCTATTATTTTTCAAATCAACACAAAGATCTGCCCGGGAAACAGAGTTAAGATATTCTGTTCCATCACCCCCGGCGGTCTGGACCGCCTGAAGCTGCTCTTTTAAACTATCCGGTGTAATCTTTAAACAATACCGTTCAGCCTCCATTTTCTGTCAGATACACCTCAACCTGCTCCAAGCACTGTTCGACTGGAATCTCCCGGGTTGATCCGGTTGCCCGGTCTGTCAACTCCACCAAACCCTGTTCGAGAGCTCGGCCCAGCGTAATACGCAGAGGAATCCCGATCAGTTCAGAATCATTAAATTTAACCCCGGGACTGACATCCCGATCATCAACCAGAACCTCATATCCCTGCTTTTCAAAAATCCGAGCAAATTCTTCCGCCTGCTTACGCTGCTGATCGTTAGCCCAGCTTATTGGTAAAATATAAATATCAAAAGGAGCTATAGAACGGGGCCAGATTATCCCGTTGTCATCATGGGACTGCTCAATAGCGGCGGCCATTATACGGCTTGTTCCAATTCCATAACAGCCCATTATCATTGGTTTTTTCTGACCATCATCCATCGTTATATCAGCATCCAGAGAGCGACTGTACCGATCTCCCAGGTAAAAAATATGACCTACTTCAATTCCCCGTTGCTCCTGCAGTTTTCCGTTTCCACAACGACCACACTGCTCACCGGCGATCGATACCCGCAGTTGACACCACCGATCAATCTTCAAATCCCTTCCCACATCGACTCCCCGATAATGGTACCCGTCAATATTAGCTCCTGTGTAAAGATTAGATCTACCCTTAAGCGATGGATCCGCCCAGACCTGCAGATTTTTGATAGCAGCATCCTGTTTTACAGCGCCCAGGCTGCCTGGATATGCGCCCATCAGCTGTTTTATCTCCGCCTCACTATACTCAGACAGGGGGCCGCCGGCTTGCTCTTCAACCGCCGCTTCATTCAATTGATAGTTTCCTGGCAACAATAAAACCAGTGGTCTGTCACCTGATCGATAAACCAGGGTTTTGACCTGGCGCTCAGGGAGGGCCTCGCTGTCAATTTTAATCAGATCATCAATTGTTTTAACTCCCGGGGTGGGAAACTTTTCCAGCTCCCTTGCCGGCTCCTCCTCCGGCATAACAACAGTTCCCTCTGCTTTCTCCTGGTTGGCAGCATAACTACAACTATCACAGTACAGGATCAGATCCTCACCGGTATCCGCCAGAACCATAAATTCATGGGATAATGACCCTCCAATCTGTCCTGTGGCCGCTTCAACCTTACGGTAATCAAAACCGATCCGATCAAAAATTCGGCAATAAGCTGCCTCGACCTCACGATAACTTTTCCGGGCATCCTCCTCATCAGCATGAAAACTATAAGCATCCTTCATAGAAAACTCCCGGCTTCGCATTATTCCAAACCGCGGGCGAACCTCATCGCGAAATTTAGTTGCTATCTGATAAAAAAGTAGAGGACAATCACGATAGGAATCGACCTCATAACTCAACAGATCGGTAATAACCTCCTCATGGGTTGGTCCCAGCCCATATTCGGCCCCGCGTCGGTCTTTAAAACGCATCATTTCAGGACCATATAACTCCCACCTACCGGTTTTTTCCCAGAGTTCCCGAGGTTGAATTATTGGAAGTTTGACCTCCAGTCCACCAATTCTATCCATCTCTTCCCTTACAATATTATCGATTTTATGTTGTATTCTGCTGGCCAAAGGTAAAAAACTATAAACTCCACTGCTTAATTTACGGATCATGCCGGCCCGCACCATCAACCGATGGCTGACAATCTCGGCGTCCCGGGGATCCTCTTTACGAGTAGGCAAATAATAGTTAGAAAGATACTGACATACCATACTGTTAAACCTCGCTTTTAAAGATAATGGCGATAATATTCCGTTCAAAATATGCTAAAACAGGCTGTCTGAATGACTCACAGAAAAAGCTCTTTTTCAATCAACCCACCTTAAGATTATACGCTGTAAATAAACTACGAAAAGGTGTTTTTATCGACTGTTAAACAAGCCCTTTTTAAACTGTTGTTCAAATCTTTCATTTGGAAGCTTCCGCGGACAGTTTATCAATCTCGTCCAGCAACCCATCAACCAGTTCAGCGGCGGGTAGTTTTTTTACAACCTTGCCGCGGCGAAACAGCAGACCACTTTCCCGCCCACCAGCGATACCAACATCAGCCAGTCGAGCTTCCCCCGGTCCATTAACTTCACAGCCCATAATAGCCACTGTAATCGGTAAATCGCACTCCTGTAATGCATGGCGTATCTGCTTTTCAATTGCTTCCATCGGATAATTCAAACGACCACAGGTGGGACAGGAAATGATTTCTGGACCGATTTGACGGCGGCCGGTGGCACGCAAAATTTCCTGGGCCACTTTAATTTCTTGCACAGGGTCACCGGTCAATGAGACCCTGAGGGTATCCCCGATACCTGCGAGCAACAGTGGACTCAAACCAACTGCGGTCTTAATCGCACCTGCAGGATAGGACCCTGCTTCAGTCAATCCCAGGTGCAGCGGCACTTGATTATACCCGGCGAACAACCGGTTAGCCTCCACCAGGACAAGCGGATCACTGGATTTAATCGACACAATAAACTGATCAAATCCGACCTTTTCACAGAGTTTTACATGGGCCACTGCACTGCTGGCCAGAGCCTCCGGAGTAGGTCCGCCATATTGACGCAGGAACTCTTTTTCAAGCGACCCTGAGTTTACCCCAATACGCAGTGCCGTCCCCTGTTTCTGACAGCTTTTAATGATCTCAAGAGTCTTGTCTTTTCCGCCAATATTACCCGGATTGATACGAATCTTATCGACCTGCTGATCAAGCGCTTGAAGCGCCAGACGATGATCGAAATGGATGTCAGCCACCAGTGGTATGGCTATCTGCTGTTTAATCTCCTGCAACCGAGATGCTGCCTCCCTATCAGGAACAGCAACACGGACCAGCTCACAACCGGCTGTTTCCAGCTGCTTAACCTGCCTTACAGTAGCAGCAACATCGGTAGTAGCGGTATTTGTCATCGATTGAACGGCCACCGGGGCAGTCCCACCGATGATCAGCTCACCAACTCGCACCGGTCGAGTTTTTCGTCGTTTAGCCGGCAGTGACAAAACCTGTCACACTCTCCATCTTGATCAAATCCAACCGGTCAACCATGACCACAGACCACGCCCCAAACCGGCGAGAAACTCAAACCGAGACAGATCGATGAATGTCACAAATATCAACAACCCGAGTAAAAAAACCAGGCCAATAGTATTAGCTATTTCAAAAACACGGGGTGGCAACCGTCGGCCAAACAGCTCGGGAATTGACAACATTATATGTCCACCATCCAGTACTGGAATAGGGAGAATATTTATCACGCCGAGGTTAATTGATAAAAAGGCAGCAAAACTAATCAGCGGCCAGAAGCCAACGGTGGCCATATGGCCAGTCACACCGATAATCCCCACCGGGCCAGCCAGACCCTCGGGTGACAGACGACCGGTCAACAGCCCCCATAGCCCCTGAAAAAGTAATCTGATGGCCTGATTGGTCTCACGTGCCGCAAAGGACAGTGAACCAATCAATCCATACCGTTTTTGCTCGACCGGTGGTCCCCACTGCAACTGATGAACCCATTGCTGCCACTCAGCATCATCAGTGGGTATAGTGATCCGTGCACTGACCAAATCACTGTTTTGTAAAAACTCAATCTCTACATCACCCCGGTTGGCAAACAACGCTCGGGTAAGAAGCTGCCAGGATTCAATATCCTGATCGCCAATTCTAACGACCCGATCACCCTCCTCTATTCCCAGCTCTTTAAATGGACTATCCTCACCCAACCACCCGATCACAGAAGGCATATAAGGAGAAATCCCCACCAGATGGGTGGGTTCAAAAACCGACCTGTTTTCTACCCTGTAGGGTTCAACCTCAACCAACTTTTCCTCTCCATCCCGGAGAACGAGAAACTTCCGAGTTGCATCACCAAGAAGACTATTTTGAACGGTAATATCCTGAAATCGGTTAATCCTTTTATCATTCAGCGCCAGCACCTCATCCCCCACCTGCAACTCACCATAGGCTGGCATATCCTGGTTAATAAATCCAATTTTCGGAGGAAGTATCTCTTCACCATGAAAGATCCCCAAAGGCATATAAAGTGCAAACCCCAGGATAATATTGCAGAGAGCGCCAGCAACAAGAATCGAAATCCTGGCCCATACCGATTTATTCGAAAAGGCACGTGGATTATCAGTCTCCTCTGTCAGCTCCTCCCCGGCCAGCTTAACATAACCACCCAGGGGAATAAGCGAAATCTGATATTCTGTTTCATTTGGTGTGTAACTTATTAAAGTCGGTCCCATCCCCAGGGAAAAGGCTTTAACCTCGACACCATTAAGCCGGGCCAGAAAAAAATGTCCACCCTCATGCACCAGAACTACAAGGCCAAAGACAAAAATGAAACCTACTGCTGCGATTAAATAATATGTCATTTAAAACATTCCTTTTTTAACAATTAAACTGTTCTGCCTGTTCCCGCGCCCATCGATCAATCTGCAAAAGCTCTTCCAAGTTTTCACCCGCTTGACCCGCATGGGTCTGGAGACAGTGTTCAACTATCTCGGTAATTTGAAAAAACTCTATTTTATTACTGATAAAAGCTTCTACAGCCACCTCATTAGCAGCGTTTAAAACAGCAGGGTAAGTTCCTCCGGCAAGCAATGCTTCCCGGGCCAATCCATAGGCAGGAAACTGCTGAATATCTATCGGTTGGAAATCCCAGGAAAACGGCTGTGAAAAATCTACCGGCTCAATCAACGCTTCGCCACGCTCCGGGTAAAACAATGCATACTGAACGGGAAGTCGCATATCAGGAGTAGAACACTGGGCTAAAATCGAATTATCGCTAAACTCCACCAGACCATGAACTGTTGACTGAGGATGGATGAAAGCCCCGACCCTGTCAGGGGGCAGATCGAACAGACGGCAGGCTTCGATCACTTCCAATCCTTTGTTCATCATCGTGGCCGAATCGACTGTGATTTTAGGTCCCATCTCCCAGTTAGGATGGTCCAGCACCTCGGTCAGTTTCACCTGCTGAAGCTGCTCCGGAGAGCAATTTAAAAAAGGCCCCCCTGAAGCCGTAATAATTATGCGTGATACCCGGTCCATCTTCTCCCCCTGGAGTGCCTGAAAAATAGCACTATGTTCACTATCAACCGGGATTATTTTTGCTCCATATTCCCGGGCTGTCTGCTGCATTAATTCACCAGCTATTACCAGTACCTCCTTGTTTGCCAGGGCAACATCGGTTCCCTGGCGAAGAGCGGCCAGACAGGGTCTTAACCCGGCCAGTCCAACAACCGATACAAGCAGCATATCCAGATCCATCCGGGCTATTTCCTGAAGAACCCCGGGCCCGGTTAACCAGTTTTGGTCGGGCAACTCATCAGGTTTAATACCGCTAATCCCAACCAGCTCAGGAGAAAACTCCTCAGCCTGTTTTTTTAACTGAGAAACCGATGAATGGGCGGTTAAACCAACCAGTTCAAACTGCTCTTTAAAATTCCTCAAAACATCCAGCGCCTGGGTCCCAACCGAACCGGTCGACCCCAATACCGCTATGCGTTTTTTCATCTTACTAACTCCCCAAATAAAGAATCACATAAAAAACTACCGTATTCATTAACAGCCCATCAACCCGATCCAGAATGCCACCATGGCCCGGCAGATAACTCCCGGTATCATCCAGTTGAGCCCGCCGTTTCAACCCGGAGATCATCAGATCACCCACAGGGGAAGCAATACCGAGCAATATTGCTGTGGCCACCCCGAGGGGAACCGGTAACTCCCACCACTCCCAGAAAGAAAAAGCTGTAAACAGGAGAATGATAGCTAAACTTCCGCCAATAAAACCACTCCATGTTTTATTCGGGCTAACCTGCCCGGCAAAACCCCGACCCACTCGGAATAACATTCCACAATAAAGTGCCCCGGTGTCCTGGACTGCAGTACCTAACAACAGGCCGAGAACCATCCAAAATCCATATTCAACCCGCAATTGAAAAAGTAGTCCGACAGGAATACATAGCCAGACGATTCCAGCCGCAATATTATGGGCGAAGATTGCCGTTTCTACCTGCCCCTTAACTATTAAAGGTAGTCCGGCCAGCAGAACAAAAAGCGGTAGCAGTGGATAATGTTGATAGGCAGCAAGTCCCGCCGCTGGTAAGAAAAGTATGACAGCAAGCAGGCCGGGTAGTTCGGTTAACCTACCCCATTCAAAACCGGCCAGGGTCACACAACATAACAGAAAGGCCAACCAGACCAACGGGTCAACCCAGAGCACAACAAGAGCCAGCAAAGCAAACAGCAGGCCAGTTATCCAACGAACAAACAATTCAATTCACTCCCCGTCAGCCGGTCGACGGCCAAACCGCCGCTCACGCTGCGAATAATCATCAATCGCTTCGAGAAAATCAATTTCTTTGAAATCGGGCCAGAGGGTCCGGGTAAAATAGAACTCACTATAGGCCAGCTGCCAGAGAAGAAAATTCGAGAGACGCTGCTCGCCACTCGTTCTAATCAATAGATCGGGCTCCGGCTGGCCAGCAGTATCAAGCAGCCGGGAAAACTGTTTTTCAGAGAGCTGCTCGGGGGCCGGAGGACCGCCGGGTTCCATTAACAATCTCTTGATTGCTCTTATGATTTCATCACGCCCACCATAATTTAACGCCAGATTTAAATTAAATTCTCCCCGTTCAGCAGTACGTTTTATGACTCGATTCAAAACCCGGCGAACCCGATCTGGAAACTGTTTGAGATGACCGATAGTCTGTAACTTGATACGGTTTTCGACCAGCCTCTGTACTTCCTTCTCAAGAAACTCAACCAGCAGGTCGAACAGGGTTTCGATCTCCCGTTCAGGACGAGACCAATTTTCCGTACTAAAAGCAAACAAGGTTAGCGTATTCAGTTGTTTAATTCGGGAGCAGACATTCAAAACTTCCCGGACCCGCGACGCACCTTCCCGATGGCCTCGGGCAAGACTCACCCCGTGACGTCGGGCCCAACGGCCGTTGCCATCCATAATAATTGCTACATGGCGGGGAATATTTTCAGCCCTGTTCAGCCGGTCAATCAACTGTTCTATTCTGAAATCCTCGGGATCCATCCTTAGAAAGACATTATCTCATCTGACTTTTTTTCAAGCAGATCGTCAAGATAATTTTCATATTTTTTTGTGAGTTCCTGAATCTGTTCCTTGGCTCGATGAGCATCATCCTCAGAAATCTCACTTTCTTCTTCAAGAAGATCTATTTCATCCCTGGCATCCCGCCGAATTTTCCGTAGAGAAATCTTCCCTTCTTCGGCGTATTCTTTCACGACACCGGTCAACTCTTTGCGCCGTTCTTCGGTCAAATCAGGGATATTAATCCGGATGACATTTCCATCGTTATTCGGTGTTAAACCCAGTTTGGACTCCATTAAAGCCTTTTCTATATCCTCTATGCAGCCCTTGTCATAAGGCTGAATAATCACCTGTTTAGCATCGGGTATCTGGATTTTGGCCAACTGATTCAACGGTGTCTGAGCCCCATAATAGCAAACTTTAACAGTTTCAAACATTTCGGGATTAGCCCGTCCTGTGCGAACCGACCCAAACTCCCGGCAGACAGCGTCAACCACTTTTTTCATGCGGTTTTCAGTCTCTCTGTAGATCGAGTTTAACATTATTGATCATCTCCATGAATAAAGGTCCCAACCTGTTCCCCGGCCAGAAGTTTTAGAAGATTACCAGCCTGGTCCATGTTGAAAACTATAACCGGCAGATTATTTTCCTGGCAGAGTGAGGTGGCGGTTAAATCCATAAATTGTAGGTTCCGGGAAAGGGTTTCCTGAAAAGAAATAGTTTCAAACCGACGAGCTTCCGGATCTTTTTCAGGATCACTATCATAAACTCCATCTACCCGCGTTGCCTTTAGTAGCAGGTCGGCATCCAGCTGAAGTGCCCGAAGAACAGCCGAGGTATCGGTGGTGAAGTAGGGATGACCGGTCCCGGCAACAGCTATATTCAGACCGCCGGTCTGAAGGTTGTGCCGGGCCTTTTCAGCCACAAAACTGTCGGCTATCGTTTCAATCTTTACAGCACTAAAAAGTTTTACCTGACACTCCTGCTTTTCCAGAGCATTTTTCAATGCCAGTCCATTTAAAACTGTCGCCAGCATGCCTATCTGATCACCTGTAATTCGATCTATCCCCTGGCGGCTGGCCTCAAGTCCCCGAAAAATATTTCCCCCACCAACTATTATGGTAAGTTGTATTCCTTCACGGGTGATCTCCGCCAGTTCGGCGGCAATTCGTTGAACTACATCAGTATCCAATCCAAACGGTTTTTCCCCGGACAGAAGTTCACCGCTCAGCTTGATAACAACTCGTTTAACTCGGGACAGCTCCAGCATCCTATCAGCCAATCTCCCGGGCAACCTCCTCGGCAAAGTTCTCTTTTTCTACCTCGATTCCTTCACCAACTTCATATCTGGTAAAACGACGTATTACTATATTCTCGTCAAAATCGGCAATATGCTTCTCCAATAACTCACCAACCGTAAGTTCGGAATCACCAATATAGGGCTGATCAACCAGAACCTTTTTCTGAAAATACTGTTTTGAAATTTTACCTTCAAGAATCTGTTCCTTTACATGATCAGGTTTTCCATTGAGCTCATCAGCCATCTGCTCGGCAATAATCTCCTTTTCCTTCTGCAGCTCTTCCTCAGGTACCTCCTGCCGGTTAACATAGTCCGGGGACTGGGCTGCTATTTGCATCGCCAGTTCATTGGCCAATTCAGAAAACTTCTCATTTTTGGCAACAAAATCGGTCTGACTGTTAAGTTCCACAATAACACCGATTTTACCGTTGAAATGCAGGTAAGAACCGATGGTGCCTTCAGCAGTCTGACCTGTTTTACGCTGGGCCTCCTCAATTCCCTGCCGGCGCAAATGATCCCGTGCTTTCTCAAAATCACCGTCGGTTTCCTGCAGCGCCGCTTTACAATCCATGATCCCGGCGCCGGTTTGATCACGCAACTTCTTTACATCTTCAGCTGCAACTCCCATCTCAGTTCACTCCTCTTTATTCTAATCAACAGCATGGCTAACGGTCCGAACCAGTACAGCTCGGCCAGCTACTGCTATCCTGTTTAACTCTTATCCTCATCGATCTCTGACGTTTCCTCATCCACCGGCTCTAAATCCTCAGAACCGGGCGGTTCATCAGCAACTTCATCATTTTCTTCAGAATCGACTTCCTCCTCAACAATCAGTGCGTCTTCATCTTCAACCTCAGCGATAATTTCAACCGACTCATCAAACTCATCCAGCTCACCGGGCTCGATTACCTCGGCCTCCCTACTCAGGGTCTCCTCATCCAGCTCTTCAGCCTGAAGGGCTGCGATCTCCTCGGCCTTACGTTTTTCCCGGATCTCCCGCCCTTCAATCACCGCATCTGCGATAATCTGACTGTAAAGTCCCAGGGCTCGAATAGCATCATCATTGCCGGGGATAGCATAATCAACCATCTCTGGATCACAGTTTGTGTCAAGAACTCCAACAACCGGTATGTCAAGGTGCCGGGCCTCACGAACCGCTATCTCTTCCCGCAACACATCAAGCACAAACAATACCTGTGGAATCTTGTCCATATCACGAATCCCAGACAGGTTTCTTTCCAATCTTTCCCGCTCCCGCTGTTTACGACGGGCTTCTCGATTAGACAGCCGGTCCATAATATTTTCTTCTTCCATCTTTTCCAATTCTTTAAGCTTATCAACGCTTTTCCGAATCGTTTTAAAATTAGTCAGTGTTCCTCCCAGCCAGCGGCGGTTAACAAACGGCATACCACAACGGCGAGCATGTTCCTCCAGAGAATCGGAAGCCTGACGCTTGGTCCCTACAAACAGCACAGTGTCCCCTTCGGCCACACGCTGGGTGACAACCTCAGTCACACGGCGCACTGCTTCTATTGTCTGTTCCAGATCAATAATATGAACCCCTTTACGTTCGGTAAAAATATAGGGCTCCATCTTAGGGTTCCAGCGGCGGGGCTGATGACCAAAATGCACTCCGGTCTCCAGTAGACTTTTCATCGGTACCTCAATCATAACAAACTCCTCCAAAAAATGGTTTTTCCTCCGTCTCCTTCTAATAAAACGAACTTATCAGCTTGATAAGCACCCCGTTCATAATCCGGAAACGTGTGGTTTTTTACAACTTACAGATCATTAATAGCTAATTTCAAGTAAAGAAGTTTAACAGATATGACCCAAAGAAGAAATGTTTTTTTAATTAAATCATCAGTAAAAAAGCCCCAAAGGAGTAAATAACCTTTGGGGCTCATGAGATATAATATGAAAAATAGATGAGGCCTGAATAAAGCCGACGGTCCAGCCCTATCCACTCAGCTTAATCTTATTATCGAATCAATTGAATAAATAGTTAGCAAAACCGATAAAAAATTTAAATTTAGAGGGCAAACTCTACCTGGCCAAATCGTTCCCACCCCTGATTTTTAAATCTTAGAATTTGATTGTCCTCTATTTGACTCCCAGAACCACCACATGAGAGCGGGCGATGGGAATCGAACCCACATTACCAGCTTGGGAAGCTGATGTTCTACCATTGAACTACGCCCGCAACTAAAGCAGACTTCAACCACACCATTAATTTTTAGCTATTTTTTAATTTTACGCAAGAGAATTCTCTGAATTTTACCAAAAAATCTTTTTTTATCGCTAACCAATAACACTCTTGGACTATTTTCCAGCTTACTTTAAAATTTACGGATATAATTGGAATCTTCACCCTGATCTCTCGAGGTGTGATTGGCACCATGAATTATAAAAGCCGGGCTCTTCTCTACGGACTGCTCTTCCTGTTATTATTGTTAACTCCCCGGATTGCTCTTTCTCGAGATCAAACAGTTGTTGTCGAAACTCTGGAACTACTCACAGCCCCCGCCGACGATACCGAGGCCGGCCCGGTTGCGGTCCTGTTTAAATTTCATACAGGTCCAGAACAGGGCGACACCTTTATCCACCAAACACATCAGTGGGGCGAACCCCTCTATGACCGTAATTTTCAACCCGGGAACCGATTCATCGGTACCGCTGAATATCGTGAAAATGAACGAATTAGCTTTTCTCTGGGTGAGCAACAACGGGAACACGGACTACTTCTATTATTTTTAATCGTTACTCTGGTTCTGTTCATAATTGGCCGTTGGGAGGGACTGGTGGGACTTAGCTCAGCAGTTTTAAGCGGCGGACTATTTTTCTTTTTCCTCTTTCCGGCCAGCCTTGCCGGGTTTCCTCTGCTACCTCTGGCGATTATCATCTGTATGCTCACCGTACTTTATACGATTTTTTTCGTTACCGGTTTTCAACGAGCCGCCTATCCGGCAATCCTGGCCCTGCTGGCCGGATTACTGCTGACCTTCATCTACAGCAACTGGGCCTACGGTTTTTTTCATCTTGATGCCAACCGGGCCCGCCATGCTCGACTGATCTTAACCTGGATGGATCATCAAACCGGTCTCACACCAACCAACCTTGGACATCTTATAATAAGTGGAATAGTCCTCAGCACACTGGGCGCGATGATGGATGTGGCGATTGTTATCGGCTCAACAATCGACGAAATATCCCGTGATCAAAAAAACCTTCCCTTTATCCAACTATTTAAAAGTGGCCAACGGGTTGGGGGACAGATCTTATCAACAATGATAAACACCTTATTTTTTGCTTATTTGGGTGTAATGCTCCCGGCTCTGTTAGCCTTTGAACTATTTGAAATTTCATGGATGAAATATCTAAACTATGATTTTATCGGTATTGAAATTTTACGTATCTCCGCCGCTCTGGTCGGCCTTGCCCTAATAATCCCCTTAAGTTCAACAATAACTGCCTGGTGGTGCAAACAGGATGTATAAAACAGTCCCATTCCTCTTTATCCTCCTTCTTATGAGCAGCTTAATCGCCTGCTCCGCCAGCGCCCGACAACCCGAACGAGGAAACTTTGTGCCGGTGGATCTTGATATAGTCGGTCATCCCTTTGTTGAACAGCTGGAACGGCAGCCCAATTTTTACCGGGGTCAACTGCTGGAAGAAGGCGCCGATCACTGGAAGCTACTTGTCTATCTGCCCGACGCTCAACCAACAATTAAACTGGACAAAGCAGCTCTGGATCTTCCTCAGCAGCTGCTTGTTGAAGGAACTCCAGTTATTCTACAAGCCTCACCGGATGAACCGGAGCGGTTCATCTTTATCAGCCATAACCGGGTTTACCGCTACAGCCTGTTAATTATTATCTCCCTGATATTATGTATGCTGGCCGGCGGATGGCCAACTCTACGAGGTTTGCTCGGTCTGGCACTGGGTACCAGCTATTTTTTCTATTTTTTACTACCTCGTATACAGACCGGTTCACCAATAATATTAGAAATTGGTATTTTTTATCTGCTGGTTTCCTGCCTGGTTCTACCCTCTGCTTTAGGATTTAACCGAAAAGCCCTTTCCGCAATTTTCACGACGCTGGCCACTGGTGTTGTCGCTCTCATTATTCTGGCAATATTCACCCACCTCCTTTCGCTCAGTGGTCTCAGTGACGATACTGTTCAGACATTAGACTACGCGCGTCGCTATTTTCCCGAACAGCTTGCCGATATTAATTTTTTCGCCCTGTTCATCGGAGGAGCACTGATCGGCATACTCGGACTGGTCCTCGACGTAGCAGTTGACATAAACTCTTCAGCAGCAGAAATCTCTACTCGCCGTAAGGAGTTACCCTTTAGTGAACTGCTGAAACGAACTACTACGGTCAGCCGACGACTTCTGGGAACGATGTGTAACACTCTTTTGCTGGCTTACCTGGGAACTGATCTGCTCCTATTTTTTAGCCTCTATTTATTCCCAGAATCATTACGTTCACAACTTAATAGGGAACTTATTGCCAGCTCCCTGGTCCGTTCTTTTGGTGGAGCACTGGGTTTTATACTGGCCGTTCCGCTGGCCCTTGGATTTTATGCTTTTCTCTTTCGCCCCTCCCCAGATGTTCCATCACCACCAGCGGATCCCGAGCAACAACAAACTTGAATTTTCAATTGTCTTTCCCTACACTCATTGCAAAACCTGTTTTATCATTGTTTACAAAAATAACCTGGATTTCTTACATAGTGAGATCAGCTATACCTAAATAATAAAGACCACCATGAAGCGAATAAAGATTTGCCGCTAATCCGGAGAATGGAGAGCTTATCAATGGACTATTTCGACAGCGAAGACCAATCACTACCCCCCGAACAACTACGAAAACTCCAGACGAATAGACTTGCCTCCCTGGTTAATTACCTTTATGAAAATGTCTTATTTTATCGTAATAAACTTAAACACTGCGGAGTCAAACCGGGAGATATTAACTCCCTCGAACAGCTACAAGATCTCCCCTTCACAATTAAAGAAGATTTTCGGGACAATTATCCTTTTGGATTATTTGCTGCCGACCTGGAGGATGTTGTGCGGGTGCATGCCTCCTCTGGAACAACCGGAAAACCCACAGTAGTCGGCTACACAAAACAGGATATAGACCTGTGGTCAAGATTGGCGGCACGAACCCTTGCCTGCGGCGGCGGTTCTGCCAATGATGTGGTCCAGGTCGCCTATGGTTACGGACTATTTACCGGAGGACTGGGGATGCACTACGGTGGTGAAAAACTTGGGGCAACTGTAATCCCCATTTCCAGTGGCAACTCACGTCAGCAGCTCCAGCTGATGGAAGATTTCAACACAACCCTGCTCTGCTGTACGCCAACCTACGCACTACAACTGCTGGAAACCGCGCGCGAAGAGGGGATTGATTTCCATTCTCTGCCACTTAAAACCGGTTTTTTCGGAGCCGAACCATGGTCTGACAGTATGCGCCAATCTATCGAACAGCGAATGAATATTGATGCTCTGGATATCTACGGATTAAGTGAAATCATCGGTCCTGGAGTTTCCAGCGAATGTCTGGAAAAACAGGGGTTACATATCTTTGAAGATCATTTTTATCCTGAAATCATCGATCCAGTATCAGGCCAACCACTGCCCGAAGGGGAGCAGGGCGAACTGGTCATAACCTGCATGACCAAGCAGGCCCTACCTCTCCTCCGCTATCGTACCCGGGATATCACCTCGATAACACGTGAACCCTGTCCCTGTGGTCGCACCTTTGCCCGGATGGAACGGGTCCGGGGGCGCACCGATGATATGTTGATTATTCGGGGTGTTAATGTGTTTCCATCACAGATCGAAGCAGTCCTGTTAGAGATTGAAGAGACCGAGCCCCACTACCAGATAATTGTTAAGCGTGAAGGAACACTGGATGAGTTGGAAATCCAGGTTGAAGTCAATCGCAAACTATTTACTGATGCAGTTAAAGGGCTGGAAAAACTCCAGCAAAAAATCAATCATGCTATTATTAACACACTTAACCTACGGGCTAAAATTACGCTGGTCGAACCACGCAGTTTAAAACGGCATCAGGGTAAGTCCCAACGAGTTATCGACCACCGTACTTAACCGCTAACCAGCCTATAGACAGGAAGTGATATTGTGAAGGTTCAACAGATAAGCATCTTTTTAGAAAATCGCCTGGGAAGACTCAACCATATAACAGCTCTGCTCGGACAGGCGGGGATTAACATCCGCGCCCTCTCACTGGCTGATACTAGTGATTTTGGAATTCTTCGTTTAATTGTTGACCAGCCAGAACATGCTCGTAAAGTTCTTGAGGATGGCGATATCATCTTCAAGTTTACTGAGGTCATTGCAGTAGAAGTGCCGGATAAACCCGGGGGATTAGCCCGGGTTCTAGCCGCTTTGACCGACGCCTCAATCAATGTAGAATATATGTATGCTTTTGTGGAAAAGGCTGAGAATGCGGCGATTATGGTCTTTCGCTTCGAACAGCTCACCAGGGCTGGAACCATTCTGCGCGAAAATGGTTTTACGGTACTTACCAATGAAGAGGTCCTGGCCCTTTAAACTATCCCGACTTACCAGGAGCAATTTGCTACCAATAACTTAAACTGATGGTGATGAAAAAATGACAGAACGGAAACTATTACTGGGTGACGAAGCAGTTGCACAGGCTGCCCTTGACGCGGGCATCGGGGCTGCTTATTCATATCCTGGTACTCCTTCAACCGAGATTATGGAATATATTATGGAATCCGAGGAGGCTGACGAAAGACAGGTTCATCGAAAATGGAGCAGCAATGAAAAAACTGCTTACGAAGCAGCGCTGGGCCATTCCTACTGTGGCTTAAGAACCATGGTCAGCATGAAACACGTCGGACTGAATGTTGCAGCGGATCCCTTTGTTAACTCGGCAATAACTGGAATTGACGGGGGGCTCGTACTGATCGTTGCCGATGATCCTTCTATGCATTCCAGCCAAAATGAACAGGATTCCCGCTTCTACGGAGAATTTGCCGGAATTCCTGTTTTAGAACCGGCCGATCAACAAGAAGCCTATGATTTCACCCGAAACGCCTTTGAAATATCGGAAAAATTCTCCCTTCCGGTACTTGTCAGGATTGTCACCAGAATCGCCCATACCCGAGCTGACGTCAAGCTGGCACCGCCTCAACCCCCCGCTAATTTTTCCCCTAACCGTCAACATAACAGATACACTCTAATCCCTCTAAATGCTCGCAAAAACTATCAACTGTTGACTGAAAAGCGGGAGAAGATCAGGGCGGCGGCAGAGAGTTCCAGAAAAAACCGGCGGATTGCCGGTCGCGATTCTCAACTTGGTATTATTGCAGCGGGTATCGGCTTTGGCTACCTGGAGGAGTTTGCCAACAACGGCGAGCTGCCCCATCCCTGCCTGAAAATCTCCCGCTATCCACTACCCAGGCAGAAACTAAGAGATTTTTCTGAACGGTTTGAACAGCTACTTATACTGGAAGACGGGGCCCCCTTAATTGAACAGTTTTTACAGGATGCCTACCCCCGGAAAAAGCTCCTTGGACGAATTCAAGGTCCCCTGTCACTGACCGGTGAATTAACCCCGGAAACGATCAAACCAGCTCTTAACCTTGACAATGAAGAACAAGATTCTCAGTTTCAACTACCACCTCGTCCCCCAAAGCTCTGTCCCGGTTGTCCACACGCCGACAGTTTCGATGTAGTTAAAGAGTTTCTTGAACTAAATCCCAAAGGACGGGCTTTTTCCGACATAGGATGTTATACCCTCGGTTATCTAGCACCTTATGAAGCCATCCATACCTGTGTAGATATGGGAGCTTCTATAACCATGGCCAAGGGTGCTGCTGATGCCGGTCTACATCCCTCACTGGCACTGATTGGAGATTCAACCTTTACCCACTCCGGAATGACAGGTCTGCTGGATGCGGTCTATGAATCAACAAATATTACCGTGCTTATTCTTGATAACCGAACAACCGCTATGACCGGCGGGCAGACCTCTATTGGGGCGGACTCCCTGGAAGATATCTGCCGGGGAATTGGAGTTTCGCCGGAACATATTCATCTACTCAAACCTCTTGCTACTGAGAAAAAAAAGAATCTCAAACTCCTGGTTGAAGAGAGCAACTACGACGGAGTTTCGGTTTTAATTCTGCGCCGGGCCTGTATCAAACTTAGGTAGTTTTAACAGTTTACGCCCTTGAAAATAATCTAACTCAGGGCTTATCAAAAAACTTAGGAGAGTTTAAATTATGCAAACCGACATGATTATCGCCGGAGTTGGCGGCCAGGGAATACTTACAATCTCAGCAATAATTGGTGAGGCGGTTCTACAAACTGATCTGCGAATTAAGCAATCTGAAGTCCACGGCATGGCCCAGCGAGGGGGCGCTGTAGTCTCACACCTGCGAATTAATCAATACCCTCCCTCCACCGGCCTTGTTCCACGCCATCAGGCTGACCTCCTGCTGGGATTGGAACCGCTTGAAACTATCAGACACCTGGACTGGCTGAAACCAACCGGACAGATAATTAGCAGTATCGATCCGATCAAAAACATCCCCGGCTATCCGGAGCTTGAACTTCTACTGAACAAACTACGATTAAACAAAAACAGTTTACTGTTAAAAGCCTCGGAGCTGGCTGCTGAACTGAACTTCAAACGGGGCACCAACACTCTCCTGCTGGGTGCAGCAACTTATCATCTTCCACTGAAAGCTACAGCGGTTAAAAATTCCCTGATTAAAAAATTTGCTTCCCAGAAAGATTCTATTCTGGAAAAAAATCTTGCCCTGTTCGAACGAGGACTACAGCTGGCCAAACAAAATGCTGATCTGTAAAAACCGTCTCTGTTGACCAACTGCTGACTGAAATAGATAATATTCTCTTTCAAATCTAACCGATCCTGACAGTTAAAGGAGCAGTTCCATGCTGTGGAAAAAAGAAACCGGTATTATCCTGGCACTTGATCTCCCCGACCAAAAATCCGCCTTTTCAATAGTTGAACAGGTGGTCGACCATGTTGACCTGATAAAGTTCAACTATCCACTGGTTTTAAAGGAAGGAATACAGATCCTCAAACTGACTGCCGAACGATTTAACCGACCGGTATTTGCCGATTTCAAAATTGCTGATGTTCCAGTAACTAACAATAGAATAATTCGCCTTTGTCGTGAATATGGTGCGTCAGCAGCAATGATCCACGGTTTTGTCGGTGTCGACGCCCTTCTGCGGGCCAAACGGGCGGCTGGTGATATGAAACTATTTATTGCCACCCAGTTGACCAATCCGGGAGGAGCCGACTTTTTCGAGCCCCACTGGGAAAAATTTGCCGAACTGGCCCGGGAACTTGGTTTCGCCGGGGTTCAGGCGCCGGGTAACCGGCCTGAAATTGTTCGACGCGTTCGCCAGATAGTGGGTCCTGAGCTATCGATTGTTTCCTGCGGCATAGGCGCCCAGGGAGGCGATTACGGGGCAGCCATAGCCGCCGGGGCTAACTTTGAAATAATCGGACGAGCGATCTACCAGGCGGATGATCCTACCGCAAAAATAAGACAGATTAAACAAACAATCAACTCTTCCTCTGGAACTATCTGACAATGGATTTCAATCTATCTATCTACGAATACTGTGCGGAAGACAGCAGCTATACAGTCCAGGGGCAGCTGAACAATCCGCCTGATCTAAAAACCCTCTCTCGAATTGCTAAAAACAAATTTGATAGAGTTATCCACATGGAAGAGTTAAACGCCCTGGTTAT
This sequence comes from bacterium, assembly GCA_003557545.1. Classification (GTDB taxonomy): domain Bacteria; phylum T1Sed10-126; class T1Sed10-126; order T1Sed10-126; family T1Sed10-126; genus PWOD01. The sequence goes on along the minus strand of PWOD01000233.1, from coordinate 1,206 downwards.
CATTTCCGGTGAATCTACCATCCATATCCATCCTGACGGTGAGCTGGCAGTTAATGGTGTGAGTTCTGAAGAAGCGGCCGAGCAGTTGCTTGAACAGCTGTTTGATGCCTAATTTAAATCCACTACTTAGGGACAAACTGCCCGGACTCTAAAAATTTAAGGGTGGCTTCAATAACCTCACTTTTACCCGGCAAAAAGCTATGCTGCCCCTCCACCTTAAGAAAATCTCCCGCTTCTTCTAACCGGGTTCTATCGATCGCAATCAATCCGTCCCCCGGCCCATCAAGCAGTGGATTCCAACCGACTGAATGTTCAACCTTACCGGCGATAATCCCAAACTCAACGTCAGGAACAGGAAACTCAGTTACAACCTCTTCCACCAGCTCTTCACCAGCTTTTCCGGTAATAACACGATAAGGAAAGAAATCTTCCATCGCCTCCGCCACCTGTGCGCCCTGATTGGGTGGAGCAATCATGACTAATCGACCCGGTTCAAACTGCTTTTGCCAGCTCTCAAGACCGAATAACGCACGGATTATGATTCCACCAAGACTATGGGTGACAAATGACAGTTTTTCAATCCCTTCAAGTTTAATCAAGAGCTGTTCAATCTGCTGTGCATGTTCCTCTATCGACTGCTGAGTACTTGGATAATTAATCGAAATTACCTCATACCCATCCTCTTTCAGAGCATCTTGTAGCGGTTTCATATGATGACGACTGCGAAAAAGTCCATGCAATAAAACTACCCCGTGATCACTTTTAGGACGAAGATCAAGCTGCCTTTGAAAATCAGCCAGAACTGTCCTGCAAGCCTCATAACTTCCCCAGGCCCGGCGCAAATCCTCAGGATCAAGTAACCGGTAATGGCCAGTTAATATATTTTCCTGAATACGCCAGCCCGACAACAGATAACTATCCGACCAGAACTGAGACCCACCCATGGTCCAGATCGGCAGATTAGGATGTCCTTCCCCATATCGCTCTCGCAAACTTTCGATAAGCTTATCCTCAACTGCTGCGGGCGAGCCAGAAAATAACTCTTGTTCTGACTTCTCCTTAATCTCTACAAGGCGGCACTCCTTACCGTCAACCCGACATTCAACCCGGTAGGAAAGAATCTCCCGGGAACTTTCCCATCTGTCGGATTGATCAGCCTGTCCCGAAATTGGACAGCTAACCAACCAGAACATTGCAAACACCACC
>PWOD01000159.1 GCA_003557545.1 bacterium | reverse complement strand
GTCAGCTCTTTATCCTCATCCATCAGCAGCTGAAGCTGCGTATCAGCCCCCAGGTAATCCCCGGTCCAGCCCTGAAAATACCAGGAATTCTCCGGAATTGCTTCGATCAATGCAGTATCCCCGGCCGGTAAGATAACCTCAGCAGCTGCCGTCTCGCCGTTGACCAGCACCACACCGAGCCCCTCCACATCAACTGTGAGCAACCGGGTATCCTGCTCAAATAGGGCGCCAACCTGGGCGGGACCATCGATGAACAGCTGATTAACCGGAACAGTTCCCGACAGATCACCGCTCCATTCGGTAAAATCCCAGGACTGATCTCCCACCGCCTCAATTACCACCGCTTCCCCGGCATCAAGGATTATTGTCGTATCCTCAGAATAACTCAGCCCATCCACAACAACCTCGCCCGACCCCTCCAGGTTCAACTCCAGTGGATGTGTGTCAACCGCAAATCTTGCCGTAACAGAACGATGGCTGTCAATCAGCAGTTGTTTGGTTAACTCGCTTCCCTGCAGATCACCATCCCATTCAACAAAATGCTGATAGAGACCGGGAACCGCCTGCAGCTCCACAGTCTCATCCGGACGAATCAGGTTGGTCTGAAAGTAGCTGTCACCATCAACCAGCACATCTCCCACCCCCTCCACCCAAACATCCAGCTCATAGGGTTGCGGACCAAAATCAACCGCCAGCGCCCACAGATCATCGCTGTGTTCCTCGTATCGCCAGAGATTATCTCCACCGGGACTAACCTTGTGGACCTGATTATCACTGGATCCGGTATAAATGACTCCATCGCTCCCTACTGCCACCGCATTCAACTGATCAGTATGGTCATCATAACTCCAGACCCTGTTCCCCTGCTGATCGATTCTATGTAACTCACCATCCCAGGAAACACTGTACAGATCTCCCGTCAGATCAATCGCCAGCCCCCTGACCTCATCGGTATGTTCACTGTAACTCCAGACCTTGTTGCCCTCGGGATCAATCTTATGAATTTCACCGGTCGCATCCCCGGCAAACAGGTACCCGGCACCATTAATTGCCAGCGCTTCAACCTGCCCGGCAAAACCATCATAGATCCACTCTGCATCCATCCCGGAGCCAAGCTTGTGAATCTCATTACCCCCGGCAGCATGACAATAATTGCCCAGACGATCAATTTCTACCGCCCGGGCCGCTGACGGAAGATCCATATATACCCACTCTTGATCCCCGGCTGAATTTATCCGATGTATTTCACCGTCCGCACCAGCGCTGCAGATAAACCCTCCCGGTCCACCAATGGCAACATCAAGTACCGAACCGTTATGCTCAGTATATTTCCAGACATTATTCCCCAGGGGATCAATCTTATGCAGTTCATTATCATATCCACCACTATAAACATAGCGCTGGGAATCAACAAAGACTGCCCGAATTCGATCAGAATGTTCTTCATAAATCCAGCGAGTATTACCCAACGAATCTATCTTATGCAGCTCCCGGTCAGCACCGCCGCTATAAACAAACCAATCTTCGACAAAGTTGGCGGTCAGCTGTTTATCCTGTTCGATTTCAACAACAATTTGCTGACTGTCCGACGAAAGGTCGCCGGTCCACTCCTGAAAAATCATCGACGGGCCGGGAACCGCTATCAGCTCCGCCGTATCACCCTGGCGAAACTTAAACAACTGGGAAGAACTGTCACCATCAACAGCTACCGCCCCATCTCCGACTATATCTACAACCAGTTCACGAAACTCCTCAAACTCGGCCGTCAGCAGACCCGACTCAGAAATATACAGCTCAACCACCGTATCACCACTGACAGCCAGCCCGCTCCACTCGACAAAATACCAATCAGCCGTATCTACCGCCTCGAACTGGATGGTATCACCGCCATAAAACTCCAGCTCTGCCGGTTGATCATAACTGACCCCGTCAACCAGCACCTCACCCTCGCCAATAAAATCAAGCTGAATCGTGAAACTATCCCGCTCAAATCGGGGGTTGATCAGCTTGTCTTCATCCATCAGCAGCTGAGCAACCGGATCAGCTCCAGCCAGATCAGCCTCCCAACCAACAAAGTGGGAAAACTCACCGGCTACCGCCTCCAGCTCGATCTCCTGATCGGGATAGATATAGCCGTTATAGAAAAAGGTGTCACCACCAACCAGTATCTCACCAACTCCCTCGCCAACCGGCTCAATACGCAGTTCATAAGGTTGTGGCAGAGGTTCAACAGCAACGCTATTTACCGGCTCACCATGTTCGGTATATTGCCAGACGTTCTGCCCAGCCGAATCGATCTTATGGACCTCGCCATCACCGGAGCCACTGTAAATATAACCATCAGCATCGACCGCCAGCCCCATGGCTGTCTGCGGGCCGCCGGCTCCATGGTCAGTATAAGTCCAGACAACATTTCCCAAGCGATCCAGCTTATGAACCACCCAGTCATTCGGATGACCACTACCACTATAAAGATTTCCCGCGGCGTCGAGAACCAGAGCCCGAACATTCTCCGAACCCAGCCCATAGATTTCGACAAGATTTCCGGCCGGATCTATCTTATAGATTTCATCATGATTTCTAAATCCAGCGTACAGATAACCCAGTCCATCCACAGCCAGGCTATAGGTCAGCTGCGGTGTTCCTGAAAATTTCCAGACCTTGGATCCATCCGGTGCTATCTTATGTATTTCATTTTCGTTATCCCCGGCATAAACATATCCGTCCGGCCCCACCTCTACACTCATCTGTGCTTGACCTTCCATCTCTCCATAGGTCCAATCAAGCTGTCCATTCGAGGTCAACTTATGAATTTCACCGGCGGTGCCATCCGTGATATAGATGGCCCCGGCATAATCAACCTTCAGATCTCGACTGCTGCCGGCCGCACCATCAAAACTCCAGATGTTCTCCCCCTGGGGTGAAATTCGATGAATCTCCCCGTCGTCACCGGCGGTCAAAATATCCCCACCGACATCTACAGCCACGGATAAAACCGGCTCGCCACTATGTCCATCATAGGTCCAGACCAGGTTTCCATGGGTGTCGATTTTATGGAGCAGACCATCATCTCCACCCGAATAAAGATAACGATGTTCCTCAAATCGTGCTTCCACCAGAAGATCATCATCAACCGTCAGAACAATCCGGCTATCTCCCGAGGTAATATCCCCAGCCCAGCTGTCAAAATACCAGTCAGCCGACGGTATGGCCTGCAGCTCAACCGTCTCTCCTTCACCGATTTCCAGCCGGTCAACATAAGTCTCACCATCAACCAGCACCGCACCATCTCCCACAATATCAACCGTTAACTCCTTCAGCTCACCAAACACTGCCTGCAGCTGTTTATTACCATCCATAAACAGCTGCTCGTCCAGCTGGTTGCTGGTAAAATCACCCTCCCATCCGGCAAAATACCAGCCGCTCTCCGGGATGGCCGAGATTTCAACCGTCTCGCCGCCGTAAAACTCAAGTGACTCAGATGGATCATAAACCGTTCCCTCAACCTCTACCTGGCCGGCCCCAAAAATATCTATTTCAAGAGTATATGTATCCCGCTCAAACCGTGGATTCAAGCTTTTATTGCCATCCATTATCAGCTGCTCAACTATATTATTGCCAGCCAAATCACCCTCCCAGCCTACAAAATGAGAAAATTCTCCGGCCAGCGCACCCACAAATATCTCCTGATCAGGATGAATATAAGCTGGAATAAAATAGCTGTCTCCCTGGACAAATACATCACCGACTCCGTCACCCACCGGCTCAATAACAAGTTGATAAGGTTCCGGTAGCGGCTCGACGGCCACTCCGCTGACCGGCTCACCATGGCCTGAATATTTCCAGACATTCTGCCCATCGGGATCGATCTTATGTACCTCCCCATCCCCGGCAGCGCTGTAAATATAGCCGTCTTCATCAACATCCAACCCGATCTGAATGTCGCCTCCACCGGCTCCATGTTCAGTATATGTCCAGGCAATAGTGCCAAACCGGTTCAACTTGTTGATCTCCCACTCATCGGGATGTCCACTGCCGCTATAAAGATTTCCGGCCGCATCAAAAACCAGCGCTCTGACTCCCGGTGCACCCACCTCAAAAGTATCCGCCAGGTTCCCCATTGGATCTAACTTATAGATCTCTTGGCTTCCAGCAAATCCACTGTAAACATAACCCAGGCCATCAACGGCAATACTCAGGGGGAGATCCGGTGTTCCGGTAAATTTCCAGACCATTGATCCATCCGGAGCTATCTTGTGGATCTCGTTGGCATTACTGCTGCTGTAGACGTAACCATCTGCACCCACGGCGACATCTCGTAAGACAGTCGCACCAATATCATATCGCCAGACAGGATTAAAATTCTGCTCAAGCTTAAATACCTCGTTGAGATCAGTTCCATAAATATATCCATCATAATCAGTAGCTAACCGGCTGGAAGAAGCCTGCAGATCATCGAACATCCCCCAGGAGCTGCCATCCGGATTAATCCTCTGGATCTCCGAGTTGTCGGCTGAAGAATAGATGTTCCCATCAATATCAACCACCACATCCAACAGTTGGGGATCCGCCCCACCCGCCAGATGACCATCAAAAATCCAGACACTATCGCCAAAGGTATCCAGTTTATGTACCCTCCCGTCATCCCCAGCCGAGTAAACATAACGATGTCCTGTAAACTCAGCAGTCACTGTCCGAGCCGAATCCATCTGCAGAATAAACTGGCTATCCGTCGAATCTATATCTCCCGACCAACGTTCAAAATACCAGTCAACTCCAGCAACCGGCTGCAGAACGACAGTATCCCACTGCGGTATCTCCAGCACCTCAACATAGGTCTCACCATCGACAAGAACTGCACCTTCTCCTTCAACCTCAACCGTCAACTCCTTCAGCTCACCAAATACTGCCTGCAGCTGTTTATTGTCATCCATTAACAGCTGATCGGGAGCAGCGCTGCTAAGGTAATCTCCCTGCCAGCCAATGAAATACCACCCGGCAGCTGGTTCTACATCTATCTCCACCGTCTCCCCACCGGGCACATCTACTACCGCCGTATAAGATTGACCATCAACCAGGGCCTCACCCTGACCCTGAATAATAATTTCCAGCTGGAAAGTATCCTGCCTGAACTCAGCACTGACTGTTTTATGTCCATCAATATAAAGCTGTTCAACCGCTGCTGTACCACTAAGATCATCAACCCAGCGTCTGAAAGAATAAAACTCTCCGGGGACCGCCTCGATCTCCAGGGTATCTCCAGCATTTACAGCGATCGTAGCTCCGGGACGGGGGACTGTTTCTCCTGCCGCCAGGACCTTACCATCACCGTAAATCATAATCTCCAGATCCCGAGTCTGCTGCTGAAAATGTGCGGTAACTGTTTTATCCTCATCAATAAACAGCAGTTGTTCATATTGGGGGCCGGTCAAATCACCCGTCCACTGGTCAAAATTCCAGAACTGAACCTCCTGAACCTCCAGTTGAACCGTTTCTCCAGCCAGCAAAACAACTGGGGCAAGATAACTATCCCCCTCTACAAAAACCTCCCCCTGCCCCTCTATTTCAACAGTCAACGTATAGGTGTCCTGGACAAACTGAGCGGTTACTGCCCGGTCACCGGACATAAATATTTCACCGACCAACTGGCTGCCGGTTAACTCTCCGGACCAGTCTGAAAAACTCCAGTATTGAGCGGGATCGGCAGTTAGTTCTACTGTCTCACCGGCAGTCAGTTCAACCGGTCCGAGACTGACGGTCCCGTCAACCAGCACCTCACCCTGTCCCTCAACTGTTACCGTTAAAATTGCCGTATCCTGTCTGAAATGAGCTGTAATAAATTTATCATCGTCAACCAGCAGTTGGTCGGTTTTCTGAGTGCCTGAAAGATCGCCTGACCATTCGTCAAAACTCCAGTACTGATCGGAAACAGCGGTTAATTCAATCGTTTCGCCGGCATCAAATACCGGTGGCTCAACATAGGTCTCACCATTTATCAAAACAGTCCCCCCGCCATCCAGATCAAGATTGATTGTATGGGTATCCAGAGTAAACTGCGCTGTCACCGATTTATCCCCATCAATAAACAGTTGGCCGGGCAACTGGTCACCGATCAAATCCCCGGTCCAGCCGGAAAAATGATGATAAAGACCGGCCACCGGCAGCAGTTCAACTGTTTCTCCAGCCGGCAGCACAACCGGTTCAACATAAGTTTCTCCCTCAACCAGCACCTGACCGAGGTTTTCCACATCAATCGTTAAACTATGGGTATCACGCTGAAAAACAGCCGTGACCTCCAGATCATCTTCAACAAACAGCTGTTTAACAAAATCTCCCCCAACCAGAGATCCCTCCCAGTTTAAAAAATGATAAAACTGGCCAGGAGACGCCGACAACTCTAAGGTTTCACCGCCATCAACCACCAGCGGTTCGATATAGGTTTCTCCTTCAACCGTTACCATCCCGTCCCCCTCAAGATTAACCGTTAACAGATGGGTATCCCGGCGGAATTCAGCAGTCACTGTCTTATCCCCGCCAATAAACAGCTGGGTGGCACTGTCGGTTGAATCGAGATCGCCACTCCACCGGTAAAAATGATAGAACCGATCCGCTACCGCCTCTAACTCAACGGGAGAGCCGGCCGTTACCACAAGCGGATCCAGATAGCTGTCCCCGTCGACCAGAACCTGGCCGGCCTGTTCGATCTCAACTGTCAGCAGATGAGTATCAAGCGCAAAATTAACCTCAACAGTATGATCACCAACAACAAACAGTTCGGCCGGAACATCAGTCCCACTAATTATTCCACCCCAGCTATCAAAATGGTAATACTGGGCGGCGACCGGCTGCAGTTCAACAGTCTCACCGGCATTTACCACAACTGGCTCCTGGTAACTGTCACCATCCACCAGCAGCTCACCTTCTCCGGTGAACTCGGCCGTCAGGATATGAGTGTCACGAACAAACTCTGCAGTTACCTCCTGCTCCCGATCAACAAACAGCTGTTCCACCGGCTGATTGCCACTGAGATCACCGGACCAGCTGCCAAAATGGAAGAAATTATCCGGAACCGCTGACAGAACCACAGTCTCTCCAGCCGGCAAAACAAGCGGGGCAGTATAGGTATCACCATTAACCAGGACCTCCCCGTCACCGATCGTTTGAATAGTTAAAATCTCTGTGTCCTGTTGAAAAACTGCCGTAACCGACTTATCATCGTCGATAAACAGTGGGGTTTGACTAACAGTGCTTGTAAGATCGCCTTCCCAGCGCTTGAAATGGAAGAAATCAGCCGGGACAGCCTCCAGTAGGACTGTTTCCCCGGCTTCAAGAACTACCGGTTCAAGGTAGGTTTCACCTTCCACCAGAACCTGTCCGGCATTTTCTATATCGACTGTTAACAGCTGGGTATCCCGTTCAAACCAGGCCGTTACCTGTTTATCTGAATCAATCAGCAGCTGCTGGGGATTATCCGTTCCCTCCAGATCACCGCTCCATTCAACAAAATGGAAGAATTCACCGGCCACCGCTTCCAGCTCAACTGTTTCACCACCAAGAAACTCAATCGGAGCAAGATAACTATCAGCATCTACCAGGACATTCCCCTCACCCTCAACTTCAACAGTTAACTGATGGGTATCCTGGCGAAAAACTGCCTGAACTGTCTGATCGGTTCCCATAAATATTTCAGTTTCAGTTCCCCCTGTCGTAACTGCTCCAATCCATTCCCGGAAATGCCAGTGCTCAGCAGCAACTGCCTCCAAACTAAAAGTTTCTCCGGCGGTTAGACCAACCGGCTGCTGGTAGCTATCCCCGGCAACCAGCACCTCCCCCTGCCCTTCTATATCAACCGTTAATACCCGAGTATCACGCTCAAACCGGGCGGTCATCTCACGAGATTGATCCATAAACAGCTCAACCATGATAGCGGAACTATCAACTGCACCGGTCCAATCGGCAAAATACCAGTATTGAGCCGGATCAGCCTCCAACTCTGCTATTTCCCAGGCGGGCAGCTGGACCGTACCGGTAGACGATGTTCCATCAACCAGAATCTCCCCCTCTCCCTCGACCGTTAGCTGCAGTTCAATATATGGCAAAACCCAGATCGGGTCATCACCGCTGAGATAGGGATATCCCCGATTATCAGCGCTCAATACTCTCTCTATACTCCAGCCGGCTGCATCAAAAGTTGCAAGTTCTTTTAACTCTCTCGAACTTTTTCCATCTCCACCGGCGCTGCCCGATTGTCCCGTCAGCTGCTCATCCCAAAAACTTTCGACAATTACCGCTTCCGAACCCTGGGAAGCCACCAGCCCGCCAACTTCACCGGAAGATTCAATCTCCGCCGCCAAATAGACTCGATTGATAGTTCCATCCGTGTATCCAACCATTCCTCCGACCTCATCCTCACCGGCAATCGATCCTCCCTGCAGGTAAAGATTAATAATTACCCCCCCGGCATGGTTACCCACCACACCACCGACAAAACTACCCCCAACTATTTGCGGATCACGGATTCCAACCTCACTTAGAATAAACTCCTGGCCGGTCCAGCCGAACAACCCCACGCCATCCTGTTCCGGCCGGTCGATATTAAGATCTGCCAGATAATGCCCCCCTCCCAGGAAAATCCCCTCAAACGGCTGACTCTCAGTCCCGACCGGCAGCCAGCCGGAATCACCCGGCCCGGCCAGATCATGATAACCGGAAGCTGACTGATCAAGATCAGCTATTAACTTATAATGGTTTCCGGGAACTCGCCGAATCTCATCCAGCTGATACCAGTTTGCAATTAAAAAAGGTTCTTCCTCAGTCCCCCGGCCTCCAGAAAAATCTGCTACCAGTAGCTGGGCAGTATCAGAATCATCAGCTGAACTGATTGTTAATTCAGCACCATCATCAGCAAGACTGGACGGATAATTGAATAATAGCGGGGATGTTTCGCCGGGGCCAAGGGTAACCAGCTCAGTATCAACCAGGACACCATCAACTCTGAACTCAATCTCCTGGCTGTAGTCAACTCCATTAATATTTTCAACCACGCCAACCAACTCCGCAGTTTCACCATCAGCCACCTCGAGAAGACTTTCTTGATGGTTGATTTCCAGTATGAACTCGGCCGGACGTAAGAGACCAATACTGTTAACAACCGGGGATGTTTCCATATCCAGACTACGCAGCAAAATCTCCAGCTGAAAACTGCTGTGTTCAGCCGCCCACGGTAAAGTTTGCCCCATCTGACCGACCAGTTCGACCCCCTCAATTCGTTCTTCATCAACCGTCCCGGGACTACCTATCAGATCAACAATTATCTGTTGACCATTCAGCTCATAATCCAGCTCGAAAAGTTCCGGTTTGCCGGTCATCATATCCTTAGGTGCAGTGATTAAATAGCCCTCATCAAGCTGCCCCTCAACCTCTATGTTTAAACTATCTAGCAGGGGAATGTTCTGCGGCTCTTCACTCCAGAAAGTCTTACGAATCCAGAGATATTTCCCGGTAAGATCCTCCCCAATATCGATATTAGGTATCGGCTGACCGTTGTCAGCCTGCGACCATTCATCAAGCAGCTGAATAACCACCCGACCGTCGCCGGTATTAACCGCCGCCTCACTGTATGGATTATCTCCGTTATTATAAGAACCACCACCACCGCCGGAAGTAGGATCGGACAGCCCAACTCCACCGCCACCACCGGAAAACCCACCACCACCACCATGACGGGAATAAGTACCCCCACTTCGAGCCGCACCACCTCCACCAAACCCGCCTGAAAAATCACCGGTACCTCCAACACCGCCGGTGAGAAAAGCGTGGCCACCGGTATTGCCATCACTTGTTTCGCCATCAGTGAAAAATCCTCCGCCACCAGCCCCACCACCCGGTTCAGCCGGCGCTCCTCCCCCCTCACCATCGGTTCCTCCCGGCCCAGAATATTCGCCCACAGAATCCCGTCCATCCGGCATAACAGAACCATGTCGGTACGGATGTGGAGTATGCTGACCGGCATGACCACCACCACCACCTGCAATCACAAAGATATCAGACAGACCGGTCCCTCCCTTACGAACAACAAACGACCCTCCCCCTCCGGCTCCCGCCGCAGAATTTGCAACCCCTCCACCTTCCCCCTGTTGGCCAACCAGAATCACAATCTCTTCCCCGGCCTCCAGGTAAAAATCTCCGGCAACATGAGCACCCCGGCCTCCCGAACCATTAACTCCCTGACCACCCTGGGCACCATAGGCCCCAATTCGGTAGTTGCCGGACTCCGGCACCACCCAGAGATGTGTGTCACCCGTAGGTCCGGAACCGGTTGCTTCATAGACTATCTCGGGAGGTGATTGTGAATCGCTGGTGACGGCGAACTCAATATCTATTCCGGTGCCAAAAGGCTCTTCAGACTGCCACTCGACAAGCGTTCGACTAACATCATAAATCCCATCCAGGGACAGCAGATTGTATATCCTTGAACCGGTAAGGACATCGACCTGGGTTAACTCGAGAAGCTCAATTTTGACCTGCCCGTCACCCTCATTGAAACCGCTCTCGTTGGCTTGATTATCCCCACTGTTAAAGGAACCGCCACCACCGCCAGCGGCCTCCTCACTTCCCATCGCACCGGCCCCTCCGGAATAACCCCCACCACCGGCGGTTCGATAGTTTGACGTTCCTCCAACACTTCCACCCCCGCCAAACCCCCCATCACTAGCCGCATCATCACAACCCTCAGGAGAGTCTTTAAGTGCTTCCGCCGTACCATCGTTGCCACTCAACCAGCCAGCTCCACCTGTGCTGTTAAATACCCCGATTCCACCTTCTCCATTGGCTCCCGGGGTCCCCGTATTAGAAATCGCTCCGCCGGCCTGGGCAGAACCACCTGCTTCACCAGCCTGACCATGATGGTTTGTCGCTCCGGCAATCGAATCGTTACCACCGCCACCTCCCGCCACAATCAATGGCTGCAGATCACCAAGCATAACCTGGGCTATAAAGCTTGCCCCACCACCGGTCGCATGACCATCATCAAGGGACTCACCCGGAGTGTTTTTATCAAACCCTTTATGTCCCACTACTATCTCATAAATTTCTCCTGCTTCCAGCTCAAACTCTCCCTCTATCCGTGCCCCTTTACCACCATAATCCCCACCACCCTGCGCCCCTTTACCAACAATCCGGTAAATTCCGGTAACCGGAACCTCCCACTGTCTAATCTCACCGCTTCGGCCAACCCCCACGGCTTCAAACAGTTCATCCACCTCGTTATCCTCATCAAGAAAAAGCCGATCATCCTGGCAGGCAATGTTTTCCAGGGAATGGTACTGATCCCAATCGGAGCAGCTATCCTCTGTAACCTCCAGGGTTTCATGCAATCTCCAGAGCAATCTATCTCCATCGATCTCAACATGCTCCGATTCGACAGCCTGATTCCAGTCGGCCTCCAGCGACCAATCAATAATCTCCTCAGCTCTAATAACTCCGGAAAAAAACAGCAGGAAGAGGGTACAGAAAACCCCCAGGGTAAGTAACCACCAGCTAAAATCATTTTTTCTCAATAGCGGCCCTGACATAGTTATCACAGGCCAATCAAAAGATTTTCACAGATATCCCGGTTTAACTCTAACAACCACTACTTGATCGTTTCGCCCGGCGAAACAACCGTTTTTTATGGTCTACACTGCAATTATTAACTCTAACAGTTATAAACAACCAATTATTTCCACTAACTCTCCACCCAAGCTAAAAAAATCCTACGGCCGGACAGCAAACCAGCAGATGCAATTAACCGCCCTGCGTCAGACCCCGAACTATTTATTCAAGCCCACTATAAACTACAACTTGAGCCTTTTATCTACATTACAAATATACTTCATTCAGACTCAAAAATCCACTTTTTTCGGGCGGTGGAACGAGTTTGCCGGCAATCAGCCCCTACGCGAGGGTGCGACTCCCGCCCCTTCGAAAACTCGGGGTATCGACTGGATAGAAATGGTTCGACCCACTCCTGCCCGATCAGATCACCGGAAGCAGCTTTTATCAGCTGACAGCAGACGGCTGATTTCCAGGACGTTTAACCGCTCTCAAAACCCTGATAGTCACCTTAATGATCGGCATTTTAGCAAGATTTTTTAATCTATTAAATTTTCATTTGGGAGCTAATATTGATCGAAGAAGAACCTCACTTTACCATCACTTTACAGCCTGCTTTTTAAGCGTTGGCATCAATCCTCAGGCTGGCGGGGGGGGCGTTTTTTTCGCCCCCGGGCAGATAATGCTGAAGTAATAATACAGAGCTTTCCAGGCTGGAAAGCTGCTGCTGTAGAACGCCCATCCTGGCTTTTATCAGATCAGCTGTTTTTTTTCTCATTATAATGAATTTTTTGATTTTATCCGAAGAAGGATCCAACTCTAAATGATGATTTTTTTCACTGTTCTGTAGCCTTTTCAACAGTCTATTCTGGTTAGATAGATAGCTCCCGGCTGCCTCAATATCAGGCTCTGGATTTGCTCTGATAGAGTTCTGCACCTTTCTCTCAAGCTCCAACAGCTGACTGCTAATCTCGGATAATTTATCCCTGGATCGAAAGGTCCCCATAGGGCGGATCATCCAGTTCGGAAGGTTTTTTGGGTTTTTCTTCAGACTCCTCTTTGGCCGCCGGTTGAGCTTTCTGTTCTGCCGACTTTTTAGAACTATCGGACAGCTTATTCTCGGCCTGTTCTACCTGTTTTTTTGCTTTTTCATAGGTCATTCCCTGCTTATTAATCACCGTGTCCCAGGCTTCCTGCAGCTGTTCCATTACTTTAATTGCCTCATCAATATTTGTAGTTTCTTTATCAACATTACCCTGGACAAGGTTATGCAGGGCATAATCATAGAGCCGGTAAAGATCGTTACCAACATCTCCCATCACCTCAAGATCCAGCGAAGCCATCAGTTCAGTAACAATATCCTGGGCACGAATAATCTTATTGTGAGCAATTTCGAAATCTTTTTCTTCCAGAGCAGCCTTGGCCTGCTTCATAAACCGAATTGCTCCCTCATAAAGCATCAATAAAATCTGCTCACGTGACGCGGTATGTATCTGTGTATCTTTATAGGCATTTGTTGGATCAGAAGCCATGTCTGAGCCTCCCGTTTGGCATTTTAGGGTAATCAGTTAAAAATTTCACACCTACTACTAATATCGGCCAGTCAATTGATAGATTAAGCACTATTTTTCTAAGACTCCATCGCCAGCAATCAGTTAGAGTTTTATGACTAAATTTAACAGACAAACTATCCGGAGGGCCCCCTTTTCTAAAAAATTCACAATCCACCGGAAAAGTTCCGGTCGAAATAGTCCAGACTCCGTTCCATTATCCGGCTAAAAGCCGGCCCGGCAACTTCACCCCCATAACGACCCACCTGAGGTTCATCAGCAAAAACCGCAACAACAAGCCGGGGATCTTCATAGGGGCCGAAACCAATAAAAGAAGCCAGCACCCGATCAGTATAATAGCCACCACGTTCAAGATCTGCCTTTTGCGCTGTACCGGTCTTACCGGCCAACTTATATCTACTGGAGCCAGCCTGACGTCCTGTCCCCTCCGTTACAACCGCCCGCATATACTCTCTCATCTTTTCTGCAACATCTTTTTCAATAACCTGTCGTATTACGCTTCTGTTACCGGATCTTTCAACTCGATCAGCGATTCTTTTACTATGGATTATTTGCGGACGGAGCAGCTCACCGCCATTAACCACTGCAGACAGTGCAGAACTGATCTGTAACGGTGTCACTGAAACAGCCTGTCCGATAGCGATACTGGGCTGAGTCAGGGCTGACCAGTCATCCGGACGGCGTAAACTTCCCTGGGATTCTCCAGGCAATTCAACCCCGGTCCAGTTGCCAAAACCAAATTTTCGTAAATAACGGTAAAAATCAGCTGGAGTCATCTGTTCGACGGCATTGACTGTCCCCACGTTACAACTCATTATCAAAATTTCAGGTATTGATATCTGGCCATGACTGGCATAACATTGAATCGTATGACCGGCCCCCGATATCGTCGCATGACCCCGACATTTAAAACTGCAATCAGCTCCAATATCCCCTGAGGCCAGG
>PWOD01000054.1 GCA_003557545.1 bacterium | reverse complement strand
TAGCTCCCAGATCTCCGGTCCGGTTGTTTTGTAGTGGATTCGCGGGTTCGCCGGATTGTTAAACTGTTGAGGCATGTAGATATCACGGGAGCTATCAAAAATCTCCTGGGCTTTACTGACCGCGCCCTGCATACCCATTTCGGCCGGCGTGAGGATCAGTTCTGCTCCCAGAGCAGTGAGTAGAGAACGGCGTTCTATGCTCATAGATTCCGGCATTGTCAGAATAAGTCGGTACCCGCGGGAGGCACAGACCGAGGCCAGACCGATACCTGTGTTGCCGCTGGTTGGCTCGATAACTGTATCTCCGGGAGAGATTTTGCCGGCCTCTTCGGCTTCTTTTATCATCGAGTAGGCGATACGGTCTTTAATAGAACCACCCGGGTTAAAAAACTCTAATTTAGCCAGTATTTCAGCTTTTAGCTCGTAATCAAAACTGTTAATTCTCAGTAACGGGGTGGAACCAATAAGTTCTGCAAAATTATTGGCAATTTTCATATAAACCAGCTCCTTTTTTTAATAAAACTAATTAATTTGCTTAAGTATAGTAAGAATAATCACTCTGGTCAACTGTTTTTTGGATAAAATAACTAAAAATTAGAATTTCTCGAGAGATGCGAAGTTGTTTGTCATCGCCGGATTGATAAATCACAGGTTATTTTGGTATATCGGTAAAACATTCTCACTGTTCGGCAGGGCACGATGGAGCTGTCGCAAGCCGGCATTGGCTGGGTTGACAAGTATTATTGCAGTATGAAAAGAAATGAACAAACTGTAAGTTTAGCTATTAAAACTGATTGCCAGTAATTCCTCTGCTGAAATTATGCTGATTATTAGTAATCAGAACAGATCATGTGGTAATTCAGGATTTTGTTCGGATCATTATCAGGAGCATTTTAAATTGCTGATTGGCCTCGACAGCGTGGGGAATGTCGGCTGGCATCAAAACCCATTGACCGGTCGTGGCTTCGATCTCCGCACCGTCGATTATAATGGTCCCGGTTCCGTCGATTATCTGTACAAAGGCGTGGAAAGGAGCTGAGTGCTCACTTAATGATTGGCCCCGGTCGAAGGCAAACAGGGTGATTGTCCCTTCGGCTGAGTCAAGCAGAGTTTTACTGACAATTGAGTTGTCCGAATAATCTACAAGTTCGTTAAATTCAACTGCCTGGCTGGCTATTTCATCTAATAGTTGCATTTTGTAACCTCCTGTAAATTGATTATCAAATAACGCTTTGTTACTTCCGACTGAAATTTTTCACCGGACCGGCCGGGAACAGTTAAGTTTAATTAACTGTAAAAACCACCCTGACCCTCTGGAATGATAAGTTAACTATCAAACAATTGACAGCTTAACCTACCGGGGAGATTGAGCCAGATCAAGTTTAGTTAATTTTTACATAATTCGACCTCTTACTGTAGAAAAAGCTTTTGGAATTATATAATTTTCAGGTAGACCACAAGGTCGGGGAGGAGGCTGTTGTTTGTAAAACTTATCCAGGAGAGATTTACATGTCTTTATCAACCGAACTTTATGTGACCTATTGTTCAAAAGAAAAGCTTACCACACCGGGGTTACTTCCTGCGGTTGAGCGTTACAAAAGCGAGCGAATTAATCAGGTGGCCCGGCTGGCCCGGCAAGCGCAGAGTGATTTTGCGATTCTTTCGGGAAAATTTGGATTGATTGATCAGCGCCGGGAAATAGCCTATTATGACCAGCTGTTAACGGCTGATCGGGTTGAAGAGATTATTCCCCGATCAGTCGATTTTCTTCAGCAACAGCAGTCGGACCGGGTGCTATTTTATTCTCGTTCAGTTTCAACCTATCCTCAGCTTCAGCCTTATCACCGGGCAATTCAGTTGATCTGTCAGCAGGCCGGAGTATCCCTGGTGAAAAGATTTTATCCCCCGTCCGGAGATGATCAGTCTACCGGTTAGTTTCCACGCTTAACCGGGTGCCTTGGGATTTTCAGCGGTTTGTTAAACTGTTAATCGAGGATGGTTTTGTCAGTTATATATTGTGGTAAAATTAAGCGATTGATTCTGTCAGTTTATCTGTCTTAAACTTTTGTTGTTGGGGGCAGGCGAACCGGCTGGAATCTCAATATTTTGGGAGAAATTTCTATGGTTTTAAAACTCCATCTTTTTTGTTTAGCCAACAACCGGTTCAGCCGGGTACTGATTCTCTGTCTGCTGGTGCAGCTTGGCCTTGTCAGTTTGGCTGTTTTTTCCCCGGTTTCGGGCCGTTCGGTTTCACCGCTGGGCGTTGGAATCACGGAAAATTATCAGTGGCCCGGCTCCTCCACCTCGATTTGGGGACTCAGGTTGTCATTTTATCGAATCTCACACCGGCAGCTGTCGGGGATCGACCTGGGACCGCTTTCTTATCACAGGGTGGAGCAAGATGGTCGGGGAATTCAACTCGGTCTGATCAGTCTAACCGGGGAAAATTACCACGGTTTTCAGTTTGGTGGAATCGGCGTGGTGGGAAATAATTTTACCGGGTTGCAAAGTGGGGCGGTTGTCACCACCGCCGGTGATTATCGGGGAATACAGCTGGCCGGAGGTACCGCCGTTGATGGTTCTTTAAGTGGTATTCAGAGTAATTATTTTTCCGGCATGATCGGCCGGAATCTCCAGGGGCTACAACTGGGACTGTTAGGCGGAAAGATCGCTGGAGATGTTGCCGGGATCCAGCTTTCGGGGATTGTTTCTCTGTCTGACAGTTATCATCGGGGGTTGCAGATGGCGGGTTTTTACAATCAAAACTTACAGCAGTTGAGCGGGTTGCAGCTGGGGTTAATTAATCGGACGAAAAATTTACGAGGTTTGCAGATCGGGTTGATCAATTTAACCGACAATCTTTATGGTTTACAATTGGGGTTGCTAAACGTTAATTTTAAGCCGGAAAGGCGAGGTCTGCGCAGCGGTCCTTTCCGGGCCACTCCGTTGTTAAACTGGGAGTTCTAATACTCGGTTTGTCACCTGATTATTTTTTTAAGTCAGTTTTTGGAACTCGGTCAGGTTGCTATTTACATGGTAAACTCAGGAGATTTTATTCACAGGAGAGTTTATGAAAAATTTATTTATTCTTTTAATTGCCGGTGCATTTTTATGGGTGCCGGTTTCAGTTGAGGCACAGTTGGTAAAAAATCGTGTCGGGGTTGATCAGAACAAGCTGTTTTTAACCCTCGATGCCTGTGTTGATGGTTATGATTCTGAACTGCTTGAGTTGCTGGAAAAACAGCGGATTCCAGCGGTTATTTTTGTCAGTGGTAACTGGTTGAAAAGTAATCCTCAACTGGCCAAACAGCTGTCTGAAAATCCGCTTTTTACCCTGGGAAATCATGGCTATCATCACCGTCCGTTGACGGTTGACGCGCCGGTGGTTTATGGAATTCGGGGGACCGGTTCGCCGGAAGAAGCTCGCCAGGAGGTTGTTAAAAATCAGCAGCTGATCACCCGGCTGACCGGAGCTGAGCCAGAATTTTTTCGGGCCGGTACCGGTTATTATGATGATACTGGAGTAGCTATTGTCTATCAACAGGATCTGATACCGGTTAACTTCACCGTTACACCGGATTTTGGCGGTACAGCCTCTGAAACTGTAATCGTTGAACAGCTGCTTACTGCCCGTCCCGGGGATATCATTTTGCTCCATATGCATCTGCCTGCAACACCCATCGCTTCCGGTCTACGCCGTGCCCTGCCTGAGCTCCGCCAGCGGCAGTTTGAGTTTGGCCGCCTGTTAGATTATCTTGATAAATTAACAAATTGATGAAAATTTTGGGTCCGGTGAACTGGTTTGGCTGATTTACAACTTATTATCAAAAATGGCACCATCGTTGATGGGACAAAATCTGCCCCGTATAAAGCTGATCTGCTCGTTGATAATGGAATAATTAAGGAAATTAAACGAGGCGGGGGGTTATCCTGGGAGAAGGCCCGTCAGATTGATGCCGGCGGGCAGATTGTCGCTCCGGGATTTATCGACATCCATTCCCATTCAGATTTAAGTCTACTGGAAGACGGACGTGCCCTGAGCAAACTTTATCAGGGGGTTACTACTGAGGTTACCGGCAACTGCTCAATGGCCGTTGCCCCCTTTAGTCCTGACAATAAATCCGAACTCAAACGCAGTTTTTCCTATCTGTCAGCGGCTGTCGATTGGTCGTGGAGTAACTTTCAGCAGTATCTTGACCGGCTCGGCGAAGCCCGGCTGAAAGTTAACGTTTGTCCGCTTATTGGCTATGGAGCGATCCGGGCCCGGGTCAAAGGATTTGAGCGGGGAAAGTTAACTGTTGATCAACTGCAAACTGCTAAACAGCTGGTTGATAGCTATATGACCCGGGGACTCTGGGGAATCTCGACCGGTCTTGTCTATATTCCCTGCTGTTATGCCAGCCCGGATGAATTGATTGAAATCTGCCGGGTAGTGGCTGAACATGATGGATTATATGCGACTCATATTAGGAATGAAGGTTACAGGTTGTTGGAAGCCCTGGAAGAGACCTTTGAAATTGTTAAAAAATCAGGAGTCAGGACTGAAATATCCCATCTCAAAGCTTCCGGTCAGCCCAATTGGGGACTGGTAAAAGAAGCAGTTGCACGGATCTACCGGCAGCGTCAACAGGGATTAGAGCTGGCCTATGATCTTTATCCCTACCTCGTAGGTAGCACCTATTTGAGTTCTTTGCTCCCACGCTGGGTTAGAGAACGGGGTAGGGCGGAGATGGGACGTATGCTGGCCCGACCATCTGTTCGTCGCCGGTTACGGGAAGCACTGCTTGGCGGCGATCCGGATTGGCCCGGTTACCCGGGACCCGGGGTTCTGACTCCCCGGGGAATCAGAATTGGTGCTGTTAAAACTTCAGCTAACCGCTGCCTGGTTGGGAAAACCTTACAGGCGATAGCCGCCTCGCGGGATCAATCACCCTGGGACTGTTTCTTTGATCTGATCATCGAGGAACAGGGCGAGATTATCGGTCTCTATGAGTATATGTCGGAGGCCGATGTTGAATATCTTTATCGCATGGAGATCGCCGCTGTCGGTTCGGATGGTCTGTCCATTGCTCCCGAGGGGCACTGGCTGGAGACCGCCCCGCATCCCCGGTATTATGGAACTTTCCCCCGTTTTATAGACCGTTATGTCAAACAGAAAAAGCTGCTATTACTGGAGGAAGCAATTCGCCGGATTACAGCTTTGCCGGCGCGTCAGCTAGGTTTGAAAGATCGGGGAACTATTGTTCCCGGTAAACGGGCTGACCTGGTGATTTTTTCTCTGGCGGAGCTGGCCGATCGGGCCAGTTATGAAAACCCTCATCAGCTGTCTGTGGGAGTTAACACCGTTCTGGTGAATGGCCAGCCGGTGCTTGAAAATTCCTCTTTGACCCGGCAGTTCTCCGGACAACTCCTATTGAAAAGTTGATCTCCCCACTGTTTTGTTGACAGATAATAGATTTCAGCTCATTATATAGTTGTGCCAACCAGTTGCGTGTCAGTCTGCGGTTAAATAGCAGTTGTACTGGTTGGGTTATAATTAGCTTCAGTAGTTAACTAAACCGGAGTGATATAGCTATGCGGCAACCGGCTGTTTCCGGGCGTTTTTATCCTGAAAAACGCAGCGAGTTGATTGCTGTGTTAAAACAGTATTTCGCCTCTGCCGAGGCCACTACCACCGGTCGAGTTGTTGTTGCCCCCCATGCCGGTTATCCCTTTTCCGGTCTCTGCGCCGCCTATTCCTATACTGCACTTCAACCGGCTGAAACCTATATAATTATTGGTCCTGGCCATTACCATACTCCTGAGTTCCCGGCGGTCTCTACAGAAAACTGGCAGACACCACTGGGGGAGGTGGAGGTTGACCGCCAGCTGATTCAGCTGTTTGAGGGGGTTGTTCGGAATGAGCGCGCCCATTCCCGTGAACATTCCGTCGAGGTTCAACTACCGTTTCTTCAATATCGGTTTAATCAATTTAAAATAGTTCCCCTGACAGTTGGCCATCTGACTCCGGATACTGCTCGACAGCTGGCTGCTGATCTTCAACAGGCGGTCGAACAAACCGGCCGCCGGGTAGGCCTGATCGCCAGTTCTGATTTAAATCATTATCAACCAGAGGCCCAGCTCAGGGAAAATGATAAACAGATCTATCAGCCTGTACTGGAGATGGATGTTGAAACTTTTTACCGGCGGTCAATCGCCGGTTCGGTCTGTGGATATGGACCTATTATGGTCGCCATGCAAACTCTCGGTGTCAGTCAGGCAGAACTCCTGGATTATCGGACAAGCACGGAAGTTACCGGTGATGATCAGCCGGGGGTTGGTTATGCCAGCCTGGTTTTTACCTGATAGCCAATGAAGCTGATGAGTTGAAATGGCCGGCAGCAGCGGGCTGGGTTCCTGGGGTGAAGATCTGGCGGTCAATTTTCTACAGGAAAAGGGGCTGACCATCATCGCGAGAAATCTCCAGTCTTCGCTGGGAGAATGTGATATTCTGGCGTCGGAGCAGGATCAGCTAATCTTTGTTGAGGTAAAAACCCGCAGTAGCTCCATCTATGGCCCGCCCGAACTGGCGGTTACCCGGGAAAAACGGGATCATCTCCGGCGGTTGGCCCGGGCTGAACTGAGGAACCGTGATTTTAATCATTGTCGATTTGATGTGATAGCTATTGAAGTTGATTTTCCTGAAACAAAAATTCGTCATATTGTTAATGCTTTCACCGCATTAGAATGAGTCTGGCCAGGGTTTATTCCGGTCTCGTTGATGGGATTAAAGGTGAAATAGTTACCGCTGAGATTCACCTGGGCGAGGGGCTTCCCGGCGTTCATATCGTCGGCCTGCCCGACCAGGCGGTGCGTGAGAGTCGGGAACGGATCAAACCGGCAATTAAGGAGTCCGGGTTTAAATTTCCCCGTGAAAAAATTACCGTTAATCTTTCGCCCGCTGATAAGCTTAAACAGGGATCCACCTATGATCTTCCAATCGCCGTCGGAATTTTACTGGCCTCCGGGCAGCTGGAGGTCAGTCCCCTCCAGCTGGAAAACTACCTGTTACTGGGTGAGATAGCCCTGGACGGTAAACTCCGGGGGATACCCGGTGTCCTGCCGTTAGCTCTGGCCGCCGCCGAACATGGGCTTGACAAGATATTGTTACCGCCGGAAAATTATAAAGAGGCCGAACCGGTCGATATTACACCGCTTGTTTGCAGTCATCTTCGGGTGGCTGTGGCAGTTCTCGAGGACCGTCATGTACCCCGGCCCCCGCCGGCGGAGGATCTGCATCAGTCTGCTCCTGTGGTCCCTGATTTTGTCGATGTGCGGGGCCAGAGTTCAGCCAAAAAGGCGCTGTCAATCGCCGCGGCCGGCGGCCATAATGCGTTGATGATCGGTCCGCCGGGTACCGGTAAATCAATGCTGGCCAAACGTATTCCAGGCATTCTTCCACCACTTTCTAAACAGCAGTCGCTGGAAACAACCGCTGTTCACAGTGTGGCCGGTGAGCTGTTAAATCAGAACTCCATTATCAAGGTTCCGCCTTTCCGGGCTCCCCATCATTCTATTTCGGGAGCCGGGCTGATCGGTGGCGGTCAGGTCCCCGGCCCCGGCGAGGCCAGCCTGGCTCATAATGGTGTGCTGTTTTTAGATGAACTACCGGAGTTTAGCCGTTCGGTGCTGGAGATGATGCGTCAGCCAATTGAGAATGGTGAGGTACGAATTTCCCGCGCGCGAGGTTCATATACCTTTCCGGCAAATTTCTTTTTAATCGCGGCGATGAACCCCTGTCCCTGTGGTTACCTTACTCATCCTGAACGAAACTGTACCTGCAGTCCTTCTCAGATCGACCGTTATCTTCATAAGTTGAGCGGTCCGCTGCTGGACAGAATTGATCTACATCTTTCTGTCGGTCCGGTTCGTTATGATATGCTGCGGGATAAAAAACGCAGTAAAACCAGCAGCCAGATGCGGCGCCAGGTGATAGCTGCCCGCCAGCGGCAGAATCAGCGTTATCGGGATGAAAACTTTTCATTGAACGCCGACCTTCCGGCCAACCGTTTAGAAAAATATTGCCAGTTAACGGAGGCTGCCCATGCATTGTTGCGGACTGCGGTGGATGATTTAGGACACAGTGCCCGCACGGTCCACCGGCTGCAGAAGGTTGGTAGAACTCTGGCTGATATTGAGGGGGATCGGCGGGTAACCGAGACTCATGTGGCGGAGGCGCTGCAGTATCGAGAGTTTTCTGAGGACAACTATAAATATTAAGGAGAACGATGTAATATTATGGCACAATTACAGATAACCGTTATTGGAAATAGTCAGGCTGATACTGAAACTGCCGAGCTGGCCGCTGAAGTTGGAAAACATCTCGCTCCAACAGGTGCCGCTTTGATCTGTGGGGGACGGGGAGGAGTAATGGAAGCTGCCTGTCGGGCTTATAAACAGCACGGGGGCAAGCTGTCGGTCGGTATACTGATGAAAAAGCAGGCCAGTGATGCCAATCAGTTTCTCGACCTAATTATTCCTACCGGACTCAGCGAAGCCAGAAATCTTGCCAATGTTCTGGCCGGCCAGGCGGTGATTGCGGTTGGTGGGGCGGAAGGGACTCTTTCTGAACTGGCCTTCGCAATAAAAAATAACCGGCCAATTTTTGGTGTGAACACCTGGGAACATCCACGGTTTAATTTTCCCGCACGACTTTCGGCGGAGCAGGCTGTGCGGCAGGCTGTTGCCGCCGCCCAACAGGTAACGCTGTAAAATCTTTGGGAAAATTTATATAATAGTTACCGGTCAGCCGGTGGTTTAAATCTGGCTGACTGAGAAAACTCTTGTTTGAGGTATTATTCATGGAAAAATCGCAAATTAAACGGCTGGAAGCAACAGTTTATGGGCGGGTTCAGGGCGTGGGATTCAGAGCTTTTACCAGGCAAAAAGCCCGCGCACAAGAAGCGCTTACCGGCTGGGTCAAAAATCAACCTGACGGGACGGTTAAACTGGTTGCCGAGGGCCCGATGAACTCGTTGGAAAATCTTCTGCAGGCGGTTCAGCAGGGACCGCTCAGGGCCCGGGTTGAAAACCTCGATCTGGACTGGCTGGAGCCGACCGGTAGTTACCGGGAGTTTTCCATAAAATATTGAGTTATCTGATTTGACTGTCAATTAATCTAACTTAAGGAGAAACAGATGGCAGGACATTCTAAATGGTCGAATATTAAACATAAAAAAGCCCGTGAGGATCGCCGAAAAGGGAAGATCTTTGGGAAGTTTTCACGTAAAATTATCTCTGCTGCCCGTCGCGGTGGGGGAGACCCCGATAAAAATATCGAGTTAAACAATATTATCGAGCGGGCCCGGGATCAGGATATGCCCAAGGACAGCATTGAACGGGCTATCAAACGGGGGACCGGTGATCTACCGGGTGTCGAGTATGAAGACGCCGTATATGAGGGCTATGGCCCGGGTGGGATTGCCATTATTGTTGATGTGACGACTGATAATAAAAACCGTTCGATTGCTCAGATTCGGAAGATTTTTGATGAACATAATGGTAATGTTGGAGCCCGTGGCTGTGTCTCCTATCTGTTCGAAAGAAAAGGCTATTTAACCCTGCCGCTGGAGAGTTGTGATGAATTGCAGCTGTTTGAACTGGTGGTTGAAGCCGGTGCCGATGATCTGAAAAAGGTCGATGAGGACGATCAGTTCGAAATTTATACTTCTGTAGAAAACTTTTCCGCCGTCAAGCAAACGTTGCTCGATAATGATCTCCAACCTCAGATGGCAACCATCGCCCGGCTGCCTAAAACGACCGTGCAGGTGGATGAACGAACCACCCGACAGGTGTTAAGGCTACTTGAGGAGCTGGATGATCATCAGGATGTGCAGGAGGTAGACAGTAATCTTGAAATTGTTGAACAACCTGCCGCTGTTGATTAGCCTGAATCGGCAGTGGGAGCCGGCCAATTACTAAAATTCTTGGACTTGATCCCGGGCTGGCAACCACGGGATATGGGATTCTTGAGTATCAAACTCCCCGGGATATTCCGACTGTTCTGAGTTTTGGAGTTGTCAGGACCAGCAAACAAACTGATTTTGCTGTTCGTCTGCAAAATATTTACCGATCGGTGGATGAACTGGTAAAACGTTTTACCCCCGAGGTAGTTGCGGTTGAACAACTTTTTTTCAGTAAAAATGTTAAGACGGCAATTCTTGTTGGTCAGGCTCGTGGTGTGATCGTTCTGGCTGCCTCTAATGATGCTGCCAGGCTAGTGGAATATTCGCCGTTAAAAATCAAAAAAACCATAACCGGTTCAGGAAATGCCGATAAGCTGGCGGTCCAGAGTATGCTGCAGCGGGAACTGAAACTCCAGCAGATTCCAAAACCGGATGATGCGGCCGATGCTCTTGCGGTGGCTTATTGTCATCAGATACTTGAACGGTTTAATTCTCAGATACCGCTCGCTTAGCCACTTTAAACAACCCGCTAATTTTTTCTGGTAGGGAGATTTTTCTTTTAGAATTAATATTTCATAGTTAAACTTGTGGTGTTATCAATAACCTAATTTGGCTTAAAAATTAATCGGCCAGAATGGTGGTGTCAGTATGAGTAATTCAGTTGTTGCTCCAGAACAAAAGGAAAAACAACGTGCAGAAGCTGGACTTAAATATGTCGGTAAAAATCTTGAACGTCAGGAAGGTATTCCAAAGGTTAAAGGTCAAGCCATCTATATTGACGATATCCAACCTGAAGGCTGTCTCTACGGCCGCACCGTTCGTTCTCCCGAACCCCGGGGTGAAATTGTTGATATTGTTTTTGAACCGGGGATACCCTGGGATGAGTTTGTGATAGTCAAACCGGAGGATATTCCCGGGGAAAATATCTGTGCTATGATTAAAAATGAAATCCCCTTTCTGGCTGATGATGAGGTTAAATACAAAGGGGAACCTCTGGCACTTATTGCGCATGAAGATCAACAGATGGTTGATCGGGCGATAAATCATATTACTGTTAAGATGAAGACAGACGGTTATCCCGCTTTTTTTACAATTGATGAGGCTCGCTCCAAGCAGCAGGTCCAGTATGGCGAGGACAATGTTCTTTGTTCCTACCAGATTGAGGATGGGGATCTTCAGGCTGAGTTTGATAAAGCTGATCTTATCGTTGAAAATCATTATAAAACAAAGGCTCAGGAACATCTCTATATCGAACCCCAGGGAATTATTGCCGAGGTTGTTCCTGGCGAACAGGTAACGGTTCGCGGCTCGCTGCAGTGTCCCTATTATATAACCGGTGCCCTGGCCAACCTATTTGCCATAGATGAAACATCAGTCCGGGTTATTCAGACCACCACCGGGGGGGCCTTTGGTGGCAAAGAGGATTATCCCAGTATTCTTGCCGGTCATGCCGCCCTGTTGTCATTGAAATCGGGCGGTCGGCCGGTAAAAATGGTCTATGGTCGGGAAGAGGACTTGCTGGCCACAACCAAACGGCATCCTTCCGATACCACGGTTCGTGCGGCCTTCGACAAACAGGGGAAGATGCTGGCTCTGGAGATGGACTTTGCTCTTAATGGCGGGGCCTATCCGACCCTTACATCGACAGTTTTATCCCGGGGTTTACTCCATTCGTTCGGTCCCTATAACTGGCCGGCGGTTAACCTCCAGGCACGTGCCTATATGACCAATTCAACACCGTTTTCAGCCTTCCGTGGATTTGGTGCACCCCAGTCGATTTACGCGCTTGAGCTGCTGTTGAACGAGGCGGCCGAACAGCTTCAACTGGATCCGGCTGAACTGCGTCGCCGAAATTTTCTGCAGCCCGGTGACAGCATGCCGACCGGGCAGGTTATTAAGGAACAGATAGATCTTGAACAGCTGATGGATCGGGCGCTGGAAAAGATTGATTATCGGCGTAAAAAACAGGAGTTTGCGGTCTTCAACCGTGAAAATGATTATAAAAAACGGGGTATTTCCCTGGCCACTTTTTTCCATGGTAGTGGCTTTACCGGTGACGGTGAGGAAAAACTCGCCTCACGGGCCGGGGTTAAAATCTCTTCGGAAAATCCGCTTGAAATTCTCGTGGCCAACGTTGAGTTTGGACAGGGTATTCATACGGGGTTTGTTCAGATTGCTGCTGAAACCTGTAATTTGCCCCCGGAGTTGATCGAGGTGATAGAACAGGATACCGACAAGGTTCCCAATAGTGGACCGACTGTTGCCTCCCGTTCGACCATGGTGGTTGGCCGACTTGTCCAGGATGCCTGTGAGGAGCTGGTTGAAGAGTTGAAAAACACGGCTGGTTTACCGGATGATTTTACGACCGAGGATTTTCTTGCCGCCTCTAAAAACTATCTGAACAGTTATGGCGAACTTTATAAAGAGGTTCAGCATCATGATCCGCCGGAAGAACAATGGGATGAAGAAAATTACCGGGGCTCCGCTTACAGCGGTTATGCCTGGAGCTGTGATGTTGTCGCTGTAGAGCTGGATATGATTGATTATCGAGTTAAGATAACCGATTTTGTCTCGACTGTTGAGGCCGGCCAGCTAATCAATCCTGACATGGCGGCCGGTCAGATCGAAGGTGGGATTGTCCAGGCTATTGGTTATACTCTGTTTGAAAATGTTGTGCTGGAAGAGGGCGTGATGAAGAACAACCACTACGCTGATTATATCATCCCCACCGCGGCTGATGTTCCCAGTATCGATGTTGAATTTATCGAGTTTCCTCTGAAAAATTATGGTCCCTATAAAGCCAAGGGGATTGGCGAGCTACCGTTTGATGGTCCGGCGCCGGCGATTGCCGGAGCGGTGGCTCTGGCGCTTGATAAACAGTTTATTACCCTGATTCCGCTTTTACCTGAAACTATCCACGATACTCTGTCAAAACTGGAGGAAACTACCGATGCCTGAAAAACTTTTACAACAGGAAATCAAATTTGAACTTAATGGAAAACCCTATTCTGTCGTCACCCATCCCTTAACAAGACTGCTTGACCTTCTACGTGAAGATCTCGGTTTTACCGGAACCAAGGAGGGTTGTGGTGAAGGGGAGTGCGGTGCCTGTACTATTCATTTTAACGGTCGCCCGGCTCTGGCCTGTCTGATTCCCGCCGCGCAGGCCGATGGTGCTAAGATAACAACTATTGAGGGAATTGGCGACGAGGACGAGCTGACTGATGTTCAGGAAGCTTTTCAACGTTATGGTGGTGCCCAGTGCGGTATCTGCACCCCGGGTATGATCATGTCGGCGACATATTACCTGGAAAACCCTGATTCGGCCGAGACTATGCAGGAAGCTCTGGCCGGAAATCAGTGCCGTTGCACAGGTTACAAACGGATCTTTGATGCCATGGAAAAGGTTTTAAAAAACGACTAAGGAGTTAATCATAATATGAAACCATATCTACAAGATTATCGGGTGATCAACCCCCAGAGCGAAGCTGAACTAAAACAGGCCCTGGACACTGAAGAAAACGCGATTCCCCTGGCCGGCTGTACCGATCTGTTTGTTGCTTTGAAAAACAATAACCTGCCGCCTACCGTTCTGATTAATATGTATAGCTGTCCGGAGCTTCAGGGTGAACCTGAGCTGAATGATGAACTGGTTTTAAAACCACTCACTACCTTTAGTGATGTCCGCTACAATCAACCGGTTGTGGAACGTTATCCGCTGCTTTATCAAGCGATCAAAACCCTCAGTGTTCTGGCTCTCCAGAGCCGTGCGACCTGGGCCGGTAATATTGTCAACGCATCTCCCAGTGCCAATGGTGTTGTTGCCCTGCTGGTCTATGATGCTCGACTTCAGCTGTCCAGCGTCGATGGCGAGCGCCAGGTAGATCTGGTCGATTTTTATCAGGACTACAAACAGTTTGATCTTAAACCGAACGAGTTTTTACGTAGAATCTACCTCCCTCATCCCGGGGAAGGTTGGCGGGAATATTATCGGGATGTTGGGCCCCGTGAATACCAGGCGATTTCTAAAACTATCATGGCTGGAAGAATCAAACTTGATCCGGCTGAAAAAATTCAGGATGTTCGGCTGGCGGCCGGGAGTGTCTATCCCTATCCTTTGAGATTACGCAAGACAGAGGCTGTTTTGCTGGAAAAAAAACTTGATGACAGTCTCG
>PWOD01000021.1 GCA_003557545.1 bacterium | reverse complement strand
GTTCCCGGTTCAGGGAGATCTTGCTGAGGCCTTTAATGGTGGAATTGAGTGCGATCAGCAGGTGACCAACGGGCACACCGATATTCCTGAGGACCGTGGAGTCGCTCAGGTCTCGTTGCAGGCGGCTTACAGGCAACTTTGCAGATAAGTGCCCGAAAAGTGCGATGGCCAGGCCGGCATTTCCTTCGGCATTCTCAAAATCAATGGGGTTTACCTTATGGGGCATTGCTGAGGATCCTACTTCGCCCTTCTTGATTTTCTGTTTAAAATAATCCATGGAAATGTAAGACCAGCAATCCCTGTCCAGGTCTATCAGGATGGTACAGATCCGTTTGAGGCAGTCAAAGATAGCTGAGAGGCGGTCGTAATGATCGATCTGCGTGGTGGTTCGGGAGCGGGTCAGTCCCATGTCTGACAGGAGCTTATCGGCAAATGCAGGCCAGTCGATATCCGGGAAAGCCACCTGGTGTGCATTGAAATTTCCTGTGGCACCACCAAACTTACCCGGAAAGGGCAAAGATTTGAGTTCCTCATGCTGGTTGGCCAGTCTTTCCCTGAACACCAAAAGCTCTTTGCCCAGGCTGGTGGGCGAAGCCGGTTGGCCGTGTGTGCGTGCCAGCATCGGGATGTCCATCCACGTGTCAGCCAGTTCGTCCAACCTGGCAATCAGCGCTTCAATTTGCGGGTGGATCACCTCTTCCAGGGCATCTTTCAGGGAGCAAGGAACAGCGGTGTTGTTAATGTCCTGGGAAGTAAGACCAAAGTGCACCCATTCCCTGTACATTTGCAGCCCCAGCGCATCGAAGCGCTCCCTGATCAGATATTCCACCGCCTTGATTTCATGGTTGCATTCCTTTTCGATCGCTTTTACCCGAAGGGCATCATCGTGCGAAAAGCCGCCGGCAATGCCAAGGATCTTTTCCTTATCTTGTGCCTTCAAGGCTTTGAGTTGTGGGATGACGCGGGTGAGTGCCAGCAGGTATCTGATCTCCACCATGACCCTGTAAGATATCAGGCCCTCCTCTGAAAAGAATTTTCGCAGGGGAGCTGTTTGCTGCTGGTAGCGTCCGTCTACCGGACTGATTTGCTGAAGCATGTGCATGGCTGTTTTCTTTGGTGCCTGCTTACCTCTTCTTGCGTTTCTTTTGTGCCTCCTGCTGTTTGGCCAGCTCTTCCATGCGTTGCTGCCATTTCGACTTTTTGACCGGTTTCTTTTTGTTGGCCTCGATTTTGGCATGAAGCGCATCTTCGTCGATCACCTTTTTAAACAGGAACATTTGTGCAAAGGTGATCACGTTGGCAAGGAAGTAGTAGTAACTGAGGCCTGAAGCAAAGCTGTTGAAGATCGCGAGCAGCATCACGGGCATGAAGTACATCATGGTCTTCATGCCAGGCATCTGGCTGCTGGAACTCATCATCTGGGAGTTCATCTTCGTATAGATGATCATGGATCCCGCCATCAGCAGCGTAAAAAGACTCACGTGGTCGCCATAGAACGGGATGGTGAAAGGCAGGTCGACGATGGAGTCATAGGATGAAAGGTCATCTGCCCACAGGAATCCTTCCTGGCGCAACTCAATGGATGCCGGGAAAAACCGGAAGAGCGAGATGAGGATTGGCAGCTGCAACAACATCGGCACACATCCTGCCATGGGATTCACGCCTGCCTTCTTATAGAGTGCCATGGTCGCCTGCTGCTTCTTCATGGCATCCTCTTTATTGGGAAACTTCTTGTTCAGTTCTTCGATCTCAGGCTTTAGCAATCGCATCTTGGCCTGCGACATATAGGTCTTATAGGCGATAGGTAAAAGGACGATCTTAAGCAGGATGGTGAGTATCAGGATGATGATTCCGTAATTCAGGTTAAAGCCATCGAGAAAGTTGAAGACAGGAATGACCAGGATGCGGTTGATCCATGAAGTGAGGAAAAAGCCCCAGCCTAAGGGGATCTGTCTTTCCAGCTGCAGGTCATATTGTGTAAGGGTGCGGTAGCTGTTTGGGCCAAGATACCATTTCATATGGTATACGTTATCCTGTCGGGCGTTGAAAGGAAGCACGATGGAGGCTGTGACCTCTTTCAGGTAGTCTTCTTCGTCTTCATCAAGAACCGTACTGGTGACATCCGCTTCGGCAAAGCCTTCTTCGGAGATAAGTGTAGAGGAGAAAAATTGTTGTTTAAAAGATATCCACCTGATGCGGGTGCGCAGGCGCTCCGAACCGTCACGTGTGGGCCTGATCCTCGACACGTCATCGTTGGCATATTTGTAATAGACTGTGCTGTTGTTCTGCTCATTATCCCTGTTGCGCTCACTCCTGGGCAGCTTCGTACGCCAATCCAGGTTCAGGAAAGTCATGGATCTGTTAATTGCAGTATCCGTACCGATGAAGCGCACATCGAAATCGAGCATGTAATCCTGGCCTCGGAGCACGTAAACAAACTCCACATAACTTGGGCGCTCTTCGCTGTGCTGGTTGGTGTAGGCACGCATGCTGAAGCGCTGTTCTTCCTCTCCGCTGATTTGTACCTTTTCGTGGTCAGCAAGTGGCTGGTTGTTCAGGTAGGGTGAAAAATACAGGTTTTCGGTTGACACATTCCTGTCGTCGGAGAAGAAGTGGATGGTGAAACGGTCCTCATCCAGCCCTTTGAAAAGCATCAGCGGCTCCTGGTCCCATGTCCTGTAATCTTTGAGTTCGGCGGAATGGATATGTCCGCCTCGCGCACTGAAGATCAGTCGCATCACTTCGCTTTCCACCGTATAATAGGCTTGCTCACCTAAAGCAGAAGCGGAGAAGTGTCCCATGCGTTCCCGCAAGCGTTCTTCTTCCAGTGCTTCCTGAAGTTCGGGGTCTTCCGTGATGACTTCCGGATCTGGGAGGGCGTCCTCGGCCAGTGCCGCCTCTTCTTTGGCTCTTTCGGCCTCGATGGCTTCAATTTGTTCACGTTCGGCTTCCAGCCTCCTGCGTTCAGCCAGTTCCTCCTCGCTGGGAGCCATCCACAGGCTGTATCCGATAATGACCACGGCGATGAGGATCAGCCCAATGATATTGTCTCTGTTCATATATCAAAATTTTTTGCCGGCAGGATGGCCCACAATCACGGACAATTGCGATCAATGGCCGGAACTGCCTGGCAGGCAATTTGCAAGGTGGCTTTTTGCCCCTGGCAAAGGTGTTTTTTCGAGTGCAAAGATAATCGAAATGATTGAACCGTTGATGGAAGTAAGGCGGAGAAATTACTTCCGTTTTTTGGCCGCCTTCAAAAAGCTGATGAACAAGGGATGTGGCTTGTCTACCGTGCTTTTGTATTCGGGGTGAAATTGCACGCCTATAAACCATGGGTGATTGGTGAGCTCAATGATCTCTACGAGTGCTGATTCGGGGTTGATTCCGCTGGCAAGCATGCCGGCCTTTTTAAATCGGTCCATATAGTGGTTGTTCACCTCGTACCGATGGCGGTGGCGTTCAGAAATGTGTCGCTGATTATATATCTCAAACACTTTAGACCCGGGTTTAAGGTCGCAGGGATATGCTCCAAGCCGCATGGTGCCGCCTTTTATGTGGACCTTCTTTTGCTCTTCCATGATGTCAATGATGGGATGGGGTGTTCCAGGATCTATCTCGGTGGAATGTGCCTCCGGGAGTTCCAGTTTATTCCGGGCAAACTCGATCATGGCACATTGCATGCCCAGGCAAATACC
>PWOD01000235.1 GCA_003557545.1 bacterium | reverse complement strand
TTACGACCGGCGCCATAACGGGACCGCGGAAACCGGCCGGGTTTTACAGGGTCTTTTATCGCTTTGATGGACGCAACGGGGCGCTTGAGCGACGGCAGGCCCATATAGCACAGATAGATATCGAGGAATTGCCGTGGCGCGTGATAGCCGATGACCTGGAGTCTATCACACTGAGTTTTTTCGATGGAGAGGAGTGGAAATCGGACTGGGATTCCGATGAAGAGGGCGATCTGCCTCTGGCGATAAAAGTGACCTTTGCAAGGCTGCGCAACGCGACGGAGAGCCGTTACGAATTCATCGTTTCGCCCCGGATCAGGGACTAAATCTTTTTCAAGACGGAGCTTGAAAAAGATTTAACTGCACTTTTTTGAGCAAATCGACAAAAAAATGTATAAAAACCGAAAAGGCGTTGTACTGGTAGGTGTCCTCGCCCTCATGGTGGTCATGATGGCGGTGCTGATGGAGTTTACCTACCGTTCAAAGGTCCAGCTTGATGTGGCATATCATGGGTCCAATGAGGCCAGGGTGCGCCTGGCGGCCGATTCGATGGTCGATATCACAAAGGCGTTTTTGGCCCAAGCTGTCGGTATGGATGCGCCGGAGTTGGAAGGGCTGTTCGGCGAAGGTGAGACCTTTTTAATAGATGGTGTTGAAGTGGATGTTCAGCTTGAGCCGGAAAGCACGAAATTCAATTTGGATCGCCTTGTACGGAGAGGAAACCTTCGCAACCGTGAGGTGCGGCTTTTGTTTGATTGGGTAGATGGGCTGGCTGAGGAATATGATGAGCCCATAATGACCTATGATATGGCCCTGTCGATTTTGGAATGGATAACGCCGGAAGGCGCCGTGGATGTTGACGCACTGCCCGGTACACCGGCAGGGAGCGAGTATTATCGGGGAAAGGTACCACCCTATGAATGCAAGCATAATCGTTTAAACACAATATCAGAATTGCTTTTGGTTAAGGGGATTGAGGAGAAGGAGCTGTATGGACGCCCCGGGAATGAAAACGAAGTCGCTACGCGCGGTATGGTGGAATTCTTTACCCTTTACGGCAACAACAACCGTATACAAGAGCAACTCCAGCGGGAAGGGTTAACGGAGGATTTCAGGGATATGGAGCCGCAGACGGATGAGATGTATCTGACCATTAAAGTCACGGCGCGGCTGGACAATACGCAACGCCGGATAAGTGCCGTAGTGCGGAGAGACGGCACGAGAGTCGTTGAACTCAGTCGGGAGGCGAGATAGGCGTTAAAAGCTAACACTAACCAACAGTCCTGTTCACCTCCGATGCCCTTCAGATTCCCAGCAGTTTCCTGACCGAGCCGGCGACTCTTTTCATGTTGTTTTTGCTGCTCAGGTATCCGTCAGCGCCGCAACGTCGTATACGCCGTTGAAGCGTTCTGTTGCTGACGCCGTTGAACACAACTATCTTTGTTGTGTTGAAGCTGGATTTCAGCCCTTCAATCGTATCCTTCATCTTCTTTCTGTGTGGTGGCGTGGGTAGCGTTGAATCCAGTACCATAACATCCAGACAGCGGCATGATAGTGCCTTTTCTGCGGTTGTGATGTCTAAAGCCGATTCGCATTCCACCGTAGGAAGGTCCAAATGTTCGCTCAGTTCATTTAGCTGGAGCTTATCCCGGCCGACAAGCAGTATCCTGTGTGTTTTTTTATGCACGTTACTCATACTCATCTTATGTCTGATTACTAAAAGACGAAATCATCCACTTCTTCAACAATATCCACCACTTCTTTGTCTTAATCTGCTTTTCTCACAAGCCTCCAGTGGTACAGATGCGCGAAAGGCAAGCGTCGCTGTATTCTTATGCGCGAAGCGCAGCCTTAGGGTTGTAAAAAATGCAGGTTAATCTCGCTTATCTTCAAGTTTGATATTCTCATCCATGTCCAGCATATCGTCCGGGGTGAGCAATCTTGTCTTTTGGATCTCGATATCGGTTATCGATAGCATGTTTTCCGGTCCGATCATCAGAGCATTCAGTGCGGCGGCCGCCTCGCGTTGAATATCCCGCACTTCGCTTTGAAGGGCGTTATAAAGGGCTTCGGCGATCTGTTCGACATAGTCGCCCGGCGGTTCGTGTTTTCTTGTGAGGATTGCTTCGATCGCCCTGCAGGCCTGCACTCGCAATGTTTCTTGTGCGGTTTCATCGGCTGCTATAGCGGACATAGGAGTCAGCGCGCCCTCGGTTCCGAAAGCTGTTAGGTGCCGTATTATCAGATGCTGGAGTTCCTGATCGTCATCGTAATTATCCAAAGCCGACACCAGGGCGGGTTCTAATTTGTCGAGCGGATAATTTTGTATGAAGGGAGCCTGTTTGGTAGTGATCTCCAGGATATTACGCACGATATCTCTATGTTCGGGTAGTTCTTCCACGGGATCCTCAAGCTCCAGAGTTTTTTTGAATATCCGTATTGTTTTCTCGGGGGAACATATTTCCCCTTCGGGGAAGGATTGTAGGATTGCCAGTGCAGCCTGTAAACGCACGTTGGCGTGTTCATAATCCAGCGCCGCACATAAAGCCTCACCGCTGTCCGGGTCGGGAGCCGGAGCCATGCTCAGTGACTGGATAATTCTGACAGAGGCGTGGGGGTCATGGGTGGCCATCACTTCCCGGAGTCCTGAGGCCAGGGCGCCGCATCCGTAGAGGTTGGCAATCCGTGTGTAGGCGGGGGCGAGGTGTTCCAGCCTTTTTTCTGCATACAGGCGATGTTCCGGATATTTCCCTTCCTTGCTGTAGCGTTCCAGATGGGCCATTTCGCGCCCTATCAATGCTATCAGCAGGCCTTGAAGGTGGGGGTTGGCCGGTTCCAGCCGGAGCCCTGTCAGCGCCATGCGGGTTCCCCGGACCTGGTATGATATATAAGAGGGAACAAATTCAAGCGTTAGAGATTGGCCGACGGTATCCGCTTCCGGTTCCCAACCCCATATTTCGGTGTGATCACCGAGAACATGCCCGACGTGATCGGTTTCTTCCCTGAGGTAGAGTCTGGCCAGAGTCACATATTCTTCGGATGCCGATTGCAGTTCGATAGGGGTTCGCATCCTTTGTTGTATCCTATCTATAGCGGCCCAGGCGGATTGTTGTATTGATTCGCTGGCGTGAGGGTCTTCTGTCAGGGCAACCAGGGCAGGCAGCGCCCGTCTGTCTCCGAGTTTTTCAAGGGCCGACACGATACGGTGTTGGAGCACCTCATCCTCAGTCCGGAGTGCGGCCAGTAGAGGCATAGAGGCCGAACGCCCGATATCGCGCAAGGTGGTCGTTGTTCTTGCGATGAGCGCAGTATGTTCTTCTCCCCGCTTGGTAAGCAGCTCCAGCAGATAGGGGACAGAATACATGTCATGTGCTATCAGGGCAGCCCGCGCCGCCATATACTCTTCGTGGGTGCCGGATTGGAAGTTTTCAATAATAGTTTCGATGTCCTCGATATCCAGTCTTTTGCGTCGATGGGCCTCGGTCATCATCCGCAGCAGTGAGGAAGCGGCCCGGGCGACGCGTTCTTTTCCCGGTGGTATTTCCCTGAACGTAACATCCGTCTATTCGGGGTCGGACCACGATATAGTGTTGTCCAACAACATAATATGTCTATTATGGGCTCGAAAAAAGGTCTTACAGGCGTTTTTAGGGGGGGCTGTAAGGCCATTATTGAAGTAAAAATGAGAGTCTTCGAAATATAAGATGACGAACGGTTCAGTGAATATGTCCG
>PWOD01000166.1 GCA_003557545.1 bacterium | reverse complement strand
TGGCATGATGATACCCAATATTTTTTTTGGCCAGTGGTTGGAAGAATCTATTTTTGCCCGCCCGGTTTACGACTGGATAATGTTAATTTCTGCGGCTTTAATAATTTTAATTCCCGGTCGTGAAACACTGGCTTCTGCCTGGAAAAGCAGTCGCAATCTCAGTCCTAATATGGATGTTCTGATCGGGCTTGGTGCACTGGCTGCATTTTCTACCGGTATTTTGGTACTGCTGGGGTTTCCCGTCATGAATTATGCCGGGATCGGCGGTATGATAATGGCTTTTCATTTAATCGGCCGTTATGTTGAAAGCCGTTCCCGGGGGCGGACTTCGCGAGCCATCCAAAAGTTGCTTGAGATGGAAGTTGATACTGCCCGAATTGAGGTGGATGGCAAGGTTGTTGAGATACCGCTTGAAGAGGTATCCGAGGGTGACGTTATGCTTGTTAAGCCGGGGGAGAAGATTCCCACCGATGGTGTGGTCATAGAGGGGGAATCCGGTGTTGATGAGTCGATGGCTACCGGTGAGTCGATGCCCGTGACTAAACAGCCTGGAGATGAACTGATAGGTTCTACTGTTAATCAACAGGGACATCTCAAGGTTCGAGCAACCAGAGTTGGGGAAGATAGTTTTCTCTCGCAGGTTGTCGAGCTGGTTCGCGAGGCCCAGGGGACCAAGGTGCCGATTCAGGCTTTTGCTGATAAGGTGACAGCTTATTTTGTTCCGACGATTCTGCTAATATCTCTGTTGACCATGGTCGGCTGGTTGCTGCTGCCCAATCTATTTAGCAGCGTAGCGGTGGCCCTTGAGGGCTGGTTGCCCTGGGTTGATGTTCCTGCAGATCTTGCCGCCGCGGCTTTTGGTGAGCAAATAATTCATGCCCTGATTGCAGCAATAACCGTGCTGGTTATTGCCTGTCCCTGCGCGCTTGGTCTGGCCACCCCTACGGCATTAATGGTTGGTACCGGCAAAGGTGCCGGAGAAGGAATTTTGATCCGTTCCGGTGAGGCTATCCAGCTGGTCAAGGATATAGATACAGTGGTTCTTGATAAGACCGGAACGATCACGGAGGGTCAACCTCGGGTACTTGAGTTATATCTACGGCAGGACTCTCTGGAGGAGGATCTGTTAGCTGTGGTCGGCGGGATTGAGGAAAAGTCGGAACATCCACTGGCAACAGCTATTGTCGAGGCATTAAAAGAGCGTCAGGTGGAGTTTCGGGAAGTAAGCGAATTTAAGTCTCATACCGGTCATGGAGTTTGGGGACAGGTTGATGGCCAGCAGTATCTGGTGGGAAACCGGGGGCTGATGGAACAGTATCAGGTTAGAATAACCGAAGATTGTCAAACTAAGTCCCGAGAGTTTGAACGGCAGGCAATGACTGCGATTTATGCTGCTCAGGGTGAGGAGACCGTTGCTGTATTTGGCGTGGCTGATCGAATCAAGGAGGATTCTCGGTCTGCTATTGAAGCGCTACAGAATTTGGGGCTGGAAGTTTATATGTTGACTGGAGATAATCGGCGGACAGCTGAAGCGATAGCTGAAGAAGTTGGCATCAAAAATTTCTTCGCCGAGGTATTACCCGGTGATAAAGCAGAAAAAATTAAGCAGCTTCAGTCACAAGGCAGTTGTGTGGCCATGGTTGGCGATGGGATCAATGATGCGCCCGCTCTTACCCAGGCAGATGTTGGCGTGGCTATTGGCAGCGGAACCGATATTGCTATTGAGGCTGCAGATCTTACCCTGGTACGCAGCAGTCTGACCGTTATGGTGCGGGCCCTGGAGTTATCCCGGGAGACCTTTAAAAAAATCAAGCAGAACCTATTCTGGGCCTATATTTACAACACAGTAGCTATTCCGGTCGCTGTTCTCGGATTGTTGCATCCATTGATTGGAGTTGTGGCAATGACGATTAGTTCGCTGACTGTGGTTACTAACGCCACACTTTTACATTATAAATAATTTTTCAGTAAATAATCTGCTCCAATTGACGGTTTAGCTGGTTGCCTGGCGGGTCGATGATTGGGTAAGAAACCAGTTTGTTTTGAAGAGTAATTTCTTGAATTTTTTGAGAAATATCTTATGCTGATAGTGGACACAGCTCTATTTAAATTTAATTTTCACTAATAAAGGATGAATTTATGGAGAAAACCTGGCTCATTCTGGTTGCGGTGGGATTAATTCTGCTGTTTTGGGGTGTGGGAATGATGAGACCCGGGATGCTGATTGCCGCGGATTCGCTGGCAGCAGAGTTGTTTGCCGGTGGATCGGGTACGCTGGACGATCCTTATCTTATCATGACTGCTGAACAGTTAACAAATATGGCGGAGTTTGGTAGGGCTTACCCGGAGCGCCATCAAGCCGCCCACTACGCCTTGGTGGATGATATTGATTTTGGTTCCAGGCCGGGCCCCGGTCGGTTATCCCCGCTGGCCAATGATTGTAATGATCCCATTCTGGGAACCCCGGATAGTCCCTTTCCTGCGCCACAAAGTATTGATGGTCAAGGCCAGATAATCAGTAATTGGTGTAATGATTCGCCGGATAGCAGCTATATTGCTTATTTCGGATATGTTCGACCGCCCCATGATACAGCCGTTATAAGAGATTTTTACATTAAAAATTTTACTGTTCGTGGAGATTCTTATGTAGGCAGTCTGTTCAGTGATGTTGAGGGGGTCCGGCTAAAAAATATCAAAGTAATTGGCAGTGATGTGCAGGGGAAGCAGATTGTTGGTGGTCTGGCCGGGAAATTAAACCAGGGTAGCATTCAACATAGTCTGGTCCAGGCTGTGGTTGAGGGGGAAACATCAGTTGGGCCAATAGTTGGAAAATTTACAAACAGTAGTGACACGGGGAATTTTTGGAATAGTGATTTATTTAATAACCAGGGGGAGCAAGCAGCTCCGGGCGCAGGCAGGACCACCGTTGAATTACGTAATATGAATACATTTAAAGAGGCAGGCTGGGATATTGGAGGAACTGCCGTTTATGATTTTGAACGTCAGGGAGTGGGGTTGATTGGCAGTCATGGTTTTCCCTATTTGACTCCTGATACAAAGGCTTACGGGACAGCCGGTAAGGATTCTCCGGTATGGTTGATCAGTAATCAGCTGACCCTTGAGATAACGGGTCAGGGCGAGGTTCTGCTGGATGGGGTAAGTTATAATCAGATTGATACGCGGGGGCTGGTTCCCGGAGATACGATAGTTTTGCAGGCGGTTGATTCGGAAACCTATCCTTTTCTTAGATGGACGGTCGATCCGACGGGGATGACCGTGCAGCAGGATACTGAACTTCAGCTTTATATTGATCCGTCCGAGAACTTTTATAGGATAGAAGCCAGGTTTGGTGAAGCCTCCGATGACCCGATAGTAGGTGGGCTAAATGATTTTATAGTGGGCCCTAATCCTTTTCGATATGATGAAGTTGCGGAAGAAGAGATGAAGTTTAAGTTTGATCAGGTAGGTGTGGGACCCTATCATTTAGAAATCTATACGATAACCGGTGGATTGGTCTATTCGACTACGACAGATGATGATCCGTATAACTGGGATTTGAGAAATAATGCTGGAGATAGGCTGAGTAGTGGGCATTATATTTACCAGGTAACTCAGCGTTCAACTGGAGATACCAGGCGCGGTAGACTGGCAATTGTCCGTTAGAATAATTGAAAGTGAGGCGGTTTTAATGAAAACAGGTTTTAAACTCCTGTTATTACTGGGGGTAATGGTCTTTATCCTGTCACCGATGGGGGAACTATTGGCTGGAGATGCCGGACAGACCACAGGGGAGGTGCTTCGAATCGGTCCCGGTGCAGTTAATCCGGCGATGGGAGGAGCGGGAGTTGCTGCGGTCAGGGGACCGTCTGCTCTGCATTATAATCCGGCTGGTCTGGCTTTTAGTCAGGGGCGGGATCTGGAGTTTACATATCAGCAGATGGTGGAGGATATCAGTTACGGAAACATTGATTATACTCATAGATTTGGTCCGAATAGAATGATGGCGAGTGGTATAAGATATCTTAATTATGGATCTGAAGAGCGTACGGAGCTGGTTGGTGGTCAATTGACCCGTACAGGTCGATTTAGTGATTTTGACCTGGTTGCCAGTTTTGGTTATGCTGAAAGAATGGGTGATTGGAGCTGGGGGGCTGCCGGTAAAATTATCCACCTGGAGGTTGGTCAGGTGTCAGCTAATGCAGTTGCTGTTGACGGCGGTTTGCAGTGGCATTCATCTGATCCTGGATTGCCTCTTTCGGCCGGCATTATTCTGGCCAACCTGGGGACCCAGCCGAAATTTGATAGTGAGAGTGAAGATCTTCCCCTGCTGACCCAGTTGGGGATTAGCTATAATCTGATTAATGAACTGAATATAGATTTGAAAACTCACCTGGACTTTGAATACCAGATTCACAGTAGTGAGCTGGGGATCCTCTGGGGGATGGAGTGGGAAGCCACCGATGAGATTGCGATCAGAGCTGGATATGATGGCAGTCTGGATGAAATAAGTAGCGGTCTGACCGCCGGGTTTGGCTTTAATCTGGATCAGCGAATGGGATTGGACTATGCCTATATACCCTACGGTGTTTTTGGTGATCTTCACCGGTTAGCTTTTAAATATAGTTTTGGTGATAGGGAACCCGCTCCGGTGGTTGAGCCCGATCCTGAACCAGAACCAGATCCTGAACCAGAACCCGAGCCTGAGCCAGAACCTGACCCCGAGCCCGAGCCCGAACCAGAGCCCGAACCAGAGCCCGAACCATTTGACTGGGAAGCCACCTATGATCAGGGAATAGAGGCTTTTGAAGCTGGAAATTATCAGGAGGCTCGTGACCTGTTTTTGCTCTGCTACGAAGAGGAACCTGAAGATACAGATAACCTCAACTGGTTAGGAGTTACTGAATATCAGCTGGGTAATATGGATGCAGCTCGCCAGCGCTTTGAAGAGGTGCTGGAAATTGATCCCGGAGATGATTATGCACAGCAAATGTTGAATGTGCTTTGATGGTTTATAAGTTAATGGTAGCTCTTACCCCCCGGGAAATTTTATCTATTCCACCTGAGCTGTTAAAAAAGTTTATCTAATGTTTCATAGAAAAGGTGACAACTATGAGTTCGCGTGAACATCTAGTAATTCTTGGCGGAAATGATGGGGGATTATCAACGGTACTGGCAGTACGCCGTTGTAACGATAATCGACCGATTACGGTAGTTGAAAAAAATGATTTTTTAGGTCACGCTCACTGTGATCTGCCCTATGCTGCCGGCCAGATGGATGTTAAAAAGGCTGATCTGATTCATCGTGACCCTGAAAAGTTTGCTGAAAAATATGATGTAAATTTTTTATTAGAAACCGAAGCTGTCAGGGTGCAAACGGCTCGTAAAACGGTGCTTTGCAGGAGGAAGAATGGTCAAACGGCTGAGTTGGAATATGGAAAACTGGTACTGGCTACGGGAGCCGAACCGGTGGTTCCTCCATCTTTTACAGCGGCCGATGAAATATTTACGATTAACCGGGTAGATGAGATTGAGGAGCTCAATAGTAGTCTGCGTAAAACAGAACCGGTGTTTATTATTGGTGGAGGTGTTGTGGGGGTCGAAACCGCTGATTCCCTTTCGGAAAAGGGCTATACTGTGGGAGTTATTGAGGGTGAGCGGTTGATGCTTCCCTTCAGTAGAGATTTTAGCCGTCTGGTGGCTGAGGAGTTGACTGCCGCTGGTGTGAAGCTGTTTGAAGGACAGATGGTTAAAGATATACAAAAGAATCATGGAAGATTTCAGATAACTACTGACAGCGCACAGTTTAGTGCTGGAACGGTGATAGCTGCGCTGGGGACCAGACCACTGACCGACTATCTTAATGATCCCAGCTTCAACCTTGATAGTTCGGGGGCGGTTCCTGTTGATAACAGGATGCGAACCGGTGTGCAGGGGATTTATGCTGTGGGCGACATTATTTTACGACCCCAGTTTGACAATTCACGGGCCTCCTGGCCGGTGGCCAGTGCCGCCTCACTGGACGGTTGGATAGCCGGGTTGGATATTGCCGGTCGTGGTCAGGACAGGGCTAAAGGGGTTAAAAAATTGGGTCTGGCTCTGACCAATCGAAGTATCGCCAGAATTGGGATGATGCCGTCCGATCTACCGACCACCTCGGTCTGGTTGGAGTCTACCACCAAAGTTCGGTTTTATCAAAAATGGCGTGAGGTTTATAGTCGGATAGCAATCGATAAAACTACCGGCCAGTTGCTGGCTGGAGAAATTGCTGCCGAGGCTAACCTGGCCGGCTTCTTGTTGGCTCCCCTGGCCTTTTATCTGCAGAAACATGCTACGGTTGCTGAATTAGCTCAATTAGAAGCAATTTATCACCCCGAGCTTAATTCGATGAACCATGCACTGGCTATACCAGCCCGAAAATTTTTGCAAAATCG
Organism: bacterium; assembly: GCA_003557545.1. GTDB lineage: Bacteria > T1Sed10-126 > T1Sed10-126 > T1Sed10-126 > T1Sed10-126 > PWOD01. The sequence goes on along the minus strand of PWOD01000166.1, from coordinate 7,878 downwards.
CTGAGAATATTTTTTCTACCTGAACCGGATTAAGCTGTAATCTATCCTCCGCTGTGTTTCATTTTTGAAACCGTTACTGTTCTTAAATGAGAAGCTTTTTAAAGCCGTAGGTATACTATTTTTGTGGGGATTTCTGAGACTATCCTACCCGGCTAAATTGTTGACCGAGAAAAAAACAGTTTATTAATTAGCTTGTCTGGCTGCTAAAATTTTGATACTGTTAAGTAGTTATACTTTACAGCAAGCTGGATTTTATAAAGTTAATCTTTGGGGAACGTGGTAAGCTGATGTTGGAACGAACGGTAAAGATAAACCGGCTGCTTGATATTTATGGAAAACTATTGACTGAATGTCAGCAACAGATTTTAGATCTCTATTATCATCAGGATTATAGTCTGTCGGAAATAGCCCAACAGCGGAACTGTTCGAGACAGGCGGTATTGGATGTCCTGCAGCGTTCGGCGGTTCGTCTTGAAGAGTATGAGCTATCGTTGGGGATGGTAAAAATCAGCCGTCAGAGGGAAGAACTTTTAAACAGAATAAAAAATCAGCTGGGGTCCGGTAATATAGAGGCGGCGCTGAAACTGCTTGAAAATCTTGATTAAAACTATCATCAGTCAGTAAGGAGTTAACTATGTTTGATAGATTAACAGAAAAGTTAAACAGTGCTTTCAAGAAACTGCGTGGTCGGGGCAAACTGTCCGAAGAGCAGGTAAAGGATGGTTTGAAGGAGATCCGACGGATTTTGCTGGCAGCTGATGTGCATTATAGTGTTGTCAAAAAATTTGTTAAGCGGGTGGAAAATAAAGCTATTGGGGAAGAGGTTTTAAAAAGTTTAACCCCGGGTGAGCAGATAATTAAGATAGTTCGTGAAGAGTTGCAGGAGTTACTGGGAGGTCAGCGGGAGGAACTGGGGCTGCATCAGCATGGTCCCACACCAATAATTTTAGTTGGTCTTCAGGGTACGGGGAAAACAACAACAGCAGGTAAACTGGCCCTGCATTATAGGGAACAAAAGAAAACTCCGATACTTTACTCGGCAGATTACAGGCGTCCGGCGGCCCGAGAGCAGCTGAGGCAGCTGGCCGAAGAAAATCAGCTGGAGTTTTATCCAGAACAATATGAGGATCCGCGAGATGATCTGCCAGAACTGGTAGAGTATGCAGAAAATAAAAGTTTAAATCCGGTGATAATCGATACTGCCGGCCGGTTAAATATTGATCAACCAATGCTGGAGGAGATAGGTGATTTCCAGAGGTTGCTACCTGAGTCCCGGGTGCTGCTCGTGATCGATGGGATGATGGGTCAGGAAGCCCTCCAGGTGGCTGAGGATTTCGCCGGAGTAGTTCAGCTGGATGGATTGATTTTGACCAAGATGGAGGGGGATGCCAGGGGCGGTGCGGCGATCAGTGCTCGGGAGGTAACCGGTGTGCCTGTTTTGTATATCGGAACTGGAGAAAAAGCTGCTGATTTTCAACCGTTTCATCCCGAGAGGATGGCCTCTAGAATTCTTGGAATGGGTGATGTTTTTGGCTTGATTGAAGATGCAGAAAAAGCAGCGGATGCGGAGGAACAGGCAGCTCTTCAGGAACGTTTTATGAAGGGTAAAATAACCATGGCCGATCTTGATAAGCAGTTTGATCAGTTGAAGAAAATGGGCCCTCTGGAAGGACTTCTGGAACGTCTTCCCGGTGGATACCAACTTAAAAACCAGATGCAAAATCAGAATTTTGATGCCCGAGATATTGATCGAATGCAGGCGATAATCCGTTCTATGACGCCAGAGGAGAGGGAAAATCCACGGATGATTAATGGATCCCGTCGCCGGCGTATTGCCGAGGGAAGCGGAACTTCACGGGAACTGGTTAATCAACTGCTTAAACAGTTTAAAATGATGAAAAAGATGATGGATGATTTGCGAAAAAATCAGGGAATGATTCAAAAACTTTCGTCCGGCATGGGCATGGGTGGGTTTCCTGGACTTTGATTAGAGAAATGTTGGAGATAAGCGGTATTTAATTTTTTGAGGAGTTGATGTTTGATGTCTGTAAGGTTACGTTTACAGCGGCGTGGAAAGAAGAAGAAACCTTATTATCGGGTAGTAGCTACAAATCGTACAGCTGGTACTAATGCCGGGTCGATTGAAACCCTTGGCTATTATAGACCGGTAGCATCCGGTGATGAGCAGGAGTTAAAGCTGGAGAAAGAGAGAATTAAATACTGGCTTGACAACGGCGCTCAGCCCAGTGATTCGGTGCGGGATCTTCTGCGGCGTTCGGGAATTACGGGTGAGTAAAACTGCAGCTTGAAAATGCCGATGAACAGTTGGTTACAGTAGGTGTAATAATCAAACCGCATGGTCTTAAGGGTGAGGTGATAGTTAAACCTACTACAGACTTTATTGATCAGCGCTATGCTTCAGGTGTTTCTCTGCGGCTTAGTGGCTCTGTCGATCATCAGCAGTTGACTGTAGCGGAAGCCCGTCCCCATGGGGGGCGTCTGATCGTACAGTTTGAGGAATTAAATGATCGATCTGAGGCCGAGCGGGTTAGAGATTTTGAACTGGTAATTAACCAGCAGGATATGATTGCTCTGGATGAAGGTGAGTTTTACCGGTTTGAGCTGATTGGTCTCAAGGTTTATGGTATTTCCGGTGAATTTGTCGGTGAGATCAAAGATGTACATCCACTGGGAGATAAGGCTGTACTGGAGATAGTTTCTGAACAACATGGAACTGTTGATTTTCCGGCTGATTATCAGTTGATTGATTCGGTTGATAGAGATGCCGGAAAAATTATTGTCCATCTACCGCGCGGATGGGAAAAACTGGCTCGTTCAAAGAAACGGAAGTAAGATTAATGAGAATTGATCTACTAACCCTGTTTCCTCAGTTGTATCGTCCCTGGATGCGCTATGGTATGGTCGGTCAGGCTGTCAAACAGAACCGGCTGGAGTTCTATAGCTGGAGTTTACGGCGGTTTGCTGGTGAATCCCCAAACCAGGTTGATGATCGCGCTTATGGTGGTGTTAAGGGGATGGTGATGCGTCCGGAACCTTATTTTAAAGGGGTTGAAAAGCTTCGGGAATATGGCCCGGATAATGATCAATCACAGGTGATAATTACTGATGCAGGTGGACGGCAGTTTGATCAGTCGGTTGCCCGGCGACTCAGTCAAGCTAAACATTTAATCTTTCTCACAGGTCGCTATGAAGGTGTTGATCAACGAGTAAAAGATCATCTGGTTGATGAAGCGATTTCATTGGGACCCTTTGTAACACCGGATGGAGATCTCCCGGCGATGGTAATAATTTCCGCTATTGCCCGGCTGTTGCCGGGGGTTGTGGGAAATGAGAAGTCGGTCGAGCTGGATAGCTATCAGGGTAAAGGGCTTGCCCCACCCCTGTATACACGGCCGGCCAGTTACCGGGGGCTGGAGGTCCCGCCCGTGTTATTATCAGGTGACCATGGTGCAGTGTCCCGGTGGCGGGAGGAGCAGGCTGAAAAACGAACTCGTGAAAATCGCTCTGAACTGCTGGATTAGTCGGTAAAATTCGCGGTGGTCAGCGCAACTGCTTTTGCAGAATTTGTTCGCTAAAGCTTGAAGGACAGGTTAGATTAAGGTATCATTTGTGCTTTCTCCGGGTGGTTTGTGCCTTTTCACAGGAAATTCGGGGAAAACCAGAGAGAAAGTTTATAAACTGACATTTAACAGGAGGATAGTTTTATGAAAAAATCGATTAGTGATGCAATAAAAAAACAGCTGCCTGAGGCGGATTATCCAGCCTTTCAGCCGGGAGATAAAATTCGAGTTGAAACCCGTGAAGAGATCGGTGGCCAGCAGCGCCGGCGTTTTTTTGAAGGGGTTTGTATTGATCGAAAGGGAGAAGGCCCCAATCGTTCGTTTACTGTTAGGAAAGATAGTTTTGGAGTTGGTGTAGAGAGAGTTTTCCCCCTTCATTCACCGGCTATTGAAGAAATTAAAATTATTCGTAAGGGTATTGTACGGCGTGCCAAATTGAGTTATCTGGCAGAAAAATCATCCCGTGATGCGCGGATTAAGGAAAGACGTGCCAATCTTGAGGAATTAAATCGGAATGCTTCCGGGAAAGCAGTAGTTGTGGAGAAAGAAGAGGATGAGAGCTCTGAAGCAGTTGAGCCATCGGCTGATGCAGAAACTGCTGCTGTTGAGCAGTCGGAGGAAGAACTGATTGAGTCTTCCGACGAAGAGCAGCCTGAAAAAGAGGAATAAAATAGTTGTCGGAAAGATTTTCCGACTCTCGTAGCGAACTTGAAAATAGTCAATATGAGTGGCCCCCCGGGGGTGGGCTGGCAAGAAGTTTGAAACTTCGTAAGGGGGAGTTGCTCTATGCTCAAGTAGAAACTATTCTTCCTGGCCCTCATCGACGGTTGTTGTTGAACATTAAAGGTCAGCAGGTAGTGGCCGCCAGTCAGCCTAATGTATCACCCGGTGATTCTCTTGTTGTTAAGGTGGTTTCTCTCAAACATCCAATAGAATTAAAAATCTACCGGCCACGGGATGCTGGAACCGAATTAACTGACCGTCAACTTGATCGGATTGTTGGATCAATGGGGCTAACTCCAACCAGTAAACTTACCCAACTTACCAGGTTGTTGCTTGAGACAGATATTTTCCCCGATCTGTCGGTGCTGACCAGCCTGGCTGATAACTGGGCTCTTTTGATTGACCCGCAGGGCAAGCTGACCGCCGCCCGTTTGCAGGCGGCGATTTTTCTATTAAACCGTGATTTACCCCTGAGGAGCAGCTTGCTCAACCACCTGTCATTTTTATCGTTTGACCGTCACCTGATCGATTGGGATTATCTGGCACGGGTATTGTATGGTAATTCGAGTGGAGGTGGGTTTGCACTTTTCAAACTGCTTCGGCAGGTGGGATTCGATCTTCCTGGCCGGCTGTTGACGGCGGGCCAACAGGCCTGTGATACTCTACATGCGAAACTATTGCGAAAAACTACGGAGGCCGACTCGGGAAAGAATCGGCAAGCTCTGGCCCTGATTCTGGCTATTGCTTTACATAATTGTTCTGACTCAAATCAGCTGAATATTCTGTTGCCGGTTCCGCCCGGTAAACGGTGGAAATATTTACAATTGTTCTTTGTTAAACCGGCAGCGATCGGCCATAAGCCATGTTGTAACTGGCAGGCACACATACAACTTGGTGCAACTGACTATCCGCTGGTTGGGCTTCAGGTTGAGCATAAGAAGCAGTACCTGGGGATTAAGTTGCGTATGGCTTCGGATAAATTATTAAATCGAATCGACCGGCAGATATTCTCTTCGGTTAAACAGCTCAAGAGTCGGGGATACAGGACGCGGATAGTGCGGCAGAGTACAGAACCGGAACCTCTGGCCGATCCCCTGGCAGTTTTTCCACGTGAACCTCGTAAGGGTGGTCCGGGAGTTGACTACATGGCATGAAACAACCAGGGGATCACGACAAAGCCAGAGCAGAGCGGGTTGAATATCTTGCCGACCAGCTGGAACTTCCTCTATACAAAGATAAAAGAGTAATTTCGTTGTTATTGAAATTTAATCTATCAGAGGATTTTTTCGATTCTTCAATAGAAATTTTAGATCAACTTGCAGGAGATATTCTTAATGAAGAGCTTTAAACTTGAAGAACTTTCGGAGAGGGTAAGGTTTACCTGCCCTGTCTATACTACAGATGGTTTGAAATTGGCCCGGTCTGGAATATATTTTTCAGTTCCTCAAAAAATTCAGCTGTTAAACTGGGGCGTAACTGAACTTATTGCTAAAGAAGAGCCATTCACAGATGAAAGCAATCCACGTCGCAAGAGTTCGTTGAAACAGTTCACAGTTGATCATTTACAGCCCGGGATGGTCTGTGAGTTTTCTTTGCTGACGGAGGACAAGAAAAAACTAGTGAAAGGAGGGGTTGAGCTTAGTGAGGAACAGATTGAGCAGCTTACACTTTGGGGTATAGAAAAACTTTTGAGTCGCACCTGTCCGAAACCTGCCAAAATTCGGGATGCTGGTCAAAAAAAACGTCCGGCAGGTGATGACGATCTGGAAATCGAACCACCAGTTTACCGGCAGGCTGCAGCGCGGGAATTTGTCCGGGAAACTTATAAAAAGTGTTGTGTAGATATTGAAAACATTTTAGTTGGTTTGAGCAGTCGGAAACTGCTGGAGTTGGAGCCGGTTATGGAGTTGACCAGGACGCTACTGCATTGTGTCCGCCGTCATCGCTGGTTGGTTTTATATTACACTGTCAGGCAGCAATTAGAAGAAGATTATATTTATAAATATAGCCTCAATACTGCAATTGTCTCATTGCTTATAGGGGATCGTATGGAACTGCCTAAGCGGCAGCTTTGGAAACTGGGTGCGGCAGCTTTGATTCATGATTTTGGAATGTTGATGATCCCCCAAAAACTCCGGAAAAAGCCAGGTAAATTTAGTGCCGTTGAACGACGAACGATGCAGCAGCATTTAGCTAAAAGCATTGATTTTTTGAAAGAGATTGAGGGTATCGATCAAACTATTTTACGGGCGATAGTTCAGCATCATGAGCGTTATGATGGAACCGGTTATCCTCAGGGGCTGAAGGATGATGATATTGGTCTGTTTGCCAGGATAATAAATCTTTCGATGAACTATGTGGCTTTAAATCAGCCCCGCTATAACCGGGCTGAACATGGGGAAAGAGGAACTATAAAACGGGTGATTTTGCAAAATCGTAAGCGGTTCGATCCTGAAATCCTGGAAGTTTTTCTTGAGGTTATTGGGTTTTATCCTCCAGGGACGATTGTTCGGTTGAAATCTGGAAGATACGCGCTGGTAATAAGGCCCTGTCCAAATGATCATCTAAATCCAGTGATAAGGGTTTTAACCGACTGTCAGGGGGAAGATCTGACCAATCCATACAGGTTATATTTAACAAATTCAGATCAGTCCATAGATAGGATGCTGAATAGTTCTGAACACCATTATGATCCCTTTGAATTGGCTTGACGTGGTTGGTTATTAGCGACGTCTACTGCTGGGAAGAAACTGTTCTAGATCCAGATCGCCGGTGGCAATAGCCTGGAGAAACTCTCCATTGGAGCTGAAAACTTCCATCTGATCCAGCAAAAATCTTAAGGCAAGTTCGTCATCAAGACTACCAAGATAGCGGCGTAACCGACTGATTATTCTATATTCATTGTCATTAAACAGAACTTCTTCTTTACGGGTGCCGGACCGGTTAACAGAAACCGCTGGGTAAAAGCGCCGGTCGGCCAGGTGGCGGCTCAGAACCAGCTCCATATTACCGGTCCCCTTAAACTCCTGAAAAATTATCTGATCCATCTGGGAACCGGTTTCTACCAGTGAGGTTCCGATGATGGTCAAACTTCCCCCGTTTTCAACATTTCGGGCTGCACCAAAAAACTGGCGAGGTTTTTCCATAGCTTTGGAGTCTAAACCTCCAGAGAGGGTTTTGCCGGCCGAGTCGGAAAATAGGTTGTGAGCTCGCGCCAGCCGGGTGATCGAATCCAGCAATATTACTAAATCTTTGCCATCTACCAGTGATCGCCGGGCGATTTTTAAAACTTTGTCAGCAACCCTGACATGCTCTTCGGGTGATCGGTCCGAGGAGGAGTGGTAGACCTTTGCGTTGGTTGAACGTTTAAAGTCGGTGATTTCTTCTGGACGTTCATTAATCAGTAGTGCTATCTGATCTACTTCTGTATGATTTTTAGAAAGGGCATCGGAAATTTTCTTTAGTATGGTAGTTTTTCCAGCCTTTGGGGGTGAGACCAACAGACAACGTTGACCTTTACCAATAGGCGCGATGATGTCGAGTATTCTGGTTGTATAGTCGGTAGGGTTATGTT
>PWOD01000152.1 GCA_003557545.1 bacterium | reverse complement strand
GCCGAAGGGGAGACAGTTAAACTTACAACCGATTATATCAACAAGATTGAAGAAGAGTTAAAAGAAAAGGAGAAAGAAGATGTACGAAAAATAGCTGAAGCAGAGTTGCAAGAACTGTATAACGAAGCATTTTCCTCTTACAAAATGGGAGACTTTGATGTCGCAGAACAGAAGCTTAGAGAGTTAATAACAACTTATGGCCCCTATAAAGAAGTAAACCCCCTTCTCTCTTTCTTTAAAGAAAAACCTCTTCCACAGAAGGCGTCAGAATTGTTGAAAGAGATTGTTAGAGAAAAAAGAAAAGAAGAACAGGAAGTGCCCGTAGAGCAGGAAGAAACATCTAATATACAAAAATTGTACAACGAAGGATTTTCTCATTACAAATCAGGAGAACTTGATCTCGCGGAGGAGAAGTTTAAAGAGCTAATTAAAATTCACGGCCCCTATAAAGAAGCGGGTCCCCTTCTCTCTTTCTTTAAAGAAAAACCTCTTCCCCAGAAAGCGGAAGAGTACTTGAAAGAGATTGCGGAAATAAAGAGAAAGAGAGAAAAAGAAGACAAAGAAGCAGAGATGTTGAAAAGTTTTTTTGAAGAAGCGGAAAATCTTTACAAAGAAGGGAAAGAAGAAGAGGCTTTGGAGAAGATGCGTTCATTGGAAAGCAAAGGAGGAGAGACGTCAGCTCTGGCAGCCGATTATATTAACAAAATTGAAGAAGAGAAAATAAGAAGAGAAGAAAAAGAAAGACAGATCGAAGAAGAACAAGCAGAAGAGGCACCTGTGGAAGAGGAAGCTGATTTACAAGAGGAGTCCGAAAAAGAGGTTAGAGAAGCGGAAATTCAAGCAGAAGAGGACTCTCCCATGGAAGAGGAAACTGAAGATCTTCCGGAAGAAGATCCGGAGAAAACAGAAGAAGCTGTTGCGGAAGATGGTTTCCAAGAGGAAGTCAAAGACGATGCTGAAGAAGAACAAGCAGAAGAGGAAGTTGAAGAGTCTCCGGAGAAAACAGAAGAAGAGATAAAAAGAGAAGCCTACATAGACCTTTATGAAGAAGCGGAAAGACACTACAACGAAGGTGATCTGGATACGGCACTGCAACAGTTCCAATCTGTTAAAGAGGAGGCGGAAGGAGGTGTTTGCAGTCTTGCCGCTCAATATATAGAAAATATAGAAAATCAACTAAAAGAGGAAGAGTTTAAACGTCTCTATAAAGAAGCAGAGGATCTCTACAAGGAAGGAGACTTGGAGAGTGCCCTGCAACAGTTCCGCGACCTGGAGAAAGAGGCCGAAGGAGAGATCGGAGACCTTGCTACCGAATATATAGGCAAGATAGAAGAGGATCTTGAAAAGAAAGAAGAGGAGGAAACCGAAGAAGAAAGAGAAGAGGAGTCTCCTGTAGAAGAACCTGTTGTGGAAGCTGAAGAGCCTCTTGAAGAAGAAACAGAAGAGGAAAGAAAAGCCAGAGAGGCAAGTCACAAACATCTGTTTGAAGAGGCGGAAAAGAACTACAAAGAAGGTGATCTGGAGACATCTCTTGAGCAGTTTAGCTCTCTTGCAGAAGAAGCGGAAGGAGACATATCCGATCTCGCTTCCGACTATGTAGAAGCAATTAAAAAAGAGCAGTCAAAAAAAGAAGAGCAACCGGAAAAGGACGGCGAAGAAGACAAGATAAAGTCTCTTTACGAAGAAGCTGTTGCCGACTTTGAACAAGGAAGACTTAAAGAAGCAGAAGAAAAATTCAGTGAAGTTATTCGACTCTATGGAGACTTTAAGGATATAGGCTTCCTTAAATCCCTTTTAAAGAGAAAATCCGTAGCACAGAGGGCGGAAGAGTATCTTGACCAGATAAATGAGAAAAAGAAGGAAGAAAGAGAAAAAGAAAGAATTATTGTAGAAAAGATACGTAGCAAGGCGCTGGATCGTGAAGGATATACCACAGAAGAGGGAAAGAGAAAGAAAACACTAAAAGAGCTTTTCGAACAGGCGGAGATGAACTACAAGCAAGGCAAGCTGAATACAGCACTGCAACAGTTCCGTTATCTGGAAAAAGAGGATGATGAGATATCTTCGCTTGCCACGGAGTACATCAAGAAGATAGAAGAGAGAAAGAAGAAAGAAAAAGAGTGGGAAGAAGAAGTGGTGGAAGGAGAAGATGGCCAGAAAAGGAAAGTAAAAAAGAAACAGTACGAGGAAAAAGAAGAGGACGTTGAAGAAGAGATGCGTGAATACAAGAGAAGACTGGTTATGGAAAACTTTAAAGAAGACTATGAGGATGAAGAGGTGGAAGACTTTGAAGAAGAAGTGGTTGAGGATGCAGAAGAAGAAGTTGAAGAAAAAGCAGGGTTTCGTGAAAAAATGCTGAGAATAAAGGGCAGATTACAGAACACAAGATTTTTCAGAATATTCTTTACTCTTACCCGTCGTCACACCACGGTAGCTATAGATGTAAGTGACTTTTCTGTTGAAGTTCTGCACCTAAATCACCAAAGAATAGTTCTTGCTTACGGAAGGTCTTTGGTGGATGGAGAGGTTATAAAAAACGGGGAGATAGTAGATGAGGAGAGGCTGCAGGAGATTATCGCCTACACCTTAAAGATAACCAAACCGGTTTCTTTGGATGTCTCCAAGAGAAAAAGAATGAAAGCTATTATCAGTTTGCCGGAATCAAAGATGTTTATCCGTCAATTCAAGTTCGACAAACAAGGAAGCGCAATGGAGAAGATCAAAGAGCAGATGCAAACGGTCATACCTGTTCCCCTGGAAGAACTATATTTCGATCATCACTTTATCTCTTCCGCGGAAGACGAGGAGGTTAATGTTCTTAGTGTGGCGGCAGAAAAAAGTCTTGTAGACAGCTATATGAAGATGCTTAAAGGAATGGGAATTGATCCTATCGCCTTTGATATAGAGTCCGCTTCTCTGGGAAGAGCCCTTATCACCGAGAGAGAAGAGGAAGAAGAAAAAGAAAGAAACGAGATGGTGGTAGACTTGGGAGCAACAAAAAGTGTTTTAAGTATCTTCCAGAACGGTTCAATTGCTTTTTCTGTGAACTTAAAGATAGGAGGAAGTCATCTTACGGAAAAGGTTTCCGAAGAGTTGGGCATCTCCTTTAAGGAGGCGGAAAGAAGAAAGAAGATGACCGGATTGAATGATGAACTAAAGCCGATTTTAACAAAAGAAATGAACAGAGTAGTTATGGAGATCAAAGAAGCGGAACTTTATTACGAAAGGGAGTTCAAGAAGAAGGTAGACAACATCATTCTTGCCGGAGGAACTTCTCTTCTTCCGGGAGTAATAGGATATTTAGAGGACGCATTAAACAGAAGAGTGATTATGGGGGACCCCTTGAAAAACATCAAAGGAGGCAGGGCTCTGAAAGGAAAAGATGCCATTCTTTACGCCAATGTTATCGGTCTTGCTTTACGCAGTACACACGAAGATCCGGTGAGAGGAGATATAAACTTGTTGCCGGAGAACGTGAAAACAAGAGAGTTCAGGATACAGCAGGAAGAAAAAAGACCGGTGGTTATTATTGCGTTAATCATTGTTACAGTAGGCATAATAGCGCTTGCAACCACATTGTACATCTTCTATCTTCGTTAGTTGTGGAAAGTGTTGCTTGCAAAAATTTTGTCTTTTGTATAGAATTAGATTGACAGTAATTATTTTGCTGATAAAATAACAAAAGGTCGTAAAAACTTAAAAAATTAATTAAAATATTATGAAAAGCA
>PWOD01000027.1 GCA_003557545.1 bacterium | reverse complement strand
GCTGGAGCATACAGAGTTTTTAGGTGATACACGTGAGGCCATATTATCAGAAATGACTGCCCAGATTCCGGCAGCCAGTAGTTTTTTAACGGTTGAACCGGATTCTGATGAGCTGAAACAGTTGATTGCCCGGCTTGAGGTTACCAAACAGCTTGTAATTCATCGAGTAAAGCGAGCCGCCGAACCGTTTGAAGAACAGCGGCGTTTGGTTGAAAAATTTTTACAATCGGTCGAAACTCTGACCGACTCAGAACTGGCGAAGATTATCGGTGAGATTGAGCGTCCGCCGGGCCGGCAGATGCTGCTGTCCCGGAACAGAAGGAATTATTTTCTAGATGTTGCTCATACTCCTGATTCGGTCGAACTGGCCTGCCGGGTCTTACCTGAATTGGATAGGGGTGCGTGGTTTGTGCTCTATGGAACCTTAAGAGATAAACGGTATGGAGAGATTGTTAAGATTTTAAATAACTGTGGAAAGTTCAAAAAAATCTTTTTTACTGAACCACCCTCGCCCCGGGCTCTACCGTCTGCCACTCTTGCGGGTTTGAGCGGGCAGAATCAGCTGCAACTTCAGCTGGAAGCTGTGGAAAATTATTTTCACAAGAACAGTCAGCCAGGAGACGGTTTAATGATTATCGGCTCGGTGGCACTGATCGGGTGGTTTTTACAGAGGTGGTCGGAGCAGTTGTGAAAGTTTTTTTAACCTGCTGGATAACAGTGTTTTTTCTGCTGGCCACCGCTGGTGGCGGGTTGCGGGCGGAGGATTTGCTGGGAGGAATTATTTCCCGGCTGTCCGAGGAGGACCGCGAGGATGTTGAACAGTCGTTTCGTCAGGCTTATCAGGATTATAAGGACGGCGAGTGGTCGACAGCAGCTGATAATTTTTTTCAAATAACTGTGGATTTTCCCGAGTCTAAAAGGGCCCGGGACAGTCTTTTTTTTCTCCGTAAACTCCAGCCAGAAGGTTATTATCCGGCCTCTCGTAGTCCGCTGATTACAGTATTGTTAAGGGATAGTCAGGAGGTCAGGGGAACCGCTCTTAGTCGTTTGAATCTGGTTGGTGAAGAGGGTGAAACATTGGTTTCAGGTAGTAGCCGGGCCCCCTGGTCGGCTGAAATTTCAGGCGGTAAAGTGATTCTGGAGCTTGATGAAAAAAAGTTTACCGGTAATAGATTTATTTTACTAGGTAAGCCCGGTGAGGTTGGTCCGGTAGTAAGGTTCAATGGGGTTGATTACCGGGGGGAACTGATTCTTGAGGCTGGCGATAGGACTGTCGAGGTGTTTAACCGGTTACCGATTAACCAGTATCTGTATGGTGTTGTGAAAAAAGAGACCGCCCCCGGCTGGCCTGATGAAGCTCTCAAGGCGCAGGCGGTGGCCTCCCGTTCTTTTGTGATTAACAGTGTTTGGAAAAATAGAGAAAAAAGTTATGATATCGGGGATGATATTTCGGGACAGTTATATGAGGGATACACAGCTGAAACTGCGCGTGGCCGGAGGGCTGTTGATGAGACCCTGGGTGAGGTTCTGGTTTATAATGGAGCGGTTATTCCGGCATATTTCCACTCTAATTCAGGTGGACATATAGAAGACGGCAGCCATATCTGGGCCGGCAACGGGTATGAATTTATTGAGGCCCGGCCGGATAGCTGGAGTCTTGGAATACGTTATTCCGAGTGGGAGGCGGAGTTTGAAAGAAACCAGTTAAATCGACGGTTAGCCCGGAATCTGTTGCCGGAGATTGCTGATTTACGCAGTTTTAAAACTGCTGAGAAACTGGATTCAGGTCGGGCAGTAAGGTTTAGTTATCGAACAAACAGACGGGAAAGGGTGTGGGTTAATGCTAACCGGTTCAGAATGGCAGTGGGGGGGAACAGTATGTTGAGCACCTGGATTGAACAGATCGAGACCGATCGTCGGCGGATTAAATTTATCGGACGAGGTTGGGGACATGGGGTGGGCAAATCACAATGGGGTGCCAGAACAATGGCGGAGGCGGGGCATGATTATAAGGAGATACTGGATTTTTATTACAGCCCGACCGGTCTGCAGGGGGACTATGGGCGGGGAGTTATATTTGAAAAGCAGTTGTTTGAGGATGTTGAATAAGATGGTAAAAAATTCAAAAATGAGGATATATTATGTCTGAAAATAAACGGGTAAAGCAGGTTATGGTTCCAATAGTCGGTCGACCGAATGTAGGTAAATCAACCCTGTTTAACAGGTTGATTGGTCAAAAACGCTCGATAACCGGTAGTAAACCGGGAGTTACGAGGGATAGAATTGTAAAAACTATGAACTGGGGTGGAAAAGCTGTGACCCTGGTGGATACAGCCGGTTTTCAGCTGGATCATCCTTCACCGGTACCGGGTTTTATCATTAAACAGGTAGAGTTGATGATTGAAGAGGGGGAGACCATAATATTTGTGGTTGATGCAAAGGAGGAGCTAACAGCGCTTGATCGGGAGATTATTCAACGGTTGAGACCGGTCTCCAACCGGGTTATAGTGGCGGTTAACAAGGTGGACCCGGGGCGAGATTTAGAGGTGGCTCTGTCCGATCATTACCGGTTAGGTTTTAAACATCTTGTTCCTGTGTCAGCTTTGCACAACCGGAATATGGGAGAGTTGAAAGAAAAAATTGTAGAGTTGGCCCCCAAACAGGAGTTGATTATCGATCAGCCCGGGATAAATCTTGCGCTGCTTGGCCGTCCCAATGTAGGCAAATCAACTCTGTTTAACAGTATTCTTGGTTATGAACGAGTCATGGTAAGTGACAGGCCGGGAACTACCCGGGATGTGGTTGATGTTTCTTTCAGCGTTAATGAGCAGCGGTTTATTCTGCAGGACACGGTGGGGATCAGGCGTAAGACGAAAATTTCAGAGGAGCTGGAAGAAGCCGCGGTGATTAAGAGTCTGAGAGCATTGGATTTTTGTGATATTGCCTGTTTGATGCTTGATTGGAACAGCCGGTTAAGCAAACAGGATCAGCGGCTTGCCGGGCTTATTTTTGATCGGTACAGGGGCTGTATGGTCCTGGTGAATAAAGCCGATGACCCTGAAGAGGAGCAGAAAAATCGCTGGGTTGGTTATGTGCGAAAACGGTTACATTTTTTAGAATATGCACCGGTTCTATTTACCAGTGGATTGTTCGGGGTTGGACTGGCTGAAATTTTTAATAAAGCACAGGAAATTTACAGGGAGATTAGCTGTTGGTTTTCGGAAGCAGAGCTGCATAATGCGTTTCTTGATTTAAAACCAAAAATCACCTGGCCCTCACGTCGGGCGAGACCGGTAATTATCCGCCGGATACGTCAGATTGGGATTAATCCTTTAAGTTTTGAGCTGGAGGCCAGAGGGCCTGAAAGACTTTCGGCACAGGATTTGAGACATTTTCGTAAACTCTTGAGAAAACAGCTAAAACTACAGTTTGCCCCGATAAAATTAAAGCTTGTTCGAAAGTTCTCGACCGACAGTTGATAATTTAAAAACAGTTGATCAGTCGGTTATGGATTATCTATATACTATGCCTGTAAAAGGGCGAAGGATGGTTGTTATCCAATGGAGCTTGAAAGTTTTTATCCCTATCTTTATCTGCTGGTCAGCTATTTGGTAGGAGGGATTCCCTTCGGTCTGCTTTATTCAGGGTTATTGAAGGGTGAGGATATAAGAAAGATTGGTAGTGGAAATATTGGAGCGACCAATGTTGGTCGTAATTATGGGGTACTACCGGGGATAACAGTTTTTTTGTTGGATTTTTTAAAAGGAGTTGTTCCGGTGGCGGTAGTTATATATCTATCTGGAGTGTCGGAATTGACTGCCACGCTGGTTGGT
>PWOD01000024.1 GCA_003557545.1 bacterium | reverse complement strand
CGGGCCGACCTGCCCCGCCGGGGATCTGATTTCACAGAGCTGAAAACCGCTCTGCAGCAGCTGGAGGGGGAGTTTGATTGGGTTATCGTCGACTGCCCGCCGGCGCTGGGTCCCCTGACTCTCAACGGGCTGGCCGCGGTGGAGCGGCTGCTGATTCCTCTGCAGGCTGAATATTATGCTCTGGAGGGTTTGAGTCAGCTGTGGCAGACGGTTCAGCAGGTCAACCGGCGATTAAATTCCCGGCTGGAGCTGTTGGGGATTCTCCTGACCATGTACGACAGTCGGACCAACCTGGCCCGGGAGATTAAGCAGGAGGTCCAGAACTATTTTCCTGATAAGCTGTTCAGCAGTGTGATCCCACGTAATATTAAGTTGAGTGAGGCTCCCGGTTATGGTAAACCGGTTGCAGTTCATTCACCTGCTTCGCGTGGGTGCGCTGCATATATGCGTGCAACCGAGGAGTTGATCTGGCGTGAACAAACAGAATAGTGGGTTGGGACGTGGTCTTGATTCCCTGCTGCCGCCGCTCGATCCGGCTGCTGGTCAGCCGGCAGCCGAGGGGCAGCTGCAGAGAGTTCCGGTTGATTTAATCAGCCCCGATCCCGAACAACCGCGGCGGGAGTTTGATCCGGACCGCCTCCGTGAACTGGCTGATTCGATCGCACAGAACGGATTGGTGCAGCCGCTGCTGGTCAGCCGGCAGGGCGACCAGCAGTTTCAGATTATTGCCGGTGAACGGCGCTGGCGGGCTGCTCTCCAGGCCGGTCTGGAGCGAGTTCCGGTGATTGAGCTGCAGCTCAGTGAGACCGAAGCCCGGGTTTTTTCCCTGGTAGAAAATATTCAGCGGGAGGATCTGAATCCTCTCGAAGAGGCCCGGGCCTTCCGTGATCTGCTGGAAAACAGTGGATGGAATCAACAACAGCTGGCCGATTCGGTTGGAAAAAGTCGCAGCGCGATTGCCAACCGGCTGCGTCTGCTGGAGCTGCCCGAGCCGGTCCAGAAAGCACTGCTGGCCGGACAGATCACCGCCGGCCACGCCCGAGCTCTGTTAGGGTTGGAACTCCGACAGGTTAAACAGCTGCTGCAGAAGCTGCTCGATGAAGCTCTGTCGGTCCGCCAGGTCGAACGGCTGGCTAACCGCTTCAAACAGGCCGCTTCCCGACCGGCTAAAAAAACTAAAAAACCTCCTCAGCCCTCCTATCGTGAGCTGGAAGTAGAACTTGAGAAGGCACTCGGGGCCAGCGTGGAGATTAAATCGTCTGATCGTAAATCTGGTCATATCAGAATTCATTTTAGTGATCCCGGGGAGTTTGAACTGCTCCAGGAGCGGCTGACCAGTCTTCAGCTCTGAATAATTGCTCTTCAGGCTGCAGTGATTTTCTGGCTGGCGGCTTCTGACAGGTGGATTGTCACCGGCTGTTTAAAGCGGCTGAAATAAAAAAATAAGAATTTACCTTGAATTTGTTCTGCTTATGAAATATACTCAACTGACAGTAACAGATACTGTGAACGGCTATTTTACGTAAGGCCTAACCAACTTAGTGGAATTGTTGTAGGTTATTTGCGGAAAATTGTCCCTTAATTAACCCCAGTATTAGAGTTGTTCAAATAATCTCTTGATCAGGTTGTGATGAGCATGAGGGGTTCTAAACATACCTCAATTCAGCAGCGAATCGGTTTTATTCTTACCCTGTTTTTCTTCAGTTTTATCTTTTTGCAGTTGGGAGCCGGGGTGGCCTCTGCCCATTTTTCGGTCATCTATGACAGTCAGGCGGACTGGGAACAGGGGTGGCTTTGGAACACGGAAGTTCTCCCGGAAGGTGCTGTTCGGCTGCTTCCCGGTGAAACCAGCGGGAACTGGGAAAACAATTTTATGGCGGATAATAGTCGGCCAGAGAATCTAACCCTTGATTATCAACTTAATGGTGGCGAGATTAATCTAGGTATCGAGGGCTATGACGATGCTTGGGCAGAATTCGATAGTTACAATTTTAACCTATCGGGAGAAACAGAGCTGCAGTTGGACTGGGATTTTGATGTTCATGAAATCTATGTATGGATCACGTTCAGCCATCCAACCGGTGATAGCTCGCCGGTATTGAACCGGATGACTCTGAGTGAACCGATTGAGTTTCATGTGGATATTATTGACGCTGCCAGCCGGCTGCGAGTAAGCGAGGGGGTCAGCTCCCTGGTGACTGCGGAAATCAGCAATAACAGTCCCTTTGAAGAGACCAAACCGGTCTACTTTGAGGTTGACGGACTGGTGGCTGACAGTAGTTATCTAACACTGGACGGAAACGCCAGCCAGCAGCTGGAGTTTGACTATCCGGTTGACCTGGCCGATAGCGGCAGCTTACTGCGTGTATTTACGGAGGATGATGAGGATAGCCGGACCGTCGAGGTTCTGGACTCACCAAATTTTGCGATAGATGTGGATGACGCCCAGAGTCAACTGGAGGTCTCCACCGGAGAGACGGCCTATCTACGGCTGTTTATTGAGGGTCTGGAACCGTTTGGTTTTTATGAAAAAATATACCTGTTGATCGATGGTGATACCCGGCAGAGTAAGATCGTCCATCTTGATGGGATGGGGGTTAATGAGTTTTATTTCGCGCCCCAGTTGGCCGATGACGGGGCAATGGTGGAGGCGGGTGCCGGGACAACTTTTACCGGTCGTCCGCTGACGGTATATAATTTTGCCGGTGGTGATGGTTCTGAGCTTAATCCTTACCTGATCACCGACTGGTATCAGCTGCATGAGGTTCGGCGCCAGCTGGAGTCGGAGTTTCTGCTGCTGGAATCACTTGATGCTCAGTCGGATGGTTATGACACACTGGCCTCTTCGCAGGCCGATGGAGGGGCGGGCTGGTTGCCCCTGGGCACCGTTGCCAATCCATTCCGGGGGCTGTTTGACGGTGATGGCCAGACAATCAGTGATCTGACCATTGACCGGCCCGGCACCGATAATGTTGGACTGTTCGGCTTTGTTGATGACCCGGGAGCCCGGATCGATAACTTTGAGTTGCTTGATCTTCAGGTATCCGGTCAGGGCTACACAGGTGGGGCTGTCGGTCGAATAGAAAATGGAAATCTGGAACGGGTAAAAGTAACCGGAGAAGTTCAGGGAACTGAACAGTATGTCGGTGGACTTGCCGGCTATTTTCTTAATGGCGAGATAACCGCCAGTGCCGCTTATGCTGATGTTACCGGCGGGGCCGATAGAGTCGGTGGACTGCTGGGTCGCTCCGATGGTGTCGTGGCTGAATCTTACGCCGCTGGAACTGTTGGCGGTGTCAGTAATGTTGGTGGATTGGTTGGTCGCCAGGGTGGCGGAATGATAACTAATGCTTATGCTCGGGGTAATGTGTCGGGATTGGACCGGATCGGGGGGCTGGTTGGAGATGTCCGGGGGACGGTCAGCCGAACCTTCTCAACCGGCCAGGTAACCGGTGACGATGAAATCGGTGGACTTGTGGGTTTTGCTGATTTTGGTAATGTGATGGACAGTTTCTGGGATCTGGAAAGTTCCCAGATAGCCCACAGTGCCGGTGGAGATAGTCTAACCACAGATGAGCTGAAAAATCTTACAATTCTTTCCAATGCCGGCTGGGATATTGCCGGATCGGCTATCTATGCTAATGATGGCTATCCCTACATTGCGCTGGATCAGCCCAACGATTGGGCAATCAGTGCTCGCCTGGCGGTGAATATCGAGGGCGAAGGAAATGTCCTGGTCGACGGCGATACCTATGTTGATGTCCGTGGTGCTGTTCCCGGTGAAACAGTTACCCTCGAAGCGGTTCCCCGGATTTACTGGGAGTTTATCGGATGGAGTGGTGACCATGCCGGAACTGAAGCGATTGATCAGCTCTATATCGATAGCGATAAAACAGTAACCGCTCAGTTTGCTCCTAAACAGTTTGCCGGTGGGGATGGCAGTGAAACAGATCCCTACCAGATTGCCACCTGGATTCATATGCATAATGTTCGCAATTATCCTGATTCCCATTTTATTCTGATCAATCAACTTGATGAGACCTCTGAGGCCTATGCGGCCTATGCTGGGCCGTCAGCCTGGAGTAATGCCGGCTGGCGACCGGTTGGTGAACCGGGCAGCCCCTTCACCGGTAATTTTGATGGCCAGGGATATGAGATTTCACAACTGGTCATCGACCGGCCGGCTGAGGATAAGCTTGGTCTCTTTGGTAAATTAGCTGGTGAGGCAGAGATTACTCAACTAGAAATCAGGGATTTTTCCATTACCGGGCAGGATATGGTTGGTGCCCTTGCCGGTCAGATTATCGATGGTCAGATTGCCGAGATTCATACCTGGGACCTGTCGATAACCGGCCGTGACATGGTTGGTGGGCTGATTGGTCAGCTGACAGCAGACGCTGAGATTCTCTGGGTCGAGAGCCATGCCGGCACAGTTGTTGGAGAAAGTTATGTAGGTGGAGTTGCTGGATATCTTGCCGGCCAGATGCAGTATATTATTAATCATTCGGGAACTGTCGAGGGAACCGAAGCTATTGGTGGTCTGGTCGGAGTTAATTCTGGAAATATCAACAATGCTTATTCTATGGTCGAAGTTCAGGGTGGTGAGGTCGTTGGAGGGCTGGTTGGTCGCATCACCGATGGAACGATCGATCAAACCTATGCGGTCTCTCCGGTTAGTGGCGCGGATCAGCTTGGCGGACTGGTTGGACAGCAGCTCGGTGGCAGCGTCCTGGCCAGCTTCTGGGATATCGATCTGAGCGGTCAGGCGGTTAGTGCCGGGGGAGATGGATTGTCTACCTCAGAAATGAAAAATATTAATAACTATCGTGACGCCGGCTGGCAGATAGATGGAATTACCACCGTGGTTAATCAGGGTTATCCGGCCCTGACCGGTGGCGATACAGACTGGGAAATAGCTGAACTTTACCTGGAAATCGATATTGTGGGAGAGGGTTCGGTGCTGGTTGATGGTGAGACATATCAACAGCCCATGGTGATCATTCATGGTGAAACAATCACCCTTGAGACCCGCCCTGATCTGTACTGGTATTTTGACAGCTGGAGTGGCGATATTAGCGGCTCTGATACTGTCTATCATCTCTATGTGGATGGCGAAAAAAATCTTACCGCAACCTTTGAACCGGAGGAGTTTTCGGCCGGTGAAGGGACCGAAGCCGATCCCTTTCAGATCGTTACCTGGATCCATATGCACAATGTTCGTGACAATCCTGACTCCCACTTTATCCTGATGAATGATCTGGACTCCACAACCTATGGTTACGAACAGTATGCCGGTCCGGCTGCCCACAGTAATAACGGCTGGCGGCCGATTGGTAGATTTAATCAACCTGTTGCGCCCAATCAGCCCTTTGCAGGAAAATTTGACGGGCAGGGATATGAAATTCATGATTATCTGATTGATCGTGAAGCGGACGATCATGTCGGGCTGTTCGGCTTTACCAGCCAGGACGGGTTAATTAAAAATCTTACCGTTAAACCGGGAGAAATTAGTGGAAACTGGTATGTTGGTGGATTGGTGGGACGTAACTACGGTAGCCTGGAACGGGTTGCCTTTGATGGTCATATAACCGGTGTCAGCCGGGTTGGTGGGCTTGTTGGAAGAAATGACGGCCAGATCAGCCAGTCCTTTGCTGAAGGGAGCGTCGAGGGAGATAATCGCGTCGGTGGCCTGGTTGGAAGAAGCTGGCAGGGATTGGTCGAAAATAGTTATTCAAGAGCCACCGTCTCAGGTGACCAGGAGGTTGGTGGCTTAATTGGAAACATCTACCAAGCCGACCTGGTTAACTCCTATGCATCCGGTCCGGTCAGCGGAAACCTGCAGACCGGAGGGTTGGTAGGTTTTAATGAGATCGGTCAGGTAACTGATAGTTTCTGGAATCTTGAAGAGACCGCTCAGCCCGACAGTGATGGCGGCAGCGGTAAAACTACTAAAGAGATGCGGGATATTGAGCTCTATCAGGCGGCCGGCTGGTCGATAACTGGAACCTCGGTGGTCGATAATGACGGTCTGCCCTATTTCGATTCTGAAACACCGGATTGGGTTATTCCGGTGCTTCATCTCCATGTCGACATAGTCGGTGAGGGTGGAGTCAGTGTGGAGGGTGAAACCTACGTTGAACCTGTCAGAGTAATTTATGGTGAAACCGTTGGTTTCGAGGCTTTTGAAATAACTCCCTGTTATGTTTTTGATCAGTGGCAGGGTGAAGTCAGCGGGGATGACCTGGCTCATGTCCTGCTTATGGAAAACGATATCTATGTTACACCTCTTTTCACACCTAACTTTCTCGCTGGTGAAGGAACTGCCGCTGAGCCCTACCAGATAGGTAACTGGTACCACCTGAGTAATATGGGATGTTTTCTGGATGCCAGTTATCAACTTACGGCTGATCTTGACGCTAATACCGAGGGTTATGATGAGATCGTCTCCAGCGGGAGCGGATGGGAGCCGGTCGTTGATCAATATCACGGATTTACCGGTCATCTGGAGGGGGATGGTTATACGATAGCCGACCTCTGGTTTGATCGGCCCGGCCAGTCGCCGGCTGGATTTTTTGGCTATCTGGCCGCCGGTGGTGAAGTAACCAACCTGTCCCTGGTAAATCTCGAAATTACCGGCGCTGATCAGCTCGGTGCTATAGCTGGAAGATTAAACGGTCGGATCAGTGGTTCGATGGTCCGCGGAGCTGTTCATGGTCAGAATTATGTTGGTGGTATGGTCGGTTATGTCGATGAAGGGATTATTCAACAGAGTTATTCTACCGCCCGCGTAACAGGGAATAATGATGTTGGCGGACTGGTTGGATTTAACTCGGATGGTCTCGTCCGCCATAGTTTCTGGGATCAGGAAAGTTCTGAACAGATCGACAGTCACGGTGGAATCGGTTTAACAACAGCTGAAATGATGGACCAAAATAATTATCTCAATGCCGGCTGGGTGATTAACAAGCGGGCGCCGGTCTTCAATGATGGTTATCCCTACCGTCAGCCGGGCAGTGATGAATGGTACCAGAGTTATATAGTTAGCCTTGAGTTCGTCGGTGACGGTTCGGCGCTGGTTGATGGTGAAACCTACGTTCGCCCCTTCCCCGCAGTTGACACGGTTACTCTCGAGGCTGTTCCCAGTCAGTACTGGGATTTTGTCGAATGGCAGGGTGCTGTTCAGGGTCCCGACCTGCAGCAGGAGCTGTTTGTGTCTGCCGATGGTTTCGCCACAGCACTGTTTGACGCCGACACTTTTGCCGGTGGCACCGGGACTGCCGAGGATCCCTACCTGATCGCCAGCTGGATCCACCTGAATAATATACGAAATAACCAGACCGCTCATTACCGGTTGATCGCTGATCTTGATAATCAGACACAGGGGTATGAAGCCGCCGGCGCCGCCGGTGCCAACGATGGGGCCGGCTGGGAGCCTGTCGGGGAAAACCACTGGCAGCCCTTTAAAGGAACCCTTGATGGAAATGGTCATACAATCTCTGATCTGGTAATTAACCAGCCAGACCGACGCTATGTTGGACTGTTCGGTTTTCTTGCCGGGGATGGTGAGACACCTTCGGTTAAAGATTTACAGCTATATAATCTGTCGCTCACCGGTGGTAATCATACCGGTAGTGTGGCCGGCTATCTCCAGGGATCGGCCGATAGAATTTCGGTCTGGGGCTCAGTTACCGGGCGTCAGAATGTCGGAGGAATCGCCGGATTTGTTGAGAACGGAGAGATCAGCAGATCGGCCTCCAACGCCGTGGTTACTGGACATGATCTGGTTGCGGGGCTGGTGGGAAGTTTAGAAAACTCGCAAATTAGCACAAGTTTTGCTCGCGAAGCGGTGAGTGCCACCCGGCTGGCCCGGGGATTGGTGGCAAAAATCGATGGAAATGTAGAGATACTAAATACTCCGCCAACTGTAACCGATAAGGTTAAAAATAGTTTCTGGGACACAGAAGCTACGGGCCAGGACGGAAGTGTTGGTGGAACCGGGCTGAGTTCCCGGGATATGCAAAGATTAAGTACCTATCTGGAAGCCGACTGGGATATTGCTGGAGTCGGCCTGTTCGAAAATGCCGGTTATCCCTATTATGATTTTGCCGCTGCTTCCTGGCAGATCGGTGCCATGCTTGAGCTGGAAATTGAGGGACTGGGCCAGGTGCTGGTCGATGGAGACACCTACTCGGAACCTCTCGTCGTCGTTCCGGGGGAGACACTGCTGCTGGAAACCGTTCCCGGAGAGTTCTGGGAGTTTGCCGGCTGGAGGGGTGATCTGTCAACTGCCGATACGATGGTTGAGCTGCCGATCGATGGTTCCAAGCAGCTTGTGGCTGATTTTCAGCGGACAACCTATGCCGCTGGTGATGGGACTGAAACCTCCCCCTATGAGATCGCTAACTGGATACATCTGGACAATATGCGCCAATCACTTGATGCCTGGTATCTGCTGGTCGATGATCTTGACCCCTCCAGTGAGGGCTACGATTCATTTGCTGGTCCGCTGGCGCATGATGGTGCCGGCTGGCAGCCTATCGGAACCCTTCCCCAGCCCTTTACAGGTAAACTGCTTGGCGCTGGTCACCAGATCGCTGATTTTGTTGTGGCTCGTTCGGATGAAAACTATGTTGGACTATTTCACAGTCTCGGGGAGACTGCTCGGATTGAACAGCTGGCGATCAAACAGGCCGCAGTGGCCGGCCGGGATAAGGTCGGTCTGCTGGCCGGAGATCTGGCCGGTGATGTTTCCACCGTCTGGCTTAATGGATCGGTAACCGGTCGTAACCAGGTTGGTGGATTGGCCGGATCCAGTTCGGGCCGGGTTGATAACGTTCTGTCCGATCTGCAGCTGGAAGCTTCCCGGATTGCTGGTGGATTATTTGGTGTTATCTCCAATGGTGACGTTGTCAATGTCCTCTCGCGCAGCTCAGTTTCCGGGGTTGAGGATCTCGGTGGGCTGATCGGGGTCAAACATGCCGGTACGATCCATGCAAGTTTCTGGGATATTGCCGCCTCCGATCAAGCAATCAGCCAGGGAGGTACGGGCTTAGAGTTTGCTGAGCTTGTCAGTCTTCAGACCTATCTTGATGCCGGCTGGGATATTCAGGCTGGTACTGAGTTTAAATATGATGGTTATCCCTATCTCTGGGGAACCAACTCAACCTGGGAAAAGACCCCGGCTTTAACCGTAAAGGTTGTGGGTGAGGGGCAAGCTCTGGTTGATGGTGAGACCTATGTCGAACCGGTTGTGGCCAGTGGGATGGTTGAGCTTGAGGCCGTTCCATACAGGGATTTCCAGGCCGATGAGTTCTGGAGATTACAGGAGTGGCAGGGTGCGCTCAGCGGCTCCAGCATTGTTGATGATCTGTTAATGGATGATGATAAGACTGTCACCGCTGTTTTTGAAATAGCAGAATTTGCCGGTGGTGATGGCTCGGCTGACTATCCTTACCAGATCAGCAACTGGTACCATCTGGATAATATACGTCACTATAAAGATGCTAACTTCCAGCTGATTAACCGGCTGGATGAAACTAGTTCTGGATATTATGAGCTGGCCGCTCCCTCGGCCCGGTCGGACTCCGGCTGGCTGCCGCTTGGCTCTGAGACCGTTCCGTTTAGCGGTCAGTTTGATGGTCAGGATTATTCGATTGAAGGGCTGTTTATCGATCGACCGAAACAGAGTTACGTGGGGCTGTTCGGGCACGCCGATACTGCCAGTCGACTGCTCAATCTGCAGCTGCTGGATGTCGACGTAACCGGTTATGGATATGTCGGTCCGCTGCTTGGCTATAACTATTATGGAACGGTTGAAAATGTCTATGCCAGCGGTCAATCGAGCGGTGGATTTGATGTTGGTGGACTGGTTGGTAAGAGCTACTATGGTGAAATCCATCATTCCTCTGCATCCGCTGATGTCGGCTATGCCGGGGATTATGAGTGGCCTTATGGTCATGGGGGTCTGGTTGGTGGTCTCTGGTATGATGGATCAATCAGGAATTCTTCCGCTTCCGGGTCGGTTACAGGTGAAGACTATGTTGGTGGCCTGGTCGGTTGGAACTGGGGTGGGACGATTGTCGCCTCCCGGGCTTCGGGTGATGTTACCGGGGTTGAAATGGTAGGGGGGCTGTCCGGGGACAACTACGCTGATGGTGGCTATACCGCAGAAATTCGCCGCTCTTACTCCAGCGGCCATGTGCAGGGTGAACGGCAGGTAGGTGGCCTTGTTGGTGAGAATCATCAAAGCTTGATTGAGAATTCTCACTCCAGCAGCTCTGTTCACGGGGGGCAGGATGTCGGAGGATTTATCGGTCGTAATCGTGATGCTGGCGAAATTCATCGCAGTTTTTCGATCGGCCATGTAGAGTATACTGGTTCCGGTGGTGGGTTTGCCGGAAATAATACCGGTGGCGCCCAGATCCTGGGTTCTTTTTGGAATATTGACAGCAGTGATCAGCCGACCAGCCAGGGAGGCGACGGTCTGTCCGCCACTCAAATGCGCCGCAGAGAAAATTATCTGAATGCCGGCTGGCAGATTGAGTTTACCGCTCACGATGAAAACCAGGGCTATCCCTATCTGTCTGATCTGGAAAATCCGGTCTGGTTGAAACCGGCGGTTGTCCTGGCTGAGATTGAAGGTGCAGGTTCTGTTCTGGTCGATGGTGAGACTATTGTAGATTATATCCCGGTCGATGTCGGCGAGACAGTTACCTTAACTGCCCAGCCCGATCAGTTCTGGGATTTCATAGAATGGGGTGGCGAGTTATCGGGGAACGAGCTTGAACAGCAGCTTTATATTGATGATGATAAACTGGTTACAGCGCTGTTTGCTCAGGATTTATTTGCCGGTGGTAGTGGTTCGGTCGCCGATCCTTTTGAAATCGCCTCCTGGTTCCATCTAAATAATATTCGTGATTTTATGGGTGCCTACTTCGTGCTGGTCGATGATCTTGATGAGACCTCCTTCGGTTATCAGGAACTGGCCGGGCCCACGGCGGATGCTGGGGCTGGATGGGATCCGATCGGCGAGGCTGGAGTTCCCTTCCCGGGTCAGTTAGACGGCCAGGGACACACTATTTCCGATCTTTATATCGATCGGCCCGGCTCGGAGAATGTGGGGCTGTTTGAGCAGACCTTCTCCGCCAGTCTGATTAAGAATGTTGAACTGCTTGATGCCCAGGTGACCGGTCAGAGAAATGTTGGTATTCTGGTCGGAGAAAACCGGGGAGAACTAAATAATGTTACTGTCCATGGTGAGGCCTCTATTGTTGATGATCATATCGGTGGACTGGCCGGTGTAAACTTTGGCTCCATATATCTTTCTTCTGCCGATGTGCAGGTGAGCTCTACCGGACAGATTGCTGGAGGTCTGGTCGGGTGGAATAATGGTGGCGCGATTAATTATTCCTATTCACTCGGGCATATCCATGCCAATCAGGCCGTCGGTGGATTGGTTGGATTTTTAGATGGCGGTGAGGTTTTCCGCAGCTTCTCCCGAGCACAAACTTCCGGTGATAATTTTGTTGCCGGTCTTGTCGGCTATGCAGAAGATGGAATGATTGAAGAGTCCTATGCGGCTGGTTCGGTCGATAGCGCCGGGTTTACTGCCGGAATCCTGAATCCTTCGATTAATACTCCGGTAATCAATAGTTTCTGGGATGAAGATGCTACCGGTCAATCGACAAGTGACGGTGGCGAGCCTAAAACCGGTCTCGAGATGTTATCGATTCAGACCTACCTCGATGCCGGCTGGAACATGGTCGGTACCGGTGACGTGATGAATGACGGTTATCCGGTGCCCACCGGTGATTCACCGGCCTGGGTGAAAAGCACTATATTGACTGTTGAGATTGAGGGCGAAGGGGACGTTTATGTCAATCAGCAGCAGGTTACCGGCGGATTTGCCGTGGTTAACCCGGGTGAAACTGCCATAATTGAAGCAGTTCCGGCTGATTACTGGTTCTTTACAGAGTGGGAGGGCGCTCTCACCGGTGATGAGGAACAACAGACGCTCTTCGTTGCGGCGGATACCTCGATCAAAGCCACCTTTGAGCCTGATCATTTTGCCGGTGGTTTCGGCACAGAGGAAGCTCCCTATAAGATCGCCAACTGGGATCATCTCAACAATGTCCGTCATTACAGTGACAGATATTTTATTCTCTTAAATGATCTGAATAGCAGTACCTTTAATTACCAGGAAAGAGCCTCCTCCTCGGCTGATGGTGGCGCTGGCTGGTCCCCGATCGGGGATGAGTTGACCCCGTTTGCCGGACAGTTTGACGGTAATGGTTATATTATTGAGGATCTGACGATTAACCGGCCGCTGGAGTCTGCTGTCGGTATCTTCGGTCAGGTGGCCGATACCGGCTTAATTCATAGCCTCGGTGTTAAGTCTCTGCAGATTTCCGGGGGTGACTGGACTGGTGGTCTGGCGGGCTATCTCAACGGCCGTATTCAAGATGTTTATCTGCGTGGTTCCGTCAGCGGTGATTCTGAAGTTGGTGGACTGGTTGGTCGGCTGGGTAGCGGTGAAGTGGCTCGCTCCTTCTCTACCGCTCAGGTTTCAGGAAACCAGGCTGAAGGTGGATTGATCGGTCATAATATCGCCGGAACCGTGTCGGGAAGTTTCTGGGACATTGATAGTTCCGGGTTGACCGATAGTGCCGGTGGAGTTGGACAGTTTGAACCGCAGATGCAGGATATTAATACTTATCTTGATGCTGGCTGGGATATTGAGGGCCAGTTTGACAATCAAAATGATAGTCTGCCCTTCCATGTGGCGGGCGAAGGTAACTGGCTAATTCCGGTTTACCGTCTTGAGGTTGATATCGTTGGTGAGGGTGAGGTTTATGTGGACGGTCAACTTTATACGGAACCGGTTCCGGTCTATCCCTCCCATATGGTCGAGCTGCAGGCAGTTGGCGCCGACATGTGGGGCTTTAAGGAGTGGAGCGGTGATCTGCTCGGCGAGGATGCCGTGGCAGATCTGTTTATTGACGGCAACAAGCAGGTAACTGCTACCTTTGAAGATACCTTTACGCTGGACATATCAACAATCGGTGATGGAGCGGTACTTGTTAATGGTGAAACTTTTGTTGATCAGCTGCGGCTTCCCGCCGGGGATACAGTTGAGCTGACCGCCCTGGCCTCTAATCTCTGGCATTTTGATCGCTGGTCCGCTGATCTGGCCGGAACCAGCCCGACTGAAACTGTCTATATGGATTCCCATAAGAATATCCAGGCCATCTTCAGCCGTGATATCTACGAGGTTTCCATCGATATCGAGGGTCAGGGTGTGGTCTGGGTTGACGGTGACACCTATACCGAGAGTCTGTCAGTAACCTCCGGGGAAACATTGACCCTGGAAGCCGGTGCAATTACCGACCCGACCACCGGTGATTACTGGAGATTCTGGGGCTGGCAGGGTGACTTTAGTGACAGTGATGAGATTGCCCATCTATATGTTGATTCTGACAAAGAGATCGTCGCCTTTTTTGACGACAGATTTAGATTAACGATTAATTTTGTCGGTGCTGGCACTGCCCTGGTAAACGGTGAGACTTATGTTGCTCCTACCGGTGTAACGGCCGGCGAGATTACCACGCTGGAGGCTATCTACCAGCACCAGGATTTTGAAAATGAAGATTACTACCGCTTTGTTGAGTGGGGCGGTGCAGCTTCCGGTTCGGACACGACTACCGAGCTGTTTATTACTGAAGATGTCGAGGTGACCGCGGTCTATACTGCCACTCAATTTGCCGGTGGTGACGGTAGTGAAACATATCCCTATCAGATTGCCAACTGGGAACATCTTCACCTGATGCGTAACAATTTGACGGCTCATTATCAGGTGATCCGGAGTTTTGATCAGGCGGCTGCAGGTTATACCAACCGGGTTGGTTTTGTCGGTGCCGGCTGGAACCCGATCGACAACTTCAGAGGTCGGCTGGACGGCCAGGGCCATACCCTCAGCGGTTTGCGGATTGATCGCACCAGCAATAATCAGGGTCTGTTCTACCGTCTGCAGAATGAGGGTGAAGTGGCAAATATAACCTTCGATCACGTTTATATTTATGGTAACGATGATGTTGGCGGGATTGCCGCCTATAACTATGGACGTATCTACAACAGCGAAGTTCGTGGTGATATTGGTAGTGAATTTACCCGGCGACACGGAGGAATTGCCGGCCGTAACTATGGTGAGATTGAGGAGAGTCGCTTTGTCGGAACTGTGATCGGTGATTTTGAGATAGGAGGAATTGTTGGTTATCTGTATGACAATGGTTCGGTGATTAACTGTACGGCTGTTGTCGAACTTGATGGCCGTTATGATGACTTCGGAGGTATTGTTGGTCGGACCGATACCAATAGAAACACTGTTATCCGCGGGGTGCACAGCAGCGGTGCCGTCCGTGGCCGGCGTAGTTACCAGGGTGGGGTGGTCGGCCGTAACTACGGGTTGATCGAGGATTCCAGCTCTGACGCCGAGGTCCGGGATGGAACAACCTTCATGGGTGGATTGGTTGGCCGCAGTTATCATTCCATCTACAACTCTCATGCCACCGGTGACGTCAAGGGCGTTCAGCATGTCGGCGGTCTGGTGGGTTGTCTGCGTAATCCTGACGAAGAGATATCCAACTCCTATGCCACCGGCAAGGTGGAAGGCAACAACCGACTTGGCGGTTTGGTGGGATATATG
>PWOD01000131.1 GCA_003557545.1 bacterium | reverse complement strand
TCCAGTACCTTCTATTCCAACCGATTTTTCCTCAAAAACAATAAGTAAGGTCAACCAGGTTAAATTGGTTGATCGGTTTACTGAGCGGTTTCCACTGGCTGCGGCTGCAAGTCTATTGATTGGTCTACTGGTCGGCATTAGCGTTTCAAATCAATTCGTTGGAATTTTTCAAGAGGAGATTTTTTATTCTGCGGCTAATGCTCAAGAAAGTTATGTGACTGAATTGATGGCTGATGCCGATCCGCTTTTAGAAGGGGTTTATGGTGAGCTATTTGATTATTATCAGGAGGGGAATGAGTAACTATGTCAGAACGTTTAAGAACTGTCTTGATTTATTTTTCTATCGGGTTAAATATCGCTTTTATTGGTGGACTGATAGTGATTTTTTTATCTTATAGTCCATCTCAAAGGGGGAGTTGGGAATCCAGAAATGGTCATGGAGATTTTTTTCAACAACGACTCAATATGGGCGGTCAGCAATGGGAAGAGTTACAATCGGAGTTACGGCTTTTTACCCGGGAGTTCAGAGAGCTCCACAGGCAAACCCAACAACTTCGTAGTGAAAAAATTCAGCTTCTTCTGGCCGATCCAGAAAACCAGGAAAAATTTCAAATTAAACAGCAGAAGTTAGGACGGCTGCGTGAACAACAGTCAGAACTTCTCGCACAACATCTTACTGATCTAAGCGAGGCTCTCACAGCTGAACAGCGGGAGAAATTGATCGATTATTTTAATCGTTCTCCCCAGCCTCCCCAGCAGCGACGGGGAAGAATCCATCATAAAGTTGATTAGACAGTTATGATACTCCTAATTCATGTAAACTTTTAATAACTAAAATAAAACTGAAAATTTCACTTGACAGTCCACCCCCCAGAGGATTATACTCATATAAAACTTTTTTTATATAAAAAGAATTTTATGAGATTGCCGTTGGAGGGATTTAGATCTGATGGATAACCAGGAAAATTCATCTGAAACCATTCGCGAGTTAAGTTTTTTTGAACGCTATTTGACCGTTTGGGTTATTCTTTGCATTCTTACCGGGACTCTGATCGGCCTGGGTTTTCCTCAATTTGCAGATGCTATCGATTATGAGATTCGTGACGTTAACCTACCGATTGCCATTTTGCTGTTCTTTATGATCTATCCAATAATGGTTCAGATTAAATTTAGCGAAATAGTTAATGCCACCAAACGTCCCCGGCCGGTACTTTTAACTCTGGTGGTTAATTGGGCAATCAAACCCTTTACTATGGCGTTCTGGGCCTGGCTGTTTATGCGTCATCTGTGGGGGCCGTGG
Source organism: bacterium (assembly GCA_003557545.1). Lineage (GTDB taxonomy): Bacteria > T1Sed10-126 > T1Sed10-126 > T1Sed10-126 > T1Sed10-126 > PWOD01. The sequence goes on along the minus strand of PWOD01000131.1, from coordinate 13,803 downwards.
TTGGAAACAGAGGTTGCCTACGGTTATATGGCCGGAATGATTTTACTGGGGATCGCCCCCTGCACCGCAATGGTTTTAGTCTGGAGTTACCTGGCAGAAGGTAACATGGGTTATACATTAATCATGGTCGCAATAAATTCACTGAGTATGCTGTTTCTCTATGCGCCTCTCGGAATACTATTGCTGGGAGTTGTCGGTGTTCCGCGCGTGGTTGAAATGACGGCTGGCGTAGGGGAGGCAATTCCCCTGGGCTATCTGGCTTTTTCGGTGGGAATTTATATTGGGTTGCCACTTGTTACAGGTTATCTGACCCGTCAGCTATTGATTAAATATCGAGGGGAAGGCTGGTTTAAAAAAGTTTTTTTGCCTAAATTAGACAACGTCTCGACAGTTGCTCTGCTTCTTACCCTGACTTTTATTTTTACTTTAGAAGCCGAAGAAATAGTTCGGTTACCGTTAAATATTTTTATGATAGCTATCCCTCTGTTGCTACAGACGCTGTCGATCTTTTTTATAGCTTATTTTGCTGCAAAACTGTTGGGTATTGTTTATCAAGATGCGGCTCCCGCGGCAATGATCGGAGCTTCCAATCATTTTGAAGTGGCTTTAGCCGTGGCTATCATGTTGTTTGGTGCCGGTTCCCCGGCGGCACTGGCGGCGGTTGTTGGTGTGCTTATTGAAGTACCGATAATGCTTTTGCTTGTCCGACTATCACTGGCTACTCGCAGCTATTTTGCTTCGCCGCTCAACTTACAGGCTCAATGAGTAATAGTTAGAAATTGAATAATACCAGGGGCTCGTTATGAAACTAAAAAAACAGGCTAAAATTGCCTCTCTATTCATTGCTGTTTTTTTGATTTTTTATCATCTACCCCTGGAAAGTAGCAGGTTTGTTTCAGCCATAATATCGGCCCTTGAACTAGCCCGCTGGTATGCCCGTGAACATCTGGTTTTATGTCTTATACCGACCTTTTTTATTGCGGGGGCAATGGCCGTTTTTCTCAGCCAGCAGGCGATTATTAAATATCTTGGCGCTGAAGCCCAAAAACTGGTTTCATATGCGGTGGCCTCTGTTTCCGGTACAGTTATCGCTGTCTGTTCCTGTACTATTCTGCCACTTTTTGCCGGCATCTATAAGATGGGGGCGGGTCTGGGTCCGGCCACTGCTTTCCTCTATTCTGGCCCGGCAATAAATCTACTGGCCATTGTGCTTACCGCCCGGGTCCTGGGTTGGGAACTTGGGTTAGCCAGGGCGATCGGAGCAATCTTTCTGGGGATCATTATAGGACTAATTATGCATCTGATATTCAGACATGAAACAGCCTCCTCATCAACCGGCTTCAATCTATCCGAGGAAGAGCAAGATCGTTCGCTGTTTGAAACTGGCTTATATTTCTTTTTTATGCTGGGGATTTTAATTACAGCTACGCTGGCTGAACCGGGTGAAACAGCTGTTCTGGCGGCTATTTATGGCTATCGCTGGTGGCTGGCTGCCAGTTTTGCCCTGGGGTTAGCTGTAATGCTGGTTCGATTATTTAACTTTACCAAATGGAAGTTAACGCTGCTGGCTCTGGGGATAATGGCGCTGGCGATAGTTTTCCCCGAGGTACCTGAAATTCCTTTTGGACTGGGGATTGTTTGTTTTTCAGTGATCTGTTTAACCGAGGGACCTGATGGAACCAGATGGTTTGAAGAAAGCTGGAATTTTGCCCGACAGATCTTACCGCTATTACTGGCCGGTGTTTTAATTGCTGGATTTTTCTTTGGTATGCCCGGTGAAGAGGGGGGAATAATTCCGGCAGAATGGGTGCAAAATCTGCTGGGAGGTAATAGCTGGACAGCTAATTTTTTTTCCGCTCTGTCCGGTGCCTTAATGTATTTCGCAACATTAACTGAAGTTCCTATTCTGGAGGGGTTGATTGAGGCTGGAATGGGAAAGGGGCCGGCGTTGAGTCTTCTGCTGGCGGGACCGGCCGTATCATTACCAAATTTATTGGTCATATATTCAGTTATCGGTACTCGTAAAACAGCTGTTTATTTCTGTTTAGTAGTACTGAGTTCAAGTATGGCCGGATATTTTTATGGATTGATAGTTTAATTATAAATTTACCCAAAAATAGTTTGCTAGAAGAACTGAAGAAAAATCTAGTACAGAGGTGATTAAAATGTTAAAACTGGAAATTCTTGGCAGCGGTTGTGCTAACTGTCGGCGGCTGGCGGAAAATACAATTACCGCAGCTGATAAACTTGAGCTTGAATATAATCTGATAAAGGTGAAAGAGCTGAATGAGATCGTGGGATATGGGATTATGACTCCACCAGCACTGGTTGTTGATGGGGAGGTGAAGAGCCAGGGTAGAGTACCACAAACTGCAGAAATAATCGAGATTTTGGAGTCTCTAAAATAATAAGGTTAAGTTGCCAGACTGAAAAAAAATAATCCGGACCGGACTAATTTTCCGGTCCGGATTAATCTTTATTGTTCCCGGTAGCAGAGCCACCAGTCGTAACTTTTAATTTCACCCCGGTCAACCTGTCCCTGACGTTCAGCAATCTGCTCGGCTGTGGATGCCGGAGGTATAATCAGACTGTCTCCGATCAGCTCATTGTTGGGCCAGTTAGCAGGCATGGCAACTCCCTCTTTCTGGGCCACCTGAAATCCTTTGACCATCCGGAGAATTTCATCCATATTTCTTCCCAACTCAGCCGGATAGTAGAGGATTGCTCGGATGGTCGCTTCTGGATCAACAATAAATACAGCCCGAACAGTTGCAGTGGAACTGGCTGTGTGGAGCAAACCCAGCTGTTTTCCAACATCACCGGTACCGTCGGCAATAATTGGAAACTCGATCTCTTCTCCCATATTATCTTTAATCCATTCTTCCCACTTGAGATGGCTGAATACCTGATCTATACTGAGTCCGATAAGTTCAGTATTCAGCTCTCTAAACTGATCATACCGCTGCTGAAAAGCAACAAACTCAGTTGTACATACCGGAGTGAAGTCAGCAGGATGGCTGAACAGAATAAACCATTTACCACTGTAATCATCCGGTAGATTGATTTCCCCCTGCGTAGTGTTAACAACCATCTCTGGGAACTTATCCCCGATCAAAGGCATTTTTGTATCTTCCATCATTACCACTCCTAACATAGAATTTAATTACACAAAATTTTTTATATAAAAAGGGTTAAAGGTTAAGTTTAGAACTATTCTAAATCCTAACTTAATTTAAAAATTTGTCAATAATTTTTTCAGTTTAATTTATAAAACATCGATTTATTGTTTAAGCTTCAGCTGTTATAATCCTCTGACCCTTCTGATTCTTGATTTTTATTAGGTGATTTAAATGTTTGAGATATTGTCAGTTGTTATGACACATGAAGCAGTTGGTTTTTCTTTACAAATATTACTTGCGGCCCTGTTGGGCGGACTTATTGGGTTAGAAAGAGAACTTTCTGACAAACCGGCCGGACTACGGACTAATATTTTAATCTGCGTAGGAGCAATGCTTTTCACCGTTATTTCAACTCATTTTACCGGAGAAATTTTCGATATAATAGTTCAGGCTGATCAGGCACGAATTGCTTCACAGATAGTGTCAGGAATAGGATTTTTAGGGGCTGGCACAATTATTCAATCGCGGGGTAATGTCCAGGGATTGACCACGGCTGCTACTTTATGGGTAGTTGCTGCGATTGGAACTGCTATTGGGCTCGGGTTGGATTTCTGGGCAACTTTAACAACCTTCTTTGTTCTGCTAGTTTTAGTTCCGCTTAATTATCTTGAAAATAAATTAATGCATCAGTCGGGCTACTGGTTCAACCTGAAGGTTAAAGATGATATTGATCTGTTGGAACGTCTGGAAACAATTATCAACCAGGTTGGCGTGCGGGCTAAACGAACCCAGCTTGACCGTTCTAACTCTGATAATACCTTAACAGTCTGTTATGATTCGACCGGTCCTAAGTACCTGTTTAATCAGTTACAGGAAGAGATTATAAAGCTTCCTGATGTCAAAACTTTTCATATTAATAAATATTAATTATCGACTAAGAGGCATCTGTCACTTTTTTACAGGAGGATTACCATGCGCTCCACAGGCACCCATGTCCGGGGAATTAGAACCCCAATTATCAAACAGGGAGATAATCTGATAAAGATCATTGTGGAATCATTAGAAAAAGCTCAAACAGAGGACAATTTCCAACTGGAGAGGACTGATGTTCTCAGCATTACGGAATCTTTAGTTGCGAGGGCCCGGGGAAATTATGTTAAACTCGATGATGTGGCCCATGAAATCAAAGCCAAATTTCCAGGTCCCCTGGGGGTTGTTTTTCCGATACTGAGCCGTAACCGGTTTTCGTTGATTTTGAAAGGAATCGCCCGGGCTGGCAAAAAGATTTATCTCCAGTTAAATTATCCAGATGACGAGGTTGGCAATCCTATCTTACCCTCTGAAAAACTTCTTGATCTAGAGATTAATCCTCATTCTGACAGTTTTTCAGAGGAGGAGTACAGACAACATTTTTCTGATTATCGTCACCCATTTACCGGAATAAACTATGTTGATCTTTACCGGGAAATGGCCGGGGATTGTGAGCTGGAAATAGTTTTTTCAAACGATCCCTGCACGATTCTTAACTATACAGAAGATGTTCTGGTAGCAGATATTCATACCAGACACAAAACTAAGCGGCGGTTAAAAACTGCCGGGGCTCGAACAGTTTTTGGTTTGGATGATCTCTGCACTGAAAAAAAAGCGGAAGTTCAGGGCTATAATCCTGAATACGGACTTCTGGGGTCTAATAAAGCCGGTCCGGAGACTCTCAAACTGTTTCCCCGGGATTGTGATAAATTTGTTGTCGATCTTCAAAAAGCAATTGAACAGCGTTCGGGGACAAAGATTCAGGTAATGGTCTTTGCCGACGGTGCTTTCAAAGATCCGGTTGGTGGCATCTGGGAACTGGCAGATCCAACCGTTTCTCCGGGATATAGCGCGGGATTGGAAGGTACACCGAATGAGATTAAAATTAAATACCTGGCCGATCACCAGTATGCTGATCTCAAGGGCGATAAGCTGATGGATGAAATACGGGGTAAAATCGGTAAGAAACAGCACGATCTTGTAGGCTCTGAAGAGGCCCAGGGAACAACTCCCAGACAGCTCACCGATCTGTTGGGAAGCCTGTCAGATCTGGTCAGTGGAAGCGGTGACAAAGGGACTCCAATAGTCCATATAAAAGGGTATTTTGATAGTCTTGCGGAGGACTGAAACAGTTGGATGGCCGATTGACACGGCAGTTATACTGGTTGAAATTTTAGGGCTGCTGAATTAATACAGTAACGTCTATCTTCCGGGCTTGCTCCTTCACCAAAAAGATGTCCCAGATGACCGTGACAGTTAGCACACACAACCTCAATTTTTGAATCCTCATCTGTTTTTTCATCTTTTTGCTCAATCCTTCCAGGATCAATTGTCTGATGAAAACTTGGCCAGCCTGAACCGGGATCAAATTTATCTTCAGAGGAAAACAGCTGATTACCACAACCGGCACAAAGATAGATACCATCCTCATTAAAATGACAGTATTCGCCGGTATAAGGTTCCTCAGTTTCCCCCTTTATCAAAACTTCAAATTCTTCCTACGACAGTACTTGCCGCCATTCTTCTTCTGACCGCTGACAGGCTCCAGTTCGATTCATTATCTTCCCTCCAGACTTTATTTTATCGATCTATCCGCCAGTGCCCATTATTAGAATATAACTAAAAATATGGTATTTCAACTAGAATAAGGGGTTCAAAACTTTTAACAGTTTTAAAGTGCCGAATATTTCAATTGATTTTCTGGCAAAAAACTGCTGAAAATAACTTAATAACTCTCAGCCATTCTGCTTTTACTGCATTTTCACCGTTTAATATTAACAGATTAATTTGGCAATCGTAGCTAACTTCAGCTTTTTTCACCGTTTTTCAGCAGGTGGATAAGGAGATAGATGAGCTCCATTTTTTTAACCGGATTTTTCTGGAATTTGTTAGAATAAACTGTCATTAAATTGGATTGAGATTGAGCAATCATCTGATAATTTTTTTAAGTGTTAGACCGCTGTGGTTAACTGAACTTCAGAGTAATTAAGCCAGCCTCGTGGAATGGATTTTACTGATCCTGTTGACGGAGAATAAAATGAAAATTGTCTGCGTTGAACTGCAACTATGTAAAAAGGTGACGGTTAATACAGTCGATCACCATCGAGATAGTTTTTACCGTGATATTAAACAGTCCGGGAAAAAAATTATCTCCTTAACTCGTGAGCTAAATGATAAAACAGTTGTCAAGCTAAAGGAATGTAACGTCCAAAGTTTTTGGGTTAAAAGAGATCATCAGTTGTGGCTAAGCCCGCCAGAAGCCCGGCGGCGCAATCTAACCCTATTAAAAACTAAAACAGTTAAACTACCCGTAAAATTAACTGTTGAAAATTTAGCCGGAGCCCTGACCGCCGCTCAATTAGAAAGCTTTCTCAGCCGGATAGCTGATTTGAAGATCCCCCCACATAGAAAATTCAAACTGCAACTACTTATAGAAAGGGCAAAAAACCTTTTTCCCTATGTGGATAATTTCAAACAGCAAATTCTTGCCCTTGAAACTTCTGAGGATCGACAGGAAACGGTTAAACTTTTGAAACTTCCCCCCGAGCAGATAGAACCGGTTAATTTCCCCCGTGAACTACAACGTGGGTTTGCTGTTGAATATCTCGATTATCTTGAAAAAATCCTGGATTTACAACTCCAGACCGCGAATCTCATCTTTAAAATTGAGCCAGCACTTTTAGATGAGTTGTTCTGATCGAAAAGAGCAATTTTTTCGATAATTTCTCAAGGGAGCCCGAATCTGATTATGTCAACAATCAGTAAAGAATTAGATAAACTCAAAAATAAATATTCCGCTCGGATAAAATCGAAGATTGTTTCTATTTTAAACCGTAATGAGATCGACTCAGAATCTCTATACAGGCTGGCGGCCCGAATCTGCCACCGGCATCTGGGAGATGAGGTCCATCTCCGGGGGATAATTGAGTTTTCCAACTATTGCGGCCAAAACTGTTTTTATTGTGGAATTAGAGCTGATAATCATACCGTTAAACGGTACAAGATTCCGCTAGAGCAGGTTTATAAATTAAGCTTGCAAGCTCGAGAATATGGCTATCGAACCGTAGTTTTACAGTCAGGAGAACCAGCACCATATTCTCCTGATAGTATCTGTCGACTGATAACCCGGATAAAACAAACAACAGATCTGGCGATTACCCTCTCCTGTGGAGTCTATCCGGCGGCGGTTTATCGACAGTTTGCCGACGCCGGTTGCGATCGTTACTTGTTAAGGTTCGAAAGTTCAGATCAAAAATTATTTAATAGTCTCCACCCGGATATTACGCTGGAAGAACGGCTGCAGGCACTGCTGGATATTCGTGCGGCAGGTCTGCAGACAGGAAGTGGTTTTTTGATAGGTTTGCCGGGTTCCAGCCCCTCAACCCTTGCTGATGATATTCTCCTTACCAGCGCTCTATCTCTCGATATGATCGGGTGCGGACCATTTTTAAGAGCCCCACAGACGCCGCTGTCAGGTCGCCCATCACTTCTTTTAAATAAATCGACCTATTATAATACTCTCGCAATTTTACGAATTTTGAATCCGCTAGCACATATCCCGGCGACCACCGCATTTGACGCAATTGACCCTCACGGGCGGGATCTTGTATTACAGCGAGGCGGCAACGTTTTCATGCCGAATTTAACCCCAAAAAGCTATCGTAAGGATTACCAGCTATATCCCGGAAAACCCTGTGTTGATGAAAAAGCCAGCCAGTGTGCCGGCTGTGTCCGGAGGCGGCTTGCACGACTCAACCGGCCAATAGCAGAAAATCCCGGGGGTTCATTCCGTCTCCGACATATTTTGTGAATCAAACTTACTGTCAGATAATTTAATCGATGATTTCACAACTGATATAATCTAAACTCAATCATCAACCATATTTTGCCTGCAGGATTAATTCTCTCAATCTTTACAACCATTCGTTTTGCTTGTGGATTAACAAAGATCTTTATATACTGATATTTGATCAGTTGTTAAATAATTATGGTAAGACAGGATTACTCGGGCAATCCTGGGGATGAGTAAAATTAACAAGTTCAGTAGTTAATCGATTTTGCCTATCACTGTGGGCCAGTATAGAAGAAGTAACAGGCTTGTTTGTGGGATCCTAATATCTTTGTAGGGAGTGATAGTTATGCAGTTTCGTTTGTCTATCTTAATGGGAGTTTTGGTTGGCCTGCTGGCCCTGGGTCTATTGGTTGGTGGAACGCCCGCAGTATATGGCGGTTCACACGAGAACGGGGATGCGGAAGTTGAAGAGGAGGTTGAAGAGGTCAAAGAGACTGATCTGGTAACTCTTGAGGTCGTTGCAACAGACTATCAATTTGACCCGGCAGAATTAACTGTTAATCCCGGTGATACAGTTAAGTTGACCCTGGTCAACGCTGGCGAGGTAGTACATGATCTCGTAATTGAAGATATTGGTAAAATCTCTGCAGTCGATCCCGGTGATACTGCTTCGATGGAATTTACAGCCCCGGATGAGCCAACTACACTTAGTTTTCACTGCAGCATTGGCGATCATCAGCGTGAGGGTATGGAGGGTATAATCGAGGTTGTTTCCTGCGAAGAAGAGGAAGAAGAGTCGAAAGAGGAGGACGAGAAGGAATACTCTGACGAGGAATAGGCTTCTCCTCAGCGAGCTAGCGAATGAAAGGTTCGTAGACTCTTTGTTGGCTTTTTTATATTAGATTTACTGTTCAGGGTCCTAAACCGGAGGAGTCATGAACCGGGCTCCTCCGTGAAAAAATCGCCGATCAATTTATAGATCGGTGCAGAGTTTGTTGATCTGTTTATAGAACACCGGTCAGCTTATCAATTTATTAACTCATCGGTTTACTCAGATAAGGTTACCCGGTTCTATAGCGGTATCCGATCCCACCATTTTGAAGAATACCATATCATAAAAACAATCAAGTCACTTTATGACACTTATCGGTTTCATAATCGATCTTTTTCGAGGATTTAAATCCCAAAGTTCGGGGTCAGGAGTTTCCTAGATTGGAACAGGGGATCAACTGTTCATAGTCCTCGACAGTTCCACCATCCAGAAAACATTCGATTATTTTCCGGCCCGTTTGATTTAAATCGTCTGTCAAAAACTGTTTTAGCTGCTGAGCAAAGAACTGTTCAAGAATTGCTGCGCCCGTGTCATAAGCCTCAATTCCAACTTCCGGCTGGTTTTCAACGTTGAGCAGTTTGTAATCGATCTGAATCCCTTCCACAACTAGCTCCCGAAGAGAATAACCGAGTAGACTGGAGCGAGCTTCGCGAAGTTCTTCCCGTTCAAGTTTTCCACCACGCCGGGGAATATACTCCCGCATAATCCATTCGGCCATAAAACCAACCTCCCACGCACCGATATGTTTGACCGGACAGAGCAGATTAAGAACTTCCGGAGTAGTCATGAACTGTTCCAGCAGGAGATTGGCCTGGGGAACCATCTTACCAGTAGCAAAGGGCCAGTAAGAGCCTACACCCTCAGCACTGATACCGTCGGTATCAACAATGCTGGGATTAGCATAGCCACGTGGAGAAACTAATCGCCAGATCCAGGCGAGAGCCGGAGGTAGCAGGTGAAACATCCCTAAAATCCCATAACTTGGATTTTCTGCAGTACAGGGAGGAGTGCGGACTCCAAAACTTCTAACATCCACCTGGAGCGGTTGATCAATAATTTCAGGGACAATCTGGCGGGGCAAAATAAATCTTGGATTAGGACAACTTTTTCCGGGTTCATCCTCAATATGTTCCCAGAGTAAAGCTGTGCTGTTTGGATGGGCATCAATGTTTAAGAATAACAGGGGTAACTCGGGATGAACTGCCCGGGCCTCAATATCAGGATCAGTTCCATAACTATCTATATGGTCAACTCTTATAAACCAGCCCGCTTCGGCATCCAGCACTCCTAACTTTCCATTGGCTTTTTGAATATCTGGGTGGCAGAGAACCATATCGTCAGCTACGGGCATCAACTGATTGGTCCTTGGAAGTACCAGATTATGTTTTTTCCCGGTAACAATGTTACGACCGAGTTCAATCGACCCGTCAACTGCACGGTGTAGATGCTCGTTTATTTCACTTTTTCCACCCCCGCTGGCCCCTTCATGCATAATGGTTATTTTGTTGTTGTAGGGTGTACGGGTTCTAACTACGGAAGCATGGGTGGTAACCCAGCCCTCTATCTCACCAAAGTGGAGCAAAGCACCATAAACACCTTTTTTAGCACTGGGTCCCGGATAGAGATTATAGCTAAAGATTTCATGATTTTTTTCAGTTCGATTATGAACTACAACCTGTTTCCCAGAAAAATGGGTGTGCCGGTATGGCGGGGCTACAAACAGGTAAGTGCGGGGAGAAAATTTTCCGGCAAATTCCCTGATATCTACCATACCCTGTAGTAGGCCCAGTCCGAAGGCGAAAAAACCGGCATTATCCGGAGCAACAGCAAGTGATGGTATGCCACACCGGGAATCTCCGGCCATAAATGGAAAAACCAATAATTTCTGTTGAGCCAGCCAGTTGAAACTATCCTGTCGTAGCTGATCAAAATCCTCTTCCCAGTATTCTTCATAACGTTTTTTATCAGTCGGTAGCTGATCACCAATATACATACATTCAGGATCGCGCCGTCTCATGTAGGGTTCAGTATAGTTGGCGGCTATTCCATTCTTAACCCGACAAACCTGGGCTTCTACAACGGATTTACCATCAACTTCATAGGAGACGTCAAACCAGCCATCTTCGTCCGGAGGAAGACAGCTGTTGTAAAGATCCTCAATTGAACAGGCCAAGCTTACCCGGGGAGCCTGCTTAAAAAGATCGAATAGTTCGGGGATCAAATCAAAATTTTCACGAATCAAGCTCTCTGTTAACTGCATAACTATAAAACACTCCTGAGCTGTTTAAAATTTACCATGCAACAGGTTAGAATAAATTATTAAAAATTATCAGCTTAAAATCAAGATTATCGGGGAATATAACCAGAAATTTTTGATTTGATCAGGAATAATCTGAGGGATAATTTTTTAAAATTATCCGGTTAATAATTAAAAGTTGAATGCAAGTTGTTTAATAGCAGCTAATTGTACAATTTATATTATCGGGCCCTTGACAAAAACCCCTGTTTGACCGCCGGAAGTTGGAAAAGAGCCCTGTGAAGAGCAACTAACTTCTGGTTGATTGTTTGTTTTACTGTTAAGCTATTAGTTTCTGAAAAGTACCATTTAAGTGATCTATCTCCGCTGTCCGGTCCACCGTTGTTGATAGTATAAAAGGAGTTGTTGTTTGATAAAAGTTTTTCAAAAATATCAAGAAATTATTGGTGACTGGCAGCTTTTTTGTGAAATAATTCAGCAGCCTGCTCCCCAATATTTACGAATTAACCGGTTAAAAACCACCGATATAACTTTCCAGGAACTGGTAACTAGATATTCTCTGCCGGTGAATAAAACCGACCTGTTTCCCAATCTTTATTGCTGGTCAGATGATCGTCATTCGGCTGGAGAAACGATTCTGCACTGGGCTGGATATTATTATATTCAGGATCCGGCCAGCCTGCTCCCGGTTCTGGCACTCAACGTAAAACCGGGCGAATCTGTTCTTGACCTCTGTGCCGCACCCGGTGGTAAAACCCTATATTTAGCCGAATATGTTGGTTCTGATGGTTTGATTATTGCCAATGAACCGGTGCCGGTAAGACGCCAGGCTCTGCAAAGTAATATCCAGAGATTGGCTGCGACAAATGTTTTAATTAGCTCTTATGATGGTCAATCGGTTCCTGAAAAAAATAAATTTTCTGCAATTCTGGTTGATGCTCCCTGCAGTGGAGAAGGATCTCGAAGATATGTTGATAAAACTCCTCAGGAGCTGTCTTCGGCCGAAGAAAAAAAATTAACCGGACGGCAGTTCCAACTGTTATTCAAGGCTTATCGTTTGCTTCAACCGGGAGGTCGGCTTATCTATTCTACCTGTACCTTTAACCCGGCAGAGAATGAAGCGATAATTGACCGGCTATTGCAAAATACTGATGCAATTTTAAGCAATATAGATACTGACAATCTACTTAATGCAGCTATAAATAGTTCTGATAGTTTCGATAAAATCTCTCTGGATAACGGTGTCACCTGCTGGAATAATCAACAATTTAATCCGACCTTAGAAGGAATTTGTCGTTGTTATCCTCACCATCTGAATAGTGGCGGAATGGTCTTCGGTCTGGTTAGAAAGCCGGTGAGTAACTAATCTGTCAAAAACCACAAGATTTTATTGATTATCTTGAATTTCGTTTTGGGCTGGACCCTATAAGCTGGAAAAATTATTTGGTTATGATAGAAGGTAAATCTGTATATTTAGTTTCCCGCAATATTAGCTATCCAGCCGGCTGGAAATTCGAAGGAATTGGATTGAGAGTGGCCCGGTTAACGACTAACTCCTTTAAACCAGGAAATCGGTTTTTACAAAGATTGGGAAAAACAATTACCAGAAATATTATTGAGGTTACGCCCGGGGAACTAACAGCGCTGCTTGAGCGAAAAGAGATAGTTCCAGGTAAAGTCAGGAACTGTGAACGTGGGTTTGTCGCTATTAGTTATAAAACGGTTGTAGTGGGGTGTGGTTTCTGGAGTGGAGACAGTTTGAGAAGCCAGATTTCCAAAGGACTGGCCAAAATTTTCCCCCTAGAACAGTTAATTTAACCAGATCTTCAATAATGGTGACTTATCCTTAAAGTTATCTGACAAACAGTCGCACAGAGCTTAACTTAGAAAACTATTTTTCCAGATTAATTAAAAAGAACCGGGCCCAAACCTATCTAAACTGAATATATGCCAGGTACAGGTCGGTGAAATTTTCTAATCTTACAGTTTTTTTATTCGTCATAATGTCGATAATATAAGTAGTCAAATAGTTTCCCTAAAAGTTTAGGAAGAGGGGTTGTGAAATCATCCTAACCCACATTAGTTAGGGAATAAAACTGACATAAAAGATAGTTTTTTGTACTAGACCAGAAAGTTTATAGGTTCGTTTAATAATCAAAAAATGAGGTATAAATTAATAAATCAGTATTCTGATAAGCAGTTCAATTTAAAATCATCTATGTTCTTCAAAAAGCTGTTTTTTAACTATAAAAAAGCTTGATTTTACCAGTTTAATGTAGTATTTTATGTGTGCGGGTGAAGGAATTAAAAAAACGCTGGCGGATTAGTTTAATTCTGGTGGACGGGTGAGTAGGCTCAAAGTTCTATCTATGGAGTTCATAATTTGCACATTTTATTTGGTCAAAGGGAGGATGAAACCCTTTGAGTAAGCAGTTTAGTTTGAGCGTTATCCTGCCTTTTTTAATCGTTCTCATGATATTTTCAGCAGGGGCAAGTTATGCTCAAATGTCTCCCTTTATATCAACTGTTGGTTCAGATGAGATTACCGGGGATGAAGCATATCTGATCGGCGAACTACTTGATATTGGAGATCTTTCCAGCGCCAATCTTTATTTTCGCTGGCGTAAAGTCGGGGAAGAAAAAATCTGGTCACATACAGAACACAGTGCTGGTGTAAATGCTGTAACCTATGCCAACGGGATTCTTTTCTCAGGTGGTGATGACAACACGGTTGTCGCCTACGATATATCCAGTGGTGAGATGTTGTGGCAGC
>PWOD01000087.1 GCA_003557545.1 bacterium | reverse complement strand
GGTTGAGATGGGAAATATGATCATACCAGCGAATCATACCATCCGTTACAATATCCAATCCGGCCTGCTGTTGTTCGGCAATAAGCTCCTCGACATAATCATTCTCAATCGAGGCCAGCTCCTGCTGCGTGATCTCGCCATGATCAAACTGGTGATGTGCACGGCGCAAGCGAAGTTCAGAATCAGTCTCACCCACCCGAGGGTACATGCTATGATTTTCCACAATTAGTTCCAAAAAGAAAACCTCCTTATAATATTTTCTACATTATACCGCCTGAACAGGCAGCGATTACTATTAAAAAGCTAAAAATCATACCTTTTTTAAAATAAAAAGTCCAGCTCCTAAACCTCATAAAGGTTAGTTAGACAGTGGGAGTTTCTGCTTAACTGAGCGGCTCCGAATATTTTTCCACAGTAAACCGTTGATAGTTAACGTCCTTTTCATCCGCAGGAAGAGCGGCTTTCCGATGAACCGCTGCCAGCTGCTGCTCCACGGTATTCAATCCTTCCAAATCAGGTAACAGCAGACCTTTGTGACCATGCTTTTCAGCAATCACTCCATATTTTTTCGGATCAAGTTGATTGATATCAGTAACCGGTTGAGGTTTTCCCAGCAAAGAAACAGTAAAAAGGATCTCCGACAGCTCCGAACTAACCAGGGGAGCAAACCGCGGGTCCCGAAAAGCGGCTGAAATTGCATTTTTAATGATTTCGCGGGCAAGATTATCACAGGTTGGCTGATAGGTTCCGACACAACCCCGCAACTGACCGGATTTTTTTAGAGTAACAAAAACGCCTCCTCTCTCAGTCAGCAAACGGCCCGGCAGATCAGCGGGTGGGGAGATTTTTTTCTGCTCATCCAGATACCGTTCTACAGCAGCCCGAGCAAGAGTAATTACTGCTCTCTCCAATTCCATAATAATCACCTTTAAAGTTAAAATTTTAAGGTAAACCTCTGTGAGCAATTACTACCATATTATAAAATTTAGGGAAAGCTGTCAGGTATTTCAGATTTAAGGAGCGACCTGTTGAAAACACGAATTAACAACCACGATATTTTGATAGTAGGTGGCGGTGCCACAGGGCTACGAGCAGCACTGGCTGCAACAAATAAAGCTGCGGTTGATGTGGGAATAATCTCAAAAGTTCCAATCCTGAGAAGCCCCACAGCGGCAGCCCGCGGAGGAATAGCAGCAGTTTTAAATCGAACTTCCCAGGACAGTCCAAAAAATCATGCTGCTGATACAGTTCGGGCCGGCGCCGGACTGTCCGATGTAAAGGCGGTCAACCAGCTATGTCAGCGGATACCGGAAGAGATCAACTGGCTCGCTCGCCGCGGACTACCATTTACCCACGAAAATAATAACATTGCCCAACGGCCTTTTGCCGGGCACAAAAAAAGTTCCGGGAAGCCTGCACAGCGCAGCTGTTTTGCCGGCGATCGAACCGGACAACTACTGCTGCACACCCTGTATGACCACTGTCTTAACCAGCCGATAAAATTTTATGAAGAAACTCCGGCAGTTCAGCTGATCCGATACAAAGAACGGATCAGGGGAGTAATTGGCTGGGATATAGCAGCTGGAGAACCGCTGATTTTTCTAGCAGACAACACGCTACTGGCCACCGGCGGGGCCGGCCAGCTATATGAATTTACAACCAACCCGCTACCCAGTACCGGCGATGGACAGGCCCTGGCAGTCGAAGCGGGATATCCGCTAAAAGATCCTGAATTTTTCCAGTTTCATCCGACGGCCCTGGCTCGTTCAGGAATTTTAATTACCGGTGCAGCCCGCAGTGCCGGGGGGATTTTAAGAAACAAACATCAGCAGAGATTCATGCAACAGTACGACCCGGAAAACCTGGATACCGCCGAGCGGGACAGGATAAGCCAGGCGATAACCAGCGAAATAGCGGCGGGCCGGGGGGACACAGCTGATAACTGTGTCTGGCTTGATCTAACCGGTCTTTCCGAAAAATTTATCCGTCAGCAACTTCCTGAAGTTTACACAACCTGCCGGGATTATCTCAAAATCAATCCTGCCCGGCAGCAAATTCCTGTTAAGCCAGCCGCCCATTACTGGATGGGTGGATTACCTACCAATCTTGCCGGACAGGTTCTCAACCGGCAGAAACAGCCGGTCCCCGGTCTCTGGGCGGCCGGCGAAACCGCCTGTTTATCGATCCACGGGGCCAACCGGTTAGGCACCAACTCGCTGGCCGAAACTCTGGTGATGGGTAAAACCAGCGGCGAAAAAATGGTCGGTCGGACCAGCCATACAGAACTCCCAACAAAAGATCTGGAAAACCAGCTGCAGACGGCCCTGAAAAAACTCTGTTTTTCTAACACTGCCACCAACAAGGTCGATTGCTGGAGACAACAGTTACAGACAGCTTTTGGCAAACAGATGGGGATTGTGCGAGAGGCCGAGGGTTTAAACGGTCTGCTGGCTGAGATTGATCAGCTTACCAGGAAGGTTGAAAAACAGAAAACTGATTCTCTACAGGCCGACCGCCGCTATCGATTCGATTTAATCCGGCTACTGGAACTAAAAAACATGCTCAGACTGGGCCGGCTCGCCGGGCGGGCGGCTCTCGCCCGACAAGAAAGTCGGGGCAGCCATTACCGAGCTGATCACCCGGAACAGAATGATATCCGCTATCAGGCTCACAGCATTATCGGCACAGCCGCTCAACAGAATAAAATTTTTTATGACCGGGTGAAGACAGAATGAACAGCTTAACTGAGCAGAGGATAGTAGTGCGACGGGGCTGCCCGGAGGCCGGGATAAAACCCTACTGGGAGGAATACCAGCTCCAGATGGCACCGGATGAACGAGTACTGGACGGGCTGCTGACAATCCAGCGGGAGCTTGATTCTGGACTGGCTTTTCGGGCCAGTTGTGAAACCGGTCAGTGTGGAGCCGATGCCATGATCATCAACAACAATCCACAACTGGCCTGCAAAACCCTGATTAAAGATCTGGGTGAGCCCGAGAAGATCATCCTGGAACCCCTTCATGGTTATCCAGTAAAAAAAGATTTGATAGTTGATCTGACAGCTGTGGAAAAAACCGCCCGAACAATATTGCAGGAGGGAACGGTTAAGAACCACGAGCCACCTACCGAACAGCAGGTCGACCGAATGCGTGAAGCGGCGATCTGTAACCTCTGCGGTTGTTGTGACTCGGCCTGTCCGGCCAACTGGGCAAACAATCAGTTCAGCGGACCGGCTTCACTAATAAAACTATATCGTTATCTTCCGCTGATTGAGCCACTCCAGAGAAAAGTTCTGGAAGAACTTAACAGTCCCGCGGCAGTCTGGGGCTGTGAGACCGAGTATAACTGTCTGGAAGTCTGTCCCCGTGAGATCAATGTAACCGAACTTATCAGCCGGGTGAAAGAGTTTTTAATTAAATCCAGATCAGTGGAAGAAATGGAGAGAAATTAAGTTTTTCCTAACAACTGACCAACCTGCTGCCAGTTAAGAACAGAGGGCTCCCAGCTGTCGGTGTCAGTCCCGGTATTGTTATACCAGATTGTGTGCAGACCCAGGTGAGCCGCAGGTTTGAGATCAACTTCCGGATCATTACCGATCATCCAGATTCTTTCCGGACTCTGGTCCAACTGTTCCAATACCAGCTCAAACAACCGGATGTCCGGTTTATGGTAACCAACCTCACTGGAAATAAAATAGCCTTCAAACAGCTCACCGAACCGGAGTCGATCGATCAGCTCCCGGGCTCGTAGATCCCAGTTGGTAAGCAAAACCAACTGCCAACCGTCCTGTTTCAGCTGCCGCAGAACCTGCCGGGCATCAGGAAAAATCTCCCAGGCCTCGGCCCGGGAAAAATTTTCAAATAATCGATCAGTAAAATCGGTCAATTGCTGACCGGCCAGCCGCGGAAACACAGAGGACACGACTCTATTCCAGAACCACAGAGACTCAGCCCGGGTGGAACCAAAACAGCAGCCCTTACTGCTCCTGTAAAGCTGATCAAACCCCCGCCGGAAACGCTGTTTTATAAGAAGAATAGATGGCAGTTCACGATGAGGAAAAAGTTGGGCTGCCACAGAATGATACTGCTGCTCGACCGGGGGTGAGGGTCTTATTAAAGTATCACCAAGATCACAGATTAACACCGGAGAGAGGCCGCTGGACAAGGAAAATCAAACTCTAATCAGGCTGGTATTTAAACCGGGAATATCAAGCAACTGATAGAACAGCTGGAGCTTTTGATTAAACTGTTTAATCCGCCCCTCGGGAATCGAGCCCAGCAGGGTAAGCTGGCGGCGCTGCATCTCCTGCAGCAGATAGCGATATTCATCCTGACCGGTTTCTATTTTAACTACGGCATGTTTTTCCAGAGCCAGGGCGGTCCAGTACATCAACTCGTAAAAATTAGGTCGTCCCCGATAAAACTCACGATGGATCGATTTAATCAGATTGATCCAGTGATCTCGACAGCTCAGTTCAAGAGTGAGCTGTTTATCGGACAGCTCCTGCAGAAGATTAAAATTAAAATTCAATGCAGCATAAAGGCCGACTGTATTTGTAATCCCAAAGGAGTCGATCCCACCATATAATTCAAACTGCCGACGTCCTTCCAGCTGAAAATATTCAGAAAGAACCTGTTTTTCAGCGGCCCCAAGGGGCTGTTCACGAAGTGTGGCCAGTTCAAAATCTAATTGCATAAAAACCACCATTGACTGTTAAATTTAAAAATTTTTACCGGTTAACCTCAACCGAAGGTTGATAAGAGCTTTCGAGGCTGTAGATGTCAGGCCATTCCACCTGTCCAAGTTCAGCCAGCCAGCTATCAGGAAAATCAAAGGAGGGCTGCGAAACCGTTTCGATAAGATCGGAGGGCAGAGGTTTAATCCAGGCCAGCGGTGGGAACCGATGGCCATGGAAAGACTCTTCCGGACGCCGGGAGTTTTCACGATAATATTCAACCCAGCCCAGGTAACAGTCGGTGACCTCCTGCAACCAGGGATTTTCAGCATCGATTTGAGCAAACCTTTCCTCAAGACTACCCCAGATCCCCGGATGTTCCGGGGTCCAGGCCCAGGCACAGATCAGAAGCGCTTCCCAGTAACCGGGGTTTTCATCGAAAAAATCTTCAGGCGGAGGATTAGAATCCCACCACTCTCCCAGCAGGGCTGTAAGATCACGCGTGGCCTGATAATTTTGCCGGGCCGACCAATGATAGTTCCAGAGAGTATAAAGCACCGGTAATAGATGCTCCCAGACAGCCAGCGGAGGACGATCTTCATCAAACACCCAGAGTCGAGACCGCTGCTGATCATCCAGAGGAAACGGATATTCAGGTCCGGAAGAAAGGGCCAGCAGCAGCGCATGATAGCGGGCCTGACCTTGGCGTTTTAACCGGGGCCCCTCCGGATCGGGCGAGCAGGCTATCAGATGGGTCTTTAAAATTTCCTGAAAACTACCCATATCAGTGGCGGTCAACAGACCAAGCCGGCCGATCGCCTGATAAACCAATGGAGTTTCCAGACCATCAGCATTCCACTGTCCATCCAGTAGATTTTTCAAAGCTTTCTTGTGAGAATTCATCTTAACCGCACCGTAACTGCTCAATGCAACTGCCATGACCAGCAGCCGTTCACCTATTAGCCGGCTGATATTAGCCGATTTACCCCGCCAGGGTACCCGGGCTACAGCTTCTGCTCCAGCGGCACGCGGAGCTTCAATAAAGGGAACCAAGGAACTGAAAAACTTGGTGAATTTTTCCTGCCGATGAATCGCCTCAGTTCCAGCCTCGGTCAGCCAATCAACTGCCTCAACAAATTTTTCAGAGGAGGGATCAGGTGCGGCCCGATCTTCATATTCTGCCTGGGCGGCCTCATCAGGTTGAGGCCAGGGATAACGATTTAACTCCCTGTACCTGTCAGTCCACTGCTGGGGATCAGGCGGAAAACTATAGATTGGTTCAAAGGGAAGTTCCAGCTCCGTCTGCTGGGGATTTTGAGGCTGCTGCGGGGACTGAACCAACTGTTTCAACTGATGTTCAACCTTCAGCTGTTGACCGGCCGAAGGCTGTTCGCCCTCAGCCTGGTTAGCTTCATCAGTCTCGGAACTTTCTGCTGAATCGTCAGCTATAATTTCAACCTCTTGCTGGTTCTCCTGTAGCTTTTTATCAAGCTCCTTATCCAACCTCTCAAGATCCCGCAGTTTTCCCCGGTTTTCCAGAACAAGCAGCGTAATCACCAGCAAGACCAGCGCCGCGAAAAAAATTGTCAGCATAATAAAAATATTTGTTGTCATTACCTATGCACCCTGAGTCAAGTATATCATTCAATAGAGCTGCCATCTATCTATCTTTTGACAGGAAAAATTGTCCGCCCGACAGAGCGATTATGGTAAACCAAACTATCCAGTAAATCAACCGCTGTTTAGCCAAACAAACAGTTTTCACAGTTAAGTTTTTTACAGCCATATTTATAGATCAAAACCGCCCCCTGCTGCTGAAGAGCTGATTCCCACTGAAACTCAGAAAACTGATTACAGCGGCGGGCCAGCAGCCGGGTTCGCCGGTTTTCCAGAACCGGTGGATAGCATCGAAGTACCTGTTCCACCTCTCTCTGCAGATCATAATCAGCAGTTTTCATGGCCCGCATGTAAAGATAAGGCAGCCATAAATTAACAATCAGCTGTTCAGCCCAGGCAGGACCGACTGCCGCCCGAGCATCCCGCCGAGGATCAGTGAAACTATAATGATAACACCAATAACTACCTCGGGGAAAGCGAAACAGCTCCAGTAAGCGGGTTTTCAAATAGACGGAGGGATTGGCTTTGGACAGTGCCTGACGCCCGACCTGCCAGAACCACCTTTCCCAGCTGATCGACAGCCGCCGGGTGGCCCAGCCAAACAACACCCAGCGGCGGTGCGGATAAGCCTGGGGTCTAACCGCGGCAAACCGCCAGTACCCGGCCTGCTCGATCAAGGTGCGGCCAGAAATTTGGCGCCAGCAGCGACGACGGCGGCGAATAGAACGGTTAACAGCTCGGCCCGCCCGATTGACAAACCAACCTGCAGTACCGAGCAACCAGCCCTCTAACTCGGCGACTTTGCTGTACCGGGTCAGTTGCTGATAAAACTCAGCGGCCGAGATGCGGCGGGCCAAGCCCCGAAAAGCTCGATGATTATAGGTGAAGCCAAGGCTCTCAATCAGCGGCTGAAAAACCTGCCTGGTGGGAGGAAGCCGCCAGAGATAACCGACCTGGTGTAATAACCAGGCAACTCCGGCAGCAGTAAAATAATCGCTGATCCGGCGACGATCCAGCTGGCGGTCGAACAGCTCAACCGGTCCAGTCTGCCGCACAAAGCGCTTGAACTCAATCGATTTGGTGAGCACCAGATGGGGAACCTCAATTCCATCCTGCCGACGAATCCCCAGAGATTTTCCTGGACGCAATGAGATATGTAAAATCAGATTGTTATAGCCGGGATCATGATGATGTCCGTGCTGATACCAACTTTCAGGGTGCAGATGCAGTTCTATCGCTCCAGTCCGGGTAATTCCAGCAATTTCTAGAGTTGCTTCAAAAATATCCGGACCGGAAGAATGATTTACATACCCCGGTCGAATTATTTTCAGCAGTTTACCGGAACTGCTCCAGAAGGTCGGAGAAGAGCGGGCAAAGATTGTCCATAACCTAACCAGCTGAGCCTCTGAAATTCTGCCATCTGCAAGTGATGCGGGGTTAAACTGACAGGCGAGTTGACCGGTTGAAGACATAGCTATCCCTCCCAGAAGATAGATATGCCTCCTCCGACCCTGGATTTTAAGTCAGTACAGTTTAAATATAAGGGGAGGATCGCACTAAAGCAAGATTTTTTTAAGCAACCAACCTCTGGGCTGGGACTATTACTGCCGCTGAGACAATGGACAATATTTTAAATTCATCGGCCCCACATAACGAGCTCGAGGACGGATCAAAGTTCGTTCTGCATACTGCTCCATAATATGACCTATCCAACCAACGACCCGACTGGCAGCAAAAATTGTAGTATAAAGATCAATCGATATGCCCAGCAGGTAATAAACTGAGGCTGAGTAAAAATCAACGTTACAACGGATTCCTTTAGCCTCTTCCATATAATCCTCAATTTTGGTGCTATAGCGGTACCATTTAGTTTCACCCTGCTCCTCACCAAGCTTTTGGCACATCTTCCGGAGATAAGGGGAACGAGGATCGATCGTATTATAAACAGCATGACCAAACCCCATAATAACCTCGCCAGCGGCAAGTTTCTGTTTTACATAATCGATTGGATCAATCTGCTGCTGATCAATTTCGAGAAGCATCCGCATAACTTCAGAATTAGCTCCGCCATGAATAAGCCCTTTAAGGGTTCCGATTGCGGAAGTAATCGCCGAGTGAATATCACTCAGGGTTGATGCAGTAACCCGGGCGGCAAAGGTAGAAGCGTTAAAACCGTGGTCAGCGTGTAAAACCAGACAGCTATTAAAAATCTCCTCCGCGCCGGGGCTGGGTTTTTCACCACTCAACATATAGAGAAAATTACCTGCATGGCTGAGTTCCGGATCGGGATCAACCGCTTCATGGCCCTTACGATAGCGATCGAAAGCAGCAATTAAAGTAATTAGTTTGGCAGCGATCCGTTCGGCTTTTCGATAGTTAGCCTCCATATTCAGTGGTGAACTGCCGGCATCCGGATCAAAGGCCGGCAAAGCTGAAACGAGAGTTCGCAAAGCCGCCATCGGATGCATCTGATTTTCCGCAAGTTTTTTAGCCAGCTGCTTTATTTCATCGGAAATAGGACGATTTTCAGCCAGCACACTACAGGTCTGATCAAACTGCTCCTGACTGGGAAAATCCCCTTCCCAGAACAGATGGAACAGCTCTTCAAACCGGGCCCGCTCTGCCAGCTCTGTAATATCATAACCGCGGTATACCAAATCCCCGGTATCACCATCCAGATAACTCATCTCCGATTCCGTTAAGACTACATTTTTTAAGCCGTCAGAAGTCATACTGGGGCCTCCCGACAAATTTTTTTATGTTAAACAACCGATTTTGCAGAACACAAAAAATTAAACTGTAAATAACTAACTTAACAAACGGTCATTTTTTGTGCCTACAATCTTAAATATTGTAAAATAATGCTAAATTTTTTCAACTATTTCCAATTTTATGGAAATAATTTAAAAATTCAACAGATTTTTTTCATACAGTCAACTCAGAGCTGTCTGAGATCAGGTCGCCGATTCAATTCAACCAGAAACCAGGCTGCTGGATGACCGGCTAACTGATATTATCGATTATACGCCGGCCAAACTGACTGGTACTAACCTTCTGAGAACCAGGCAACTGCCGGGCCAGATCATAGGTGACATATTTTTGCTGGAAGGTTAGTTCCAGAGAGTTCTTGATCGCCGAGGAGGCCTCTGGCCAGCCAATGAAATCAAGCATCTCACAGGCCGAAAGAATCAGTGCTGTTGGATTCACCTTATCCTTACCGGCATGTTTGGGAGCGCTACCATGGGTCGGCTCAAAAAGGGCCAGACCATCACCAAAATTCGCGCCCGGACAGATTCCCAGACCGCCAATCATTCCGCCGGCTGAGTCACTAATATAATCACCGTTAAGATTGGGGAGAGCAAGAACATCATAATCAGCCGTCCGGGTCAAAATCTGCTGCAGCATGTTATCAGCAATTCTATCCTTGACAACAACAGTGCCCTCCGGCTGCTCACCAGAAAACTCATCCCACAGTTGATCTTCCGTAATAACCTCCTTGCCATACTCCTCTTCGGCCACCTCGTAACCCCAGTTCCGAAAAGCTCCTTCAGTAAATTTCATAATATTACCTTTATGAACAAGGGTTACTGATTCTCTACCATGTTGAAGAGCATAATCAATAGCCCGACGAACCAGCCGTTTAGTCGCAAACTGACTGATCGGCTTGAGTCCCAGTCCTACCGGTCCGGCATGAATTCCTTCAACCTTCATCTCGTTTTCAAAAAAATCCCGAACCTGCTCCACCTCATCAGTCCCGGAAGCCCACTCAATCCCCGCATAAACATCCTCTGTATTTTCGCGAAATATTACAAAATCAACCAGTTCCGGTTCCCGTACCGGTGATGGCAGTCCCTCAAGATAATAAACAGGGCGGACACAGGCATAAAGATCAAGCTGCTGCCGTAGAGCGACATTCAAACTCCTGAACCCGGAACCAACCGGGGTAGTCAGAGGACCTTTAATCGCCACTCTGAACTCAGTGATCGCCTGCAGAGTTTCATCGGGAAAAACTGTTCCATAAACCTCTTCGGCAGATTCACCGGCATAGATACGCATCCAGGCAATCTTTTTTTCACCAGCATAAACTTTTTCAACTGCTCCATCGATAACCTGACGCATAACAGGTGAGATATCCTTACCTGTTCCATCACCTTCAATATAAGGAATAATCGGATTATCGGGGAAATTTAAGCTCCCATCCTGATAAGAAATTTTAGTCCCATCCTGCGGAATTTCAATCGCTTGATATTGACTCATTTTCTAGACCTCCAGAATTAATTAGTTTTTCAAAATCACTGTAAGATTATAGTATTCAGAGCAATTTGGCAACTCTAAACACCGGTTAATGGGCAGAATTGAGGTTTTTAAAGCGGATAAGATCAACCGTTTAAAGCAGTATCAATCACCCGGCACAGCCAGTGCAGACAAACAATATGGGCTTCCTGAACATGAGCGGTTACCGCCGATGGTATGGCGATCAAATCGATTTCCAGCTGCTTAAGCCGACCGCCACTCTGGCCGGTAAAGCCGACCACTCGACCTCCCATTTCC
The DNA here is from genome assembly GCA_003557545.1 of bacterium. GTDB lineage: Bacteria > T1Sed10-126 > T1Sed10-126 > T1Sed10-126 > T1Sed10-126 > PWOD01. Next base: position 4,282 of record PWOD01000087.1, on the reverse strand, counting down.
AGGGCCTGTTGAACCCCACGATAAACATTTTCAGAGTTTCCCGAGGTGGTCAACCCGAAATAAATATCCCGCTCTGTGCCAAGCGCTTTTATCTGCCGGGAAAAAAGTTCATCGAACGACCAGTCATTCGCGACAGCTGTAACCGTGCAAGGATTAGCGGCCAGTGATATCGCCGGCTGGTGAATTGGCTGACTGCCAAACCGAGCGACCAGTTCAGTTGTAAAATGGAGACTATCGCCAGCACTACCCCCGTTTCCAAAACTAATCACTTTTCCGCCATTTTGCCAGGTTTCAAGCACTGTTTGAGCCAGCTGTTTAAGCTGGCCGGTAAAGTTTCTGCCGGTTTCTTCTATCACCTTAGCACTGGTTAAAAAATAATCATCTTTAATCATCATTCAGTTCCTCCATCCAACGATTAATCCTATACAGATTATACTGGGCTCGCAGATCAGCCGGAGCCAGTTCAGCGGCTCGCTCAAACTGTCCCTGGGCGGTCTGATAGAGGCCACGATTAAAAAATAGGTAGCCAAGACCCTGCCGTATCTTATCGGTTTCCAACCCTTTTTCCAGAGCCAGCTCAAAAACTGACAGCGCTCGATCCCACTTCTCCTGAACAAGAAAACAGAGCCCCAGATTATAATAAGCCTCGGGAAGTTGATAGGTTTCAATAACTTCCTGATAATAAGCCATCGCCTCAGTAAAATCATTTTTATACATGGCAATATTACCCAGCTGCAGAAGCATCCAGGCAGTTTCCTGCTCGTCCAGCGAAGCCTCCAGGGAGAGTTTGAACCCCCGGGCAGCCGAATCCATCATACCCCAGTTATACTCAATAAAAGACAGCATTTTTTGAGCATCAATATGATTTTCATGATAACTTAAAACTGTCTGAAACTGCTCCCTGGCCTGGGCTCTTTCACCATGCAAAAAAAGCGCCCGGGCCAGGTCGTAGCGATATATTTCAGATTCAGGAAATAATCTGACTGCATCGCTAAAAGCAGTAATCGCTCGATCAAAAATATTTTCTCTAAAATAGGCAACACCAAGATTATAATGGGCTTCATCCTCAGTCGGATTTAGTTCCAGAACATTACGAAAAGCCGGCCGGGCTCGGTCGGGCTGCTCACGTTCCAACCAGATTTCACCAACCCGACGATAGATCAACTGCTGATAAAACTCTTCTGGATCCTCATCCTCAAGAATCTGCCGATAATAATTAAGCGCCATCGAATGATTGTCCAACTGCTCATAGAGCCGGCCCACAGCGAAGAGAATTTTATGTTCTTCAGGAAAATAGTTATTCGCCTCCAGATATGCATCAACCGCTTTGGCATATCGTCCGGTCTGTTCATAAAGATATCCTAGCTGCATATAAATCTGCCCAGAACTCAAAATATCAGGGCGGGTTATTTCCAGTGGAAGAGCCTGTTCAATATTATCCAATGCTTCTTGATAATTATTTTGAGCACTCAGGACAAGCGATAAATTATATAACACCAGCGGAGTCATCTGCTGTTGCCGGGCCTGACGCAGTTCATTTTCTGCAGCGGAGAGATTATCCTGATCAAGAAAAATTTGGGCGCGGGCTTTGTGCGCCTGATAGTTTACTGAAGAATCCCCGGAGATTTCAACAACCCGAGAAAAATCGTCTAACGCAGACTCTCGCCGCCCCTGTCGGTAATAGGCCATGGCCCGGTTAAAATAAAATTCAGTTGTAAACTGATCTTTTCCCAGTCCACGAGTATAATCTTCAATTGCTTCAGAAAAGCTTCCCCGTCCCAGATACCAGTTACCCCGGGCGAACAAAAATAACGGCTCCGGAGCCAGCTGTATAGCCAGGTTCAGATCTTCCAGCGCCGGTTGGGACTGACCGATTTCTTCCAGGGTTAAAGCACGACGATAATAGGTTTCAGGAAATGTATCTATAACGTCAAGTGAATAATCATAAAGCTGAATCGCCCGTTCAAACTGTTCCCGGGCAGTTTGTATATCACCAAGATAACGATAAGCAAGGGCAGCAAATCTATCCAATCCTGAAGTCCCCAGAACCCGCTGATAGATACGCTCAGCTTCCGCCAACCGGCCGGCCTCGTGGGCGGCGCGGGCCTGCTCAAAATAAGCTTGTTGCTGGCGGCGGGAAACCTCCAGCCGTTCCCGTAAATCTTCAGGCAGCTGGTAATCAAGATCCAAATCAGAAGGAAGTTCAACAGCAACATCTTCCGGGGCAACCTCGGGCCTCTCGGTTTCCTCAGAAACCAGCCAGTCTATTTCAGTCAAAACTATGGGAAACAGATAATAAGCGAGGCCGGCAACAGAGAAGATAACAACCGCCAGGACAAGCAAAAACCAGCTACGCCGGCGCATGCTCATCTCCACCCTTGAAATTATCAAGAATTCCATTAACAAAGGAAGCTGAATTTCTGTCACCAAATTTTTTGGCCAGTTCAACTGCCTCATTGATAACAATGGCTCGACCGGTCTGCTGATAAAGGAGCTCGTAAAGTCCCAACCTCAAAATAACCCGTTCAACCGGAAAGATCCTTTCAAGGCTCCAATCAGCCAGCTGTTCTGACAACTGCTGGTTGATCTGCTGGTGGTTCTGTTTGATTCCTTCAACCAGTTCGAGAGTAAAATCAGACGGGTTATCGGGCTGATAATCCCCCCCGACCTCACTGGCATAAAGGATCTTGAATGCTTCTTCGCGACTTTTTTGACGAGACAATTAAAGGCACACTCCAGCTAGCGGATTTAACCGAATTAAAGTTTGAAAACTTACTACAGATTCCGATAAACTGCAGCCTGCTGAACGAGGGCGAGGGCGGCTTCCGCCCCTTTATTACCGGCCTTGACTCCAGCCCGATCAACCGCCTGATCAACAGTACTGGCAGTAATAACACCGAATACAACGGGAATCTCCGATCGGTAATTTAAATTACCGATACCCCTGGTAACTTCGGAAGCAACATAATCAAAATGTGGAGTTTCTCCCCGAATTACTGCTCCCAGACAGACGACTCCATCATAACGTCCAGTTTCCACGACTTTCCGGGCCAGAGCTGGCAGCTCAAAACTTCCCGGGGTCTGATAGACAGTAATCGCCTCCTCATCAACGCCGGCCTTGGTCAGGGCATCAATTGCACCCTTTTTAAGCTGACCAGTGATCATTTCGTTAAACTCCGAAAGAACAATCGCCACTGACATCCCCGATCCATCAAAACTACCTTTAATAAGTTTAACCATTGGTTATCAACCTTCCTTTACCCGGTTCAAGATATGACCCAACTTTGCTTTTTTAGCCTCTAAATACTGCCGGTTTATCTTATTTGGCTCTATTTCCAGCGGAAGCCGATCAACAATTGTCAGTCCATAACCTTCAAGACCAACAACTTTTCGAGGATTATTGGTCAACAGCCGCAAGGTCGACAGGCCCAGATCCTGCAGAATCTGGGCACCAATACCATAATCCCGAAGATCAGCTTTAAATCCCAGGGCTTCATTGGCTTCAACAGTATCCATCCCCTGGTCCTGCAGATGATAAGCATGAATCTTATTACAGAGCCCAATTCCCCGACCTTCCTGGGTCAGGTACAGAACTACTCCCTGCCCCTCCTGCCGAACCTTTTTTAGAGCAAGGTGAAGTTGGGCCCGGCAATCACATCTTTTGCTGGTAAAAACATCCCCGGTAAGACACTGGGAATGAACTCTAACCAGTACATCCTGCTTTCCTTCAACATCCCCGTAAACAAGGGCCAGATGTTCAACCTCCTGCAGTTTGTCACGGTACGCCACAGCGGTAAACTCACCAAACTCTGTGGGCATTTCAGAACAAGCAGTTCTTTCAACATGTTTTTCAATCCGCCGCCGATAACCGATCAACGCCTCAATAGAAATGATCGGCAGCTGATAGTTTTCAGCCAGCTGTTCCAGTTCGGCCCCCCGGGCCATAGTTCCATCCTCGCTCATGATCTCACAGATCACCCCGGCCGGTTGAAGCCCGGCCAGCCGGGCCAGATCAACCGCAGCCTCGGTGTGTCCGGCTCTTCTCAGAACACCACCTTCAACAGCCTTTAAAGGAAAAATATGGCCGGGCCGCTGAAAATCATCGGCGCTACTACGGGGATCAACTGCCAGCGCTATTGTTTTCGCCCTGTCATAGGCACTTATCCCTGTCGTTGTGTCCTCTTTGGCATCTATAGAAACGGTAAATCCTGTGTCCAGATGATCAGTATTATCAGGAACCATACTCGGCAGTTGCAGACGGCCAAGATCCTCCTCAACCATC
>PWOD01000175.1 GCA_003557545.1 bacterium | reverse complement strand
GACACCTACCTTCAGCCGCTGGAGTTCTGGGCCGGGGAAACCGCTGTGGTTACCGCTATTCCGGATCAGTTTCATTATTTTGCTGGTTGGGGCGGCGATTTAGCCGGGCAGGATTTAACCCAGGAAATTCAGTTTAACGATAATCTCCATCTCCAGGCTAATTTTCAGCAGGATACCCATCTGTTGACGGTTGACCGGATTGGAGACGGTGAGGTTCTGGTTGACGGAGCTAGTTATACACAACCGTTGGTTCTTTCGGCCGGTGAAACTGTTCTACTGGAAGCTGTTCCCGGTGATACCCACTGTTTTAGGGAATGGAGTGGTGATTTCAGTTCGACTGATCGTATTGCTCAGCTGTTAATCGATGCCGACCGGCAGATTACAGCCAAATTTTTTCATGATACCTTCACTCTGGCAGTCGATATTCAGGGAAATGGCGATGTTCTGGTTAATGGTGAAACCTATGTCTCGCCAATGCAGCTGGTTACCGGAACAAATATAGAACTTGAGGCGGTTCCCGCTGCAGACTGGCATTTTCTCGGCTGGGGGGGATCGGTGGAAGGGACTCAGATGGTCCAGCAGTTGCGTATCTGTTCGGACAATTCGATCCAGGTGGTTTTTTCTCAAACCGGCTTTATTGGAGAAGGAACCAGCCAGGACCCCTATCAGATAGAAAACTGGCATCAGCTGGATAATATTCGTAGTTATCCCCATGCCTATTATCTGTTGGTCAATCAGCTTGATTCCACGACTGACGGTTATCATGATCTGGCCGGGCCAGGGGCCAATGGAGGTGCTGGCTGGCAGCCGTTGGGTAGTTCTACACAACCTTTCACGGGGCAGTTTGATGGCGGTCAAAATAATATTGTCGGGCTCACCATTGATCGTCCCGGCGAGGACTATTTAGGTCTTTTTGCTCTGCTGGATGAGGGTAGTACAGTTGTTGACCTCGCCCTGGAGAGTATCGATATTTCTGGCAATAATCGTGTCGGGGCCATAGCCGGTGCGGGCGGCGGATATATTTCTCGAATTACTGTTGAAGGGAAGATTAGAGGTGACGATAGAATTGGTGGATTAATTGGTAAACTGGAGGAGGGCATGGTTAAATCTTCCGCCACCCATGTTGATCTTCGGGGGTTTGAAGCTGTTGGTGGTCTGGTCGGTGTTGTCTGGGATGGTCATGTGAAAAATTCTTACAGCCGTGGAAATACTATTGGATTTGTTGAAGTCGGCGGATTGATTGGAGCTAATACCGGAATGGTTCATAATTCTTATGCCGCCGGCCGGGTTAATGGATTTGAGCAGGCCGGGGGGTTGATTGGAGCTGGAGTTGCCGGCGATGTAACCGCCAGTTTCTGGGATCTGGATATTTCTCAGCAGGAAACCAGTCAGGGGGGAATCGGGCTGTCAACTGCGGAGCTTAAAAACTATACGACATTCACCGGAGCTGGCTGGGATATTAGTGGAACTGAAGTTTATGAAAACGCCGGTTATCCTTATCTTGATAGCGAGACCGGTGATTGGTTGATCAGCACTGTCTTTACGATCAATCAGATCGGCCAGGGCACCGTTCTGGTCGATGGTGAGACCTATGTTGAACCATTTGCCGTTGCACCGGGGGAAACAGTCTTTCTTGAAGCGCACCCGGTTGTTGATTTTGCCGCTGAAGAGCTCTGGCGGTTTGCCCGCTGGGAGGGTGATGCCCAGCGGACCGACCCGTTCCGTGGGGTTTATGTTGAAGCAGATCGTTTTGTCACGGCTGTTTTTGAACCGAAGTTCGCCCGGGGTCGCGGGACGGCTGAAGAACCGTTTGAAATTACCGACTGGTATCAGTTAAATAATATCCGCTATTATCTCGATCAACATTATTTGCTCGATGCCAGTCTTACCACCGGAACCGCCGGTTATCAAGAGCTGGCTTCTGCTTCCGCTAATGCTGAGGCCGGCTGGCAGCCAATCGGTAGTTCTGAGGAACCCTTCAAGGGGAGCTTCCTGGGTGGTGGACATACTGTTAGCGGCCTGCAGATCTATCGACCCGGGACCGATGATATTGGATTGTTCGGTCGGGTTGATACTAACGCTGAACTGATCGATTTCCAGCTGCAGGCAGCAGTTATCACCGGAAATCGTCGGGTTGGGGCAGTTGCTGGTAGTAACTCCGGGTATCTGGCTGACCTGCTGGTTGAAGCGGAGCTTAGCGGTGAACGTAAAGTTGGGGGAGCAGTTGGTTACAGCAGCGGCGCAGCCCTGCTGCAGCGAATAGCCTCCCGGGTGGAAACCAGTGGTTTTGAGCGACTTGGGGGGCTGGTTGGAGAGCTGGCCGGGGGCCGTCTCGAAAACTCTTATACGCGGGGTACTGTAACTGGATTCATGCGGGCCGGTGGACTGGTGGGGGTGAATACCGCAGGGACTGTTGAAAGTAGCTATGCAGCAGCGCTTGTCCGTGGTTTTGAATTTACCGGTGGCCTGGTTGGGTCCGGTGATGCTGCTGCCGTGCTTGATAGTTTCTGGGATCTTGATTATTCCGAGCAGCCGGCCAGTGCCGGTGGAGTCGGATTGACTACCGCTCAGATGCGCGAGCTGTCAAGTTTTATAGATGCTGGCTGGAATATTCAGCGCAGCCACCAGGCGGCTGAAGATGGTTATCCCTTCCTGTCAGGTGATACCGATCCTGTCTGGCTAAAATCAAATGTGCTGGTTGGTAAGTTCACCGGTGCCGGTAAACTGCTGGTTGATGGTGTCGAATATGAGACAGCAATACCGGTAACTGCCGGGGAGACAGTAGTTGTTGAGGCTGTCCCCGATGATAACTGGAAATTTGTCGATTGGATCGGTATTTTGCAGGGGCATCCGGCTAAAACCGAACTGGCCATCGGCGAGGATAGTCATTTTGAAGCGGTTTTTGCCGAGGATAAATTTCAACTTGAGATAACTGTTGAGGGCAGTGGAGCTGTCCTTGTTAATGGTGAAACCTATCAGCAACCGCTCGATTTACTGGCTGGAGATACCGTGGAACTTACAGCAGTAGCTCGTGACGGATATAGATTTGAAAGCTGGTCGGGGGATCTGGCCGGTCCGGCGGTTGACCAACAGTTTGTTCTTGATAATGACCGGGAGATCGTTGCCCTGTTCAGGGAACAGGGGCCGGGACTTTCACAACTCCTGGTTGGTCCTAATCCCTTCCGACCTGCTGATGGACGAGCGAGAACCGGTGCGGACCATATTCAGTTTGCTTTTAACTCCCTGGAATCGGGGCCGTTTAAGATTGAGATCTATGCCTTTTCCGGTGGACTGGTTTATTCTACAACCAGCTCTGATGATCCCTATATCTGGGATGTCAGAAATAATTCCGGTGACCGTGTCAGCAGCGGTTACTACCTCTATTATGTCGAAGATCTAACCAGCGGACAGACCGATTCAGGGAAGCTGGCGATAGTACGTTAGCAAGCTAGTTTGTAATTTATTTTTAATTATTGTCTGACCTTTTTTTACCTCCCTCTTTTTATCGGAAAAAATCTCATAAAAAACAGAAAATAACCTTTGACATTATTTTTATATAGACTTATAATGTGGTTGAAAAAAGGAAAATCATAAAGTTTATTAATAATGTTAAATTAACTATGTTTTAATATCTAAAATTATTGTTCTGATCTCCTGTATATGGGGCATATTTTACTTATGGAAGTGAAAAAAGATGATCTCTGATCAAAAAAAAATATTCTTTTCGGGTCGATTTTTTACCGCTGTTTTAATTGGATTGTTTCTTAGTTTTTTAGCTATTCTCCCTCTGTCAGCCACCGAGCAGATAACCTGGTCAACTTCTCAGGATTGGCAGGAAGCAGTGGAAAGCCAGAATATTGCCATTGATGGCAATGATCTACTCTGGCACCCATACCAGGAGTTTAGCCGTCTGGAAAGTGGCGCCGACAGCTGGAATCAGTTTTCTGCCAGCCATTTAGTTCGGGTTGATCCCAATCACGGTACGCTGCAGCTG
>PWOD01000167.1 GCA_003557545.1 bacterium | reverse complement strand
GTGATTCTTGATCTGGGGATTGGGCGGTCGGATATTCGGCCCGACGAAACGTTTGGCTATAAAGCAGCCTGCTCTGCTGATTGTCATCCGGCGAGCGGTTCAGTCGGGGCCGGGTTGGGGGCAACCGTTGGCAAATTGCGGGGAATGAAATATGCTATGAAAGGTGGGTTTGGTTTTGCGGCTGTTAGTTGCCGGGGAATCAGGGTGGGAGCTTTTTCGGTGGTCAATGCACTGGGAAATGTAGTTGATCCTCGGGATGGGAAACCGCTTGCTGGAACCTTGCGGAACAATCAAATAATAGATGAGCAGGAGATTTTTTCGCTGGTTGGCCGGCAGACTATTGCCGGTTCACATACTACCCTGAGCGTGGTGGTGACCGATGCCGGTCTCGATCGTCGACAACTCTGTAGAATGGCTGATATTGCCCACAATGGATTTGTCCGAACAATTCGACCCAGCCAGATGAATCCTGATGGCGATACTGTTTTCGCTGTCTCCACCGGTGATAACAGGGCGGCGGTAGATATGCTGGAGAGTCTGGCGGTTGATTGTGTGGAGAAATCTATTGTAAGGGCTGTGAGCGAGGCGCGGGGATATGGTGGAGTTGTTAGTTACCGGGAATTTAACGGTTAAATTATCAACCAGGTTGGCGGCCAGGGGAGTGATTTGGTTGCAGGAGCTGGTTGTTCTAACTGGAGGTTAGTTCAGGTGAAAGAGCTGCTATTGGAAGATTTGGATCGATGGACAACTTGCTGGAACAGGTTGGGGGAGGAAGCAGTGAGACAGCCCTGCCTGGATTTTTTATATTCCTGGCGGCAGGCCCCGGGAGATTGGTTTGATGAGGTGGCCGGAGAATTTTTTCCCCGGGCTATTTTGTGGTTTGAGGTTGATGAATCCCCGGACAGCTATTATCAGAGCATAAAGGAGCTCCATCTGGCTAATCATGTTATCTGGCAGCTTGAGACGGCTGTCCGCAATCCGGTTGAAGCTGCCGGTCAGATAGTTGAGATGAAGCGGGGAATTGATGCGGTAAATCAGGCTCGGAACAACCGTATGGAGCAACTGGATGAGATAATCAGTTCATGGATGACGGCTGATCCTGACGATCGATCGGTAAAACGGCAGGGCGAACCGCCGGGGCTGATGTTGGACAGGCTGTCGATTTTGTCATTAAAATTATATCATTATCGGAACTACAGTACGCAGTCGGACAGGGTGCGGGTGATTGACCGGCAGCGGGTTGAGTTATTTGAGTTTTATCAGGAGTTTTTGCGGCAGTTATCTGCCGGCCAGATAGTTTTTACTATTTACCGACAGTGTAAAACCTACAATGACAAAACTAACAATCCGCTGTTGAACAGGAGGATAGATGGATAAAGCAGTTTTTTTAGATAGAGATGGTTGTTTGATAGTTGACCGGGAATATCTCAGCAACCCTGAGGGGATTAGTTTTTTACCGGGGGTCTTATCGGGGCTGAAAAAACTTCAGAGCGCCGGTTTTAAGTTGCTGGTGGTAACTAACCAATCAGGTGTTGCCCGTGGTTATTTTACCGAATCCGAGGTTAGAGAGGTTAATCGTCATCTGACCGAGCTGCTTGAAGCAGAGGATATTTTTTTAAATGGGATATATTATTGTCCGGCTCATCCGGAGGCGGAAGAGATAGTTTACAGGCAGGGGTTGGATCGGCGTAAACCGGCTCCCGGGATGTTGCTGGAAGCTGCACAAGATCTGGAGATTGACCTGGATGAATCATTTATGGTAGGAGATAAACTGTCCGATATGGTTGCCGGCAAACGGGCGGGTTGTGCCACTGTGCTGCTGTTGACCGGCAAGGGGCGATCAGTTGTGGAGAAGTTTGGAGAGCAACTGGAAGCTGCAGATTATGTTGCGGAGAATTTCTATCGTGCTGTAGAGTGGATTCTGACGGCTGATTGATAGATCTGGTTGTTTCTATCTCTGTGGTGATGAAATAAATTTCCAGAATCAGTTGTTTTTAGAGGTGGTATTAATACTGTTTGTCTGGCTGTAGACAAAGTCTGAGATCAGCAGCTTCAGGAGGCTTCTGTTATGCAGATACAGGAGATTTCCGGGAACCAGCCTGGTTCTTTTCGTCCCGCCGCCTGGCAACCGGTCCACCGGAGTCAATCTGCAGTTGAACCGGATGATTCGGGGCATGCGCTGAAAAGGAAGCTGGAGCGGATTGAAATGATTAAGCAGCAACTTGAGGGTTTGACACCGCGGGGACTTGTTATCGATCAACTTGCATAGCTATTTGTTAAACAACAGGAAAATAGGATGGTGAAATCAAGTCAAAGCAAACTGTTTATTAGTGGTTGGAGCAACAGCTGTAGGAAAATCAAGTTTTGTTTACCAAAATCTGGCCCATCTCCCCCTGCACCTGATTTCAGCTGATTCGATGCAGATCTACCGGGGGTTTGATATTGGGACAGCCACACCATCAAAGTCAGCTTTAGAGATGATTCCCCATAGTGGGATCAATCAGCTTCAACCGGATGAAAATTATGATGTTTCGAAATTTTTAAAACTTGCCGATGAAACTCTTACGTCCACCAAAGAAACTGGCAGAATTCCGGTGGTGGTTGGGGGGACGGCTCTATACGTTAGAAAATTTTTGTATGGTCTGGATGAGATGCCGTCCGCCGATCAAAGATTTCGTGAAAGGCTGCGGAAGCAGGCCGCAGCCAGGGGTTCTCAGTCAGTTCATCAGCAGTTGCAGAGAGTTGATCCTGTTTCTGCTGAAAAAATTCACCCCAATGATCTGCGTCGGACAGTTCGTGCGCTGGAGATTTTTTATCAGACGGGTAAAACTAAATCTCAGCTGATTAGTGGTGAAAATAGCTTTAGAAAGACAGTTTCCCCCCTGATAGTCGTACTTGAACGGGAGCGTCAACAGCTGCGTGAAAAGATTCAGCAGCGGGTAGAAAAAATGGTTGATAATGGACTTGTAGATGAAGTTGAGAGACTGCTCAAGTTACCTCGATTGAATCGTAATATCCAGCAGGCGATTGGATTTGAGGAGGTTGTTGAGTATCTAAGGGGAGGATATGATATTGTCCAAATGAAAGGTGAAATTGTTCGTAGCACCTGGAAATTTGCCCGTAAACAGATTAGCTGGTTTGATAAATTGCCAGCACAAATCCGTGGTAATCCGGAGACAGATCGGAAGGAGATTATTGATAGAGTTGAAGAAAAAATCACAGGCTAACGGTTCGGTAGAGAGCGCTCTGGGTGTGGCCATCGACGGCTGGCGTTCTACCGGTAGGGCGCTTAAGGAAGAACTACGGGAACTTGGTCATTTAACCGCCACCGCCGGTGCGGTTCTGGAGAAAATTGAGATTCAGAAGCGTTCCAAACCTGATCCGGCAACCATGGTTGGAAAGGGGAAGCTGGAGGAGCTGGTGGAGATGTCAAAAGGGTTTGATCTGGTAATTTTCAACGAGTCTTTAAAACCGGCTCAGCATAATAGTTTGCGGAAAAAATTCCCCGTAAGGGTGATTGACAGAACCGATTTAATTCTTAATATATTTGCCCGCCGTGCCCATACCCGTGATGCTAAAATGCAGGTTGAACTGGCTCAGCTCCAGCATAATTTACCTCGTAAACGGGGTTGGGGTTGGGCTCTGACAAATCCCGGCGCCGGAATTGGCACCCGGGGACCGGGTGAGACAATGATGACAATTAAGGAGCGGGATCTTCGCGAACGAATTAATCAGCTGGAAAATCGGCTGAAAGAGATCAGGAAAAAACGTAAGACTCAACGGAAAAACCGGCAGGGTATTCCAGAAATCAGTCTTGTTGGTTATACTAACAGTGGCAAAACTACGCTGCTTAATGCTCTGTCCAATTCAGATGAGCTGCAGGAGGATATGTTGTTCGCAACATTGGACACCAAAACTCGCCGGGTTCATCTTGAGGGGGATCGGTATTTTTTATTGACCGATACAGTTGGTTTTATCCAACGGATGCCGCCAAAATTAAAAAATGCTTTTATTG
>PWOD01000136.1 GCA_003557545.1 bacterium | reverse complement strand
CGCTCAACCGCTTCTCTGCAACCTGGTTATCCGAATGCTGTTTATCAAGAGCTGAGTCTGGTAGAGTTTCTTCCTGGTCTAATTGTAGTAGCTTAACCAGCGCTTGCTCTAACTTATAACGACTCACAGGTTTGACCATGTAACCGCCAATACCCTTTTCTTCCAAAGAACTGCGTATTTTAGACAGGTCAATTGAACTCAGCATTAATAGCGAAATCTGTTGATAATCACCTGGTAACCGCTCCAAAAGATCAAAACCGTTCATATCGGGCATATCATAATCAACTATTATTACGTCAAAATCTTGGCTCTCCTCCAATAATCTTAAGACATCATCCGGGTTAGAAGTGGTTGTTACTTCTACGTCACTTGCCTTGAGATATTTCTCAATAATCTCAAGATTAGTTTGATTATCATCAACAACAAGAACGGAAATACCGGATAGATCAGCTTCAGTTAGAACGCCAGATTTTGATGTTTTATCAAAGCTCACGGGAAAGTTCACTTCAAAATAAAACAGGCTGCCTGCGCCGAGCACACTTTCAAGTCCTATCTCTCCCCCCATCTTTTCAACAAGCTTCTTCGTAATGTTTAATCCTAATCCAGTACCTTCATATTTTCTTGAAGCCGACTCATCGGCCTGTTTGAATTGTTCAAATACCACCGCCTGATCGGCCTCTGAAATACCAATCCCGGTATCTTCTACTTCAAATCGACAAGTTGCTGTTTCCGCGCCTTTATCAATCAGCTCCAGACGAACATTTATTTCACCCTGCTCCGTAAATTTTAAAGCGTTAGATAGCAGATTAACAATAATCTGACGTAAAAGCATCTCATCCAGCTTAACCAAAGCCGGACATTCAGGGTCAACAAAAATGTTTAATTCTACATTCTGCTTATGAGCTGGTTGGCTGAAAAAATCTACATTTTCAAACAGACAGTTTTCAAGGTCGATATAATCCTCATTCAATTCAAGCTCACCGGCTTCTATTTTGCTCAAATCAAGTATATCGTTAATCAGACTCAGTAAAACCTCACTTGAATTCTGAAAAACTTCAACATAACGTTGCTGCTCACTATCAAGATCAGACTCGGCCAGCAGATCAGAAATACCAATAATAGCATTGAGTGGAGTTCTAATTTCATGCGACATACGAGTCAAGAACTGCGATTTAGCACGATTTGCTTTTTCAGCTTCCGTAATGTCCACCGAAATTCCTAACGTACCAACTATAATTCCTTTTTCATTCAAAATCGGCTGTACACTAAAAATAGCACTAAACTGTTCCCCTGATTTACGAACCAGATCAGTTTCTATTGTGAAACCCTCTTTTTCATTCAATAATTGTTCTACATATTCATATAGTCTATTCGCCTCCTCCTCTGAATGAAGAAAACCCACATGCCGGCCTGTCACGTCCTCTCTTTGATAACCAAATATTTCCTCAGCGCCAGTGCTAAACTCTTCAATTACTGCATTCAAATCAGTTTTTATAAGACTGACGTTCTTAGCAGCATCAAAAATAGACTCCAGTTCTTTTTCACGAGATTTAATTTTTTCTTCCATTTCTTTACGCTCTGTAATTTCTCGAGTAACCCCTAACACAGATTTCTCCCCACTATAATTTATTGCCACCTTTTTAGTCTGAAACCAGTGTACATTTCCCTCGGAATCCGTTATCTGCTCCTCCTTAATATGTTTTTCTCCTGATTGAAGAACTTCCATATCATCACGACGAAAATCTTCGGCTTCTTTGTCCGTAGGACTAAGTTCACTGTCCGTTCTTCCAATGATTTTCTCGGCAGGTAAACCAAAAAGTTCCTCCAACTCCCGATTTACCAGTTGATAGTGGCCCTTACTGTCCTTAATAAAAATACAGTCAGGGGCATTATTAATTATAGTTTTTAAAGAGTGCTGGTTTTCCTCAAATTCACGATTTGACTCTTTTAATAAATTTCGATGCTGGCTACTCTGCTTAACCCATTCGCTGATTCCCCAGATTAGGAAAAATCCTCCGGCTAACAAAGCACCATCTTAAAAAAAATATTTTAATAGATCAGGATAATTGTATAAGTTCCCTAAAAAATCAGTCAAAGCATAAATGGTTACCAGTGCTAAACTGAGCTGCAGCAAGTAACTTATTCTACGATTTGTAGCGGCTTCTTGAAACGGCAAACCCCGGTAGCTAAAATATAAAAGAAGCCCGGCCACGAGAACTAAAAACAAGCCATCCATTATGGTATTCAAAGACAACTCCAACCCAAAATCAAAAGGAAATAAAAATAACAATGGAGCAACGACAATCAAAATAGAAAAAGATAATATTGGAAGTTTACAAACCAGCTTTTTTCTATCATCGTCCAAACAATTAACCCCCTATAAAAAACAATAAAGATAAAGTTGACAAAATATGAGAACTATTCTAAATTACTTGACTGGAATATCAATAGTTTTACCTTTTACTCCTGACAATTCGCTTTTCTTGAAAAAAGTGTGGATAGACAAAAAATATATAGGAAACGGTGCTCATCCAGCTTACACTTTGGTAATCATCAAAGTTTCAGAGAAAGGATAAACGCCGTTGATGAAAAGTCTTTAAAAAACAGTTTCAATTCCAGATGAAAAATGAAAAAATTTCAATTTATCCTGTAAAAAGAAACAGAGCACTTATTGAAATAGAGCGTTCTAGTCTATAGTATATTTGTGGGAAATGCGCTCAGGTATTTAATCAGGCCTATGATCACTGGAGCTTTGATATTAAAAATTTACCTTTTGGAATCTACAAACGGGTGTATTGTATTTACGTGTAAAAAAGTTTCACGTCAATTGTCCAAACTGTAATATCCAACAGAAAAGCTTGCCCTCGGGATAACCTTTCAACCTCGGCACAAAGCGACTGACGAATCAAATGATGCCAGTGTGCTACAGCGCATTAATTTCAGTAATTTCTCAAATCAACCTCACGAATCACCGCTGATAGAAAACCTGACCAGTCGATAAAAAAACAGCCACATATTCACAACTCTTAATATGTGGCTAAGTAAAGTTGATCAATAGTCAACCTCAGACCCAATTAATTTCAAATCACCTCAGTTTATAGAGATAAAAACGTAAAACGTAGTGTCTGACCCCGACTAAGTTCAGAATGAACGTTTTAGACCAAAACCAAATTCAACCCACTCATGATCTTTTTCATTCATATAAACAATATATTCTCCTACCAGCCCCCAGTCGGCGGCTGGATAGATTACCATGCCGGCTCCATAAGAAATCCCCTGGTAAAATGAGGACATAGTAAGATTTCCAATCGCGCTGTTATCTCCTGAAAACAGTGCACCCGCTAATCCGATCAAACCATAAATTTGCAGGTTATCAACTGGATACACAACAAACCGACCATGCACTCCAAACAGCCATTTTAATCTTACATCTACTTCACCAAAAAGACTATTCTCAGCCTTTGCAGCGTCATCTATAATTCCAAAACCCGCTCTTGTTTCAAATCCAAAATTATCTGTAAAATACCGACCACCTCTAACGATAAATGAGATCGGATTGACCTGATCCTTTAAATTTACATCATCAATTATCGCTACACCATGCTGTAAAATTAAATAATCATCATTCTGACTAACAGCTGTTTTTCGGGCAATGTCTCCTAATGGCTGACCCCGATACGTATGAGCTTCTCCTGATCCTATAAGAATAAAAAATCCGATTACAATAATCAGAAATATCCTTTTCATTTTTAAATCGGCACCTCAGAGGCTTAACTGTTGAAGTAGTTTTTTCAATCAAACTGCGCAACTTATAAATAATTTTAGGCTTAAAATTTAAGAAATACTTTTTGTGAATGATCCAGCAAAAAATACAAATATTTTCGATTTTGATTTATATGTGATTTTTAATTTTAAAATCTACCTTCAAGGATACCATAAGTTAGTTCCGGAAGTCCTCGTCGAAGACCCCGGGGATGGGGGGAAGGGTTGTTCAACTTCCAAGCTGGTCAAACTTCTGATAAACTATTG
>PWOD01000103.1 GCA_003557545.1 bacterium | reverse complement strand
CTTCAGTCCGGTCGGTTCATTATGCTGATGGAGTTGTTTATTCAGGCTGTGCCGATGGAGAGGTCATAGCATACGGCTGGGCCAATACAGTCCTGGCTGAAGCAGATGCCGGTAGAGGAATATATGAATATCATTTGACCGGTCTGGAGCCGGGAACAACCTACGAGTTCAAAGCCCATACACGGGGGCTTGATGGCAGTAATAATCGGTTGGAATCGAGCGCCAAATCAGAGGTCTTAAGCTTTACGACATACGATACCCACCTGTTATCGATCAAAATTGATGGCGCTGGGAGGGTGAGAGTAGAAGGACCGGGGGTGGGAAGCCAGGCTTTTGTTGATGATGTCCAGCTTCCTTTTTATCCCGGAGATCAAGTTGAGTTAACTGCACTGGAGCCGGGGCGTTGGAAGTTTGATCGCTGGGGAGGGGATTTACAGGGGGATGATTTAACACAGTCGATTGTGATGGATGGTGCTCATGATATAACCCTGCGGTTCAATCTTGATGATCCCGAGGTGGCAACCCGGGAGGCCGGTAATGTCAACCATCATTCGGCGACAATCAATGGAGAGCTGCTCGAGCTGGGCGATCTCTCTTCGGCTGATCTCTACTTTCGCTGGAGGAAGGCTGGAGCTGAAACCCAATGGGAGGCCGATAATCAGGGGATAGCTTATCACTCTCTAATAGAAAGAGACGGCCAGCTGTTTGCCGGCGATGAAAACCACCGTGTTATAGCCTATGATGCTGACCACGGCCAGCGATTGTGGTCCCACGATCGGCATAATAACTATGTACTAAGTCTTGATTATGGTGACGGGGTGCTCTACTCGGGAAGTCGGGTCGGGGAGGTTTTAGGCTATGATCTGGCCAATCATGAGGTTGTTTTCTATGATGCACTGCACAGTGGTCGGGTTAATGATCTGGTTTATTCAGAGGGGATAGTTTATTCGGCTGGACATGATCGTCGGATTGTTGCCTATGATGTTGAAAATGATCGGGTTGTCTGGTCCCATGAGGGACATCTTGGTCATTCCGATGCGGTTAATGCAATAACTTATGGCGAAGGGATTCTTTTCTCCGGGGGGAGTGATAATCGTCTTTTTGCTTCAAACCCGGAAACCGGCCGGGAGTTATGGTCTCACACTCTTCACAGTGGACCGATTATGGCTGTAGTTTATGGTGACGGGGTAATTTATTCAGCTGGAGCCGATGGCCGGGTGATAGCTTTTGATATAGATAGTCGCCAGCAGCTATGGTCCCATACAGTCCATACCGGAACAGTCAGCTCTCTGCACTATCATGATGGTGTGATCTATTCGGGTGGTTGGCAGGATAATCGAGTGGTTGCCTATGCAGCTGATGGCAGCGGACAGTTATGGCAGCACAGTCAGCACAGCGGTTCCGTAAACGGTTTGGCCCATGCCAATGGATTGACCTATTCAGCCGGAGAAGACGGCCGAATTATTGCTTATGGCTGGAACCAGCAACTGGTTGAAACCGACAGCAACACTCCGGGAGAATATTCATTTGATTTAACTCACCTAAGACCGGGGACCACCTATGAGTTTAAAGCGTATGTAGAAGGGGAACATCAGGGTGAAAAACTAACTGCCATAGCCGATGAGACTTTAACCTTCACTACTGACGATGGATATGAGCTGCGAATAAATATTGAGGGTGGAGATGGAGTCCGTGTAAATGGCGGACATATCGACAGTCAGCTGTTTATGCGTGATATAGTGCTGTCTTTCTTACCGGGAGAGCAGGTAACGGTTGAGGCTGATACAACAACAAACGGTTGGGATTTTGACCGCTGGAGCGGCTTTATCGGTTCCAGTAACAGGGGTCCCCATACGATAGTAATGAACGGCGATCGTGAAGTTACCGCCCATTACCTGTATACGCCGCCGGAAGTAACAACAATAGGTTATGAGGATGTGACCCACCAGACGGCGCTGATGCACGGTAGGATCGATGCCATGGGAAGTATCGAACATGCGGAAGGATTTTTCCGCTGGCGGGAAAAGGACGGAGATGGCAGCTGGCAGGAAACCTCGGCGGGGACCGGATTTACTGAAGGGGAGTTTTCCTTTAATGTGCCCGGATTATCCCCGGAAACGACCTATCAGTTCAAAGCTGGAGCCAAAGGTGAATATGGGGGTGAGGAGCTGGTTGGGGTTGGTGAGATTATGGAGCTGACCACCAAACCGGCCCGGGAGCTTCACATCGACATCCAGGGTGGGGGGCTGGTTTTAGTAAACGGTGATACCTACACCGGAACGATGTTGATTGAACGGGATAAACCGGTACGGATTGAGGCGATTTCCCGGGGTAACTGGGGATTTAAAAGGTGGGATGGAGATCTGTCCGGAACTGAGACGGTGCTGGAACGAATTGCTTATGAAAATATTGAACTGGTGGCGATTTTTAGCAACTCAATACCACCCCAGGTGGAGACCAACCCGGCCGAGGTGGAGTCGCTTCAGAGTGCGCTGATTCATGGTGAGTTGACCAATCGGGGTTCGTCACCGTCGGTCGAGGTCTATTTTGAATATCGCCGTCTGGGCAGCACGAGATGGCTGCGCACGGAGGGTCAGCAGTTAACCCGGCGGCGCGAGTTTTCCTACCTGTTAAGTGATCTTAATCCCCAGTTAACCTATGAGTTCAGGGCGGTGGCTGACGGTCTGAGTGAGGTGCGTGGTGAGCGTTATATATTCCGCACAGCCTATGATCTGACCTGGGAGGATCAGCAGCAGTGGGAAGAGGCCTATGAGATAGACAACGTGGTGATAAACGGTGATAGATTTACGATCAATCCAGACACCGGTGTAGTGGTCAGCAAACATGCCAGCAGCTGCACAGACTGGAGATACCGCTACATGTGGGATGATCTGACCTGTGAAGATGATGATCTGATCTGGGATGGAGATGCGGTTCCCTTTGTTGAACACACCTGGAACAACATTTCGCAAGGTGCTTTTGGAGAGTTGCAGTACTGGACGGTGCCCGGTTCAGGAACATACAGGATTCATGCTTGGGGGGCTCAGGGTGGGGGGATCGTAAATCCTACAGGGTCTGCTGGTGGTCCTGGATATCCAGGAGGTTATGGCGCCTATATGTCGGGTGATTTTGAACTGCGGGGTGGGGAAACTATTGTCATGATGGTGGGACAGATGGGAATAACCGGGAGTCGGGGGGCCGGAGGAGGAGGAGGGACTTTTGTTACCCGTTATAATGCCCAGACTGATGATGATATTTATCTAATTGCCGGTGGTGGAGGTGGTGGCGGTCAGAGCAGCAGGGGAATTAATGGAACAGTCGAAACCTCTGGAACTCGGGATGGTTCGGGGCGTAATGAAGGTGGGGTGAATGGTCTTGGAGGACCGACTGATGCTGCTTCTGGTCGCATGGCACCGGCCGCTGGAGGTGGTGGTTTTAGAGGGAATGGTGCCATGGTAGGATCGGGAAGTTCCCGCCCGGCTCAGTCTTTCCTTAATGGTGGAACCGGCGGTTATGTCTGGTGGGAACAGCATGAATGGGGTGGATATGGTGGAGGTGGCGGTGGATTTAGAGCTAGTTGGGGCCCGGCCGGTGGAGGAGGAGGAGGATACTCCGGTGGTGCGGGTGGATATCGTAGTGGCTGGGGTGTTAATGGCGGTGGAGGCGGCGGTTCTTTCAATGCCGGACAAAACCAGCAGAATCAATCCGGAGTTCGGGCTAATCACGGTAAGGTAATGATTGAAGGAGGGGTTGAGGTCCGGGGAGTAAGGATTTCCCGTCCGGTTGACCTGGATAAAATCAAACGTGTCTCCACCTCTAATATCGAATGGGATGCCAGCCAGCCCGGTCAAGCAGATGTTTCGGTGGAGGTGGCGATTACCGATAATCCTGATCATCCGCCGGTCGAAAAATATGAATGGATGGAGGCGGTAAGTGGCGAAAATGTGCCGGGAGTAAACTGGGGAGATGATCTGTCCGGCAAATATTTATGGATTCGTCAAACTCTGACAACCAACTCCGATGAGCTGCCAAGGCTGCATGAAATAGATGTCGAG
>PWOD01000221.1 GCA_003557545.1 bacterium | reverse complement strand
CCAGTTCGGGAAATAGTTCTGAAACATGGTGTTTCAGAGCAGTATTTTGATCGCTACCTGGAACCGGTATTTGTTGTGGAAACCGGTGATGCCGACAGCTCTCGACCGGCTCCACCCCCTACTCAGAATCGCCGCCGTGAACCTTTACCGGAAATAGATCTTTTTTAACTATTCTCAGTTAAATTCGTTTGAGTGGGGGGCTTCTGCCAATGAATAATACTGTCTGTAATTCCCTTCGTAAACTTTCTATTTCGCTCTTCATCGGTTGTTGTCTGATAATCTTTCTAACCGGGATATTTTTAACCTGGAGCCGATCGGAACAGCTGGAATCTGAGGCTTTAAATCAGACTGTGATTGTCTTGAGTCGTAGTAAAGCAGCTGCTGTTAAGGGCCAGGATAAGGCTGCGCTTAGATCGGCTCTCAGAAAACTACGAGATTCAGCTGATAACCTGCAGATTGGTTATATCGG
Organism: bacterium; assembly: GCA_003557545.1. Classification (GTDB taxonomy): domain Bacteria; phylum T1Sed10-126; class T1Sed10-126; order T1Sed10-126; family T1Sed10-126; genus PWOD01. The sequence continues at coordinate 3,604 of PWOD01000221.1, read as the reverse complement.
CTTTTTTGATGAGCGGGGTAGGTTGTTGACCAGTGAACTATATCACCCGGTTCGGGTTGATCCCGAACCTCTTACTGATCAGCGGCTAACTGACCGGACTGAAAGGGTACTTTTTCCCTCTGTTCGAGAGTTGACGATTGATCGACAAACTTTCCGAGAGATCGATCTTCCGATCGATTTTAGGGGAGAGCAGGTCGGTCTGGTCCGGGTTGGATTTGTCCCGGCTGAGGAGAATTTTTTAACTGTTGGATTTAATAGAATATATCTGCTGCTCGGCGGTCTAGTAATCGTAATCGGTCTTCTATTGCTGATTAAATTTTTTGCTGATTTTGATCAACAGTTAGAAGAAAAGTTTAAAACCCGACGGGCCAGCATTGAAAACTCTTATAAAAAACAGATTAAACAGCTTGAGAAACAGTTGGAATCCGGGCCATTGAGTAGTTCTGATTTTTTTCAATTGTTGGATTTTGCCCGACGTATTACCGGGCAACTCAGTTCAGCCAGTTTATACGATAGGCTCGTCGCAGAAACGGCACAGATTATGGAAGCCGACGACGTTGTTTTATTTTTACAGATAAACTCCCAGTCAGAGGTTTTTCAGGCAGTTGCCGGGATTAAAGAGGGTAATCCGATGGATAGTTCTGAGATCGAAAAGTTAAAGATATACCGTGGGCAAGGAGAGTTGGGGCGGGTGATTGAGCTGGGCCAATCCCATATTTTAAACAAACCCTATGGCGGGGCAGCAGTTGCCGGGGCTATAAGGTATGATCAAAAAACGGCTGGGGTTCTCCGGGTGACTGAAAAAATCAGCGGAGAATTGATGAATAATCGGGACAAGCTCAAGATACGATTGATTTCACAGCTGGTCGGGAATATAATTAAAGCTTCACTTGATAGAATTGATAATCGCTGATTGTGTAAACTTTTAAAATCTAAATTTGCTGGGAGGATTTGTTGTGGAATCAACGCTTATTTTATTAAAACCTGATGCGGTAGAGGCAAACCTGGTGGGTAAAGTTCTGAGTCGTATCGAGGCGGATGGAATGCGGATCAAGCAGTTGAAGATGTTTAGTTTGACCGAGGAAGAGGCGGCAACTTTTTATGCTGAACATCAAGATAAAGAGTTTTATGATGGACTTGTTGAATTTATGCTTTCAGGTCCGATCGTAGCCGCTGTTATTGAGGGATTGAATGCAATCAGTAGAATGCGTAAATTGATGGGTGCAACTGATCCAAGGGAAGCTGCACCGGGAACTATTAGAGGAGAGTATGGGACCGGTACACCAAAAAATATAATCCATGGTTCGGATTCACCTGAAAGTGCCCGGCGCGAGATACCGTTCTTTTTTGAACAGGAGGCGAAACTAAATGAGTGAAGAACAGATTCTCTGGATGGCAGGAATGGTGGTGGCAGCTTTTATCTGTGGGTTTATTGTTTTGATGGTCAATGATTGGTATCGGTTTGAAGATCTGGCTGAGTCTAACCGGGATTATTATATGGCGGTTGAGCCGGATATTCCCGGTCGATAATAGGTTTTAGAGAACTATTTGTATTTGGATAAAAATTTGATTTTAAAAATAGCGGATGATCCTATTATTTTGGTGATTAAGAACAATGGATAGAGATTTTTTTATAAAATTATTAATGATTTTCACCTATGCATTTATCATTGGAGTGGCTTTTGCTGTTTTTTATCCTGTCCTTCCTGCCTATCAGCTGATTTTTTGGACGATAATCGTCCTGGCCTCCCTGGCTTTCATAGTAGTTTTGTGGTTAAAAAAAGAACGTCGACTCTCTTTGAAAATATCCCGATCTCTGACTGTTGCTTTTTACCTTCTGCTGGTTATTGTTGCTTTTGGTGTTGGTTGGGGACGTTATTCATTAAGCCTTGGTGAACTTTATCCTAACCATGTAAGTAACTATCTTTCATCTGATATGGATGACGTGAGGGTGGTGGAAGGAAAGGTTACCGCGGCTCCGGAGATCTATGATGATAAGGTTCGCTTAAGAATTTCTCCCGATAGAATCTGGCTTTCACCTGATATGGCAGAAGAGATGAAAGTTGCACGGGGTGATATCCAGCTCCAATTACGACCGTATTATGAAACTGGAGTTGATTATCAATATTTTGCCCAGAATCAGGTTTACGGTAACCGTGTGAGAGTTGTTGGTTCGATAATGGAACCACCGGATCGATCAAACCCCCGGGGGTTCAGTTATCGTGAATATCTGAACAATCATGGTATTTATGGGAATATGTGGTTCACTAACGATATCGAAATTCTTGATGATACCGGGGGAAATCCCTTCGTTAAGTGGGCTCTTTCACTCCAGGAAGATATGCTTAAAACGATTAAGATAACGATGCCCTATCCGCAGTCAGCTTTTCTTGGTGGGGCTACTCTTGGATTGCGCCATGGATTAGAATATACCACCTGTCCATTTTCTGACTGTGACGAACTTATTTCTGAAGAGTTCAGGGGGGCCGGAACGATGCATGTTCTGGCTGTTTCAGGGCTTCATGTTGGGGTTATTGCTGCTGCTTTCTGGGCGCTTTTTGCCGGCCTGCGGATTCCCGCTAAAATCTATGTTCCCCTGATTATAATCTGTCTAATTATTTTTACCATTATTACCGGTGCTAGACCGGCTACAGTTCGAGCCGCGATTATGACCAGTCTGGTGCTTCTGGCTTTTGCCTTTCTTGATCAGGGGCTGAGAAACTCTGTTATTATCGGTATATCTGTGGCAGCTTTGTTAATTTTACTCTATCAACCAAGGTATGTTTTTGAAGCTTCATTCACTCTCTCCTTTGCCGCCGTCTTATGTTTGGCTCTGATCTCCGGACCGGCCGATCAGATTTTGCAAAAGTTGAGTGGATTGAGTTTTATTCTTTTCTGGGTGATGGCCGCATTAACCGTTTTATTGCTGGTTTTTTATTGGAATCTTATGCTTGCCTGGTATATTTATCTGCCCTATGTTGCTTTCTGGGCGCTGGCTTTCTGGTATGCCTCTCGGGTCGACCGCCAGCATATAGTCGCAGGTGGTATTGGGTTTCTCGATGTGCCTGGCCCTTTACGTAGTTTTATTGCCATGCAGCTGGCTATCCAGCTGGGGATGATGTGGCCCCTTAGTTCTTATTATTTTCAAGAATATCCATTTGCCGGTATTTTTGCGAATTTTTTAGCTATTCCTCTGGTTAGTATAGTTGTGCCGCTGGGACTGTTTGCAGGATTGTTGGGGCTTATTCCGGCCATCGGTCCCTGGATAGCTCTGGTCCTTAATGCCGGTAACTATCTTGCTGTTACTTTCTTTCTCTGGGTTTCACATATTGCGGTGCGAATTTTTCCCTACCCGGCAGTTCGTCAGTTTACTGCCTGGCATCTGTTAATTTTTTATGCTGCCCTGGCAATCTTTATCTGGTGGGGGGCTGTTTATGATTATTTGAAAAAACTCTGGTTTGTTATTTCTGGAAAAATATTTAAGGTTGCCCCTGTAACCCCTCGGACAGCTGTTTATTCTTTTCTGGCTCTGCTCGCGGTGGCGGTTTTTTTCCTCTCAGGAACATTCCATCAGCGTCCACGTCAGTTTCAGCTAACTTTTATT
>PWOD01000121.1 GCA_003557545.1 bacterium | reverse complement strand
TTTCTTCTTAATTGGTAAAAATTGTCCTTATAGGATTAATCCAAAAAGGTTTCCAACAAAAACAGTAATGGGGGATTGATTATCCCTTGATTTTATTTGGAAATTGAAGGCCTTTAAGTTATTATTGCAATAAGATAATCGGTTTCTGTTATCTTTCTCGGTTTGCTTTAGTGCTAGCTTTTTGGAAAGGAGGAGATTGGAATTAAAAGCTTAAAATGGTTTTTTGTAATAATTATAATCCTCTGTTTTTCTTTTAATGTATGGGCGAGCGAAAATGAAGAAAAAATAATTATAGATCAACCAGTCCTAATAACCTCGATTGGGCAGAATTGTGATTCTTTTATTATAAAAGTTGTTTTAGATTCCTTGGGTGTTTCCAGTGTTTTTGAGCCGATGATACAGGCCGAGGAAATAAGCGAATTCTCACAAATTTTCTTTGTAACCGGGTTGAGTTATAAAGGGATCAATGCAGCAAATACCACTTTGGAGCAAGAGCTATCCCGGGCAAAAAAGCTTGTAGATTCAGCGATAGAAAATTCTTCCCAAGTAATATTAGTTTATTTAGGAGGGTTTACTCAAAGAGATGGTTTGGTAAACCAATTAGTTAACATTATTGCAAATCAAGCCTCAGCAATGATTGTTTACACAGGGAGAAACGGAGAAAAAGGTTTTCTTTATGAGCAAGCAAAAGACCAGGATGTATCCTACTATCATATTAAAAACCTTAATCAATTGGGAGATGAAATGGATAAAATCCTAATTAAAAATGGAGATTAAAATTAACTATTCTTAGCTAATTTAAGAGGTTTTTAATTGAAAATTCAATTATAGGTTTTTGGAGTGGGTGAAATGGAACAAAAAAAATTTTTGGTTTTTGAGTTAATCAGAAGTAGTTTGTCTTCTGGAAAAGGCGGCAAAGAAGTAGGAAGAAGTGATCTAAAAAAAATTTTTATCGGATTATTTTTTTTGCTTTCTAGTTTAATTATACCAAGATTAATTCAATTTCAAGTGCCCGCTCTATTAATTAATATTGAGAATAGTATTATAAATAGAGATTCGGGATTGCTTTTGTTAACTGCAACTAAATTGGTTTTTTTTAATACCCTGAGGCACTCGCCTGTAATTGTTGGGGCCTTTCTTCTTGGAGAAGGGATATCGGTCAAATTCAGACTTGATCGCCTGGTTTTTTTTCTTGTTTTACTAATAATACCGATTTTTTATAGATTAATCAGTTATATTTACGAAATGCAATTTGTTTTTACATCCTCAGGTTTTATTACAATTGTAATCATCGTTATCTTGTTTTTTTTCACAGCAAAAATTAACACAACCTTGGTAAAAATTATTATTTTGAACCTGTTTATGTTTGGATTTGATTGGCTGGAGGTTGTTCCTTTATTATCCCAATTTGGCTTTTCCGGAGGAGAAATTGCCCAATCAATATTTGTGGTCGCAGATTTTATCGGTGCTAATTACATTCTGAATTTTGTAGGTTTGTCATTTTCGCTTATGTTAATAATAAATGCTTTTATTCTCAGCAAAGTCGTCGTAGACCACGAAAATAAATTGATTTTAATGGGAAAATTGAGAAAAATTGAAATGGAAGTTTTAAGGTCCAGATATTTTCAAGAAGTAAAACATCTTGTTCACGACTTAAAAACTCCACTTGTTACTATACAGGGTTTGGCTGGTGTAATTAGCATGGTCGTTGAAGATAAAAAAATCGCTGAATATACAGAAAAGATATCTTTATCAGTTGAAAGAATAGGATCCATGATCTCAGAAATATTAAATGAAAATCAGCTTTCCGTGATTAATATTAGAGAAGTTGCTGATTTTTTAAAGGTCCATCTTTCCCTGGAAGGGGCAAAAGAAAAAGTTAATATTATTCTTGATACAAACAGTAAAATATATGGCAACAAATATCTTCTCTCGAGGGCGCTTATTAACATAATAGATAATTCTTTGAGAGCTATTGATTTAAAAAATGATGGGTTTGTTAAAGTTAAAATCTTTTCTGAAAATGGAGAAGTTAAAATAATTGTTGAGGATAATGGAAAGGGTATTGCAAAGGATAATATTGAAAAAATATGGGAACTTGGGTATTCAAAAGAGGATAGTACTGGCTTGGGTTTGAATTTTTCTAAAAAAGTTTTTACCGACCATGAAGGAACCATCAATATAGAGAGCAAATTGGGTTTGGGAACAACGGTTATTTTGAGTATCCCGGAGGTGGGTTAGGGAAATGGAAAAAATTCTGGCAATTGATGATGACCAGGATGTTCTATTTACATTAAAGGCTATTGGAGAGGTAGCAAAATTTGAAGTAGATACTTGTTTGAACGGTATAGAGGCTATAAAAATATTAGAAAAAGAGAAATTCGATTTAGTTATTGTTGATTATTATATGCCCGAGATCAGCGGTTTAGAGCTGGTTGGTGAAATAAGAAAAATCAATGACAACATACCAATTTTAGTTTTAACTGTTGACGACTCGATAATTATTGCCCAAAGATTTTTTGATAAGGGAGCAACTGATTTTGCCACTAAACCTATCCGAGCAGCGGATTTAATTTCCCGAATTAGAGTGCATTTAAAATTATCTAAACTAAAAGAAGGGGATTTTGGAGAAAATATCCAGCATGAAATTCCCAAGGGTTTAAATTTAAAAACCATGAAATTAATTTTAGAACACATTAATAAACTTAAAAAATCTGAAACAATAGAAGTCATTGCTGGTAAAACGGGTTTAGCTTACCAGACAGTTCATCGGTATCTTTCTTTTTTGGAAGAAAAAGGGTTTATTGTTTCTGATTTAACTTATGGGAAAGTGGGAAGGCCCATAAAGACCTACCTTAAAAAGAATAGAAATTAATTGTTATTAAGGGGATGTTTTTTTGAAAAAAAACCTGTGCTTTTTCCTTTCTTTTTTTATATTAATTTTAATTTCCTTCGCTTGCTTAGGAGAAGAATTATGGAAAGAAGAAATTATTGGGGAAGGGGAGAAATGGGAGACAAAAGGGTATGTTCAGAGTAGTGATAATAGTGGATTTAAAGTTTTTATTATAGGCGGGATCCATGGTAATGAACCCGCGGGATTTTTGGCTGCTGAAGAGCTCCTTTCGGAAATAAAAATACAAAATGGAAAAGTTATTATAATACCTAGAGCAAATCAAAAGGCAATTAATTCAGATAGAAGGTTTCCCGAAGGTTCCCAAGATTTAAACAGATCCTTTGGAAAAAGTTCATCAACAAATTGGACTGAAAGCCTGGCAAAAGAAATTTTCGATTTTCTTGGGAAATTTGATGTTGATATAATAATCGATTTGCATGAAAGCAAGGATTTTTATCGGGAGGATCCCAAAAGTGTTGGGCAAACAATTATATATAATGGGCAAGGGGAAAAAATCATTATGTTTATGGAGCTTATTGAAACAATAAATGAGCAATTACCTCCTGTTCAGGCTTTTTCTCTTCTTTCCCCCTCTTATCCGGGGAGCTTAACAAGGTTTGCCTATGAAGAACTTGGAATTATTTCCATAATTGTGGAGACAACAACAAAATTGCCACTTGAAGAAAGGATTGATCAGCAAAAGAAAATAGTATTAACCACACTAAATCTTCTTGGCTTAGAAAATGGATCTGATAACAAATGAAAAATTTTGAAAAAGGAGTTTCCAAAAATTTTGTCTTTTTAGGCACGCTTTCTAGAGAAAATTGAATTGAACTTTTTCTGGGAAAATATTCGGGTAGTTGGTGGAGGACGGGTTGCTAAATTTTCACCCCCCTGTTTCACCTAGAAATATCCTGTTTGGAAGCAGTTAAAGTGGTTGGGTGACTTACCATTATAGAGACCCCCAAGGTTTTAGTTTTTACAAGGTCAATTATAAAATAGCAGCAAAAAGCCTGATTAATTTTCCCAAGGGGATCTTAATCAGGCTTTTAGGTTTTTCTGTAGAATCTATATTTTTCAGTAAATATTTAAGATTTTGTGGATGGTTCGAATTTCTTCAACAGGCTTGCAAATCACCCAGAAATTTCAGCATTTTTTGGTTACCCTATTTTTTGTTCTGCAAAGTAATTTTCTAC
>PWOD01000086.1 GCA_003557545.1 bacterium | reverse complement strand
GACAATCGCTCTTAGCTTTCTGACGCTGAAAAGGTGTCAGGAAAGTAGTGGAATATTTAGCTGAGATCGATTTTGCTACCATGGGTGGTGTATAGCGTGATATCGAAACGATTGTTGACTAAAATCCAGCTGGTTGGGATCGTTGTTTTTGGTCTACTGGTCGGTTTGTCGGCGCCGGTCCTGGCGGTTAATCTGCAGATACAGGTGGGAGCTTTTTCACAGGAGGAAAACCTCCGGGCGCGGGTTAAGCTGGTAGAACAGTTGGGGGTGGAAGTTGAGCTTGTACCCCGGGATGCCAGTACAACGGCGGTTAGGACCGTAGTTCTGTCGGACACGGCGGTTCCGCAGGTGAGAAAAATATTCGAGCAGGCCGGATTGAAATATTTTGTTGTGGGCAGTGAAAGATCCAGGAATTTAGAGGGTAACAATAGTCGCCGGCCACTGGTCTGGCAGGAACTGCTGGAGCGGATCGCTACCGTGGAGGGGGTTGGTTACCGGTGGGGAGGAGAAAATCCGACAAGTGGATTTGATTGTAGCGGATTGTTAAACTGGCTGTTGATGGACAGTCGAATCCCTCGCACTGTCAGTCAGATGATCGAGTGGACAAGACCGGTTGATCAGAAGGAGTTAGAACCGGGGGATTTTATATATTTTCAGTTTCGATTAAATCGTCCGGATCATGTCGGTTTGTATCTCGGGGATGGAGAGTTTGTTCATGCCAGCAGCACGCATGGTGTGATCATTGTGGAGCTTGGGCGTTCTTACTATCAGCAGCGACTTGTAGGTTATGGAAGAGCGCCGGTGCAACTGGTTGAACTGGAGGATTAGCCTCGCGGTTTACGTTTAAAAAGACCATCCTCAAGAGAGCTTATACGATCGATAAATACTATTCCGTCAAGATGATCGATCTCATGTTGAAAAGCGACCGCTTCCCATTCGTGGGAGGTTAGTTCGATAGACTCACCATTAATATCGATACCTTTAACAATAATTTTTTGATAGCGTTCTACGTCACCTGTATATTTGGGGACACTCAGACAGCCCTCCCGGTTAACCTCAGGGTTTTGCCCTGAAACAATTTGGGGATTAAACAGAATAACCTCACCGTTATTATCGGGAGTTGGCCGTTTGGCCTGACTGGCATCGACACAGATGGCCCGTTTTAAAACACCGATCTGGGGGGCGGCCAGGGCAAATCCGGGGGATTCTCTTGTGGTATCCCTGAGATCCTCAAAAAGCTGCTGTTCGGCTGGCCCCACCTCGGTAATCGGCCGGGACCGCTGCTTTAGAGTCTCATCAGGAAGGGTTAAGATCTTTTTGACTGCCATGTTAATCGCTCCAGGATAGTCGGTTAAAGTTCTGGTGGATCAAAAGGTCTGATGCGGATAGTAGTACCTATATCTTCCGCTGTTTTTTCTAACTGCTCGGTCAGTTGATTTTTATCCACTGTGTCTGGTTTGTGAAGCTCCATCACCATCAGATAGAGGGTGCTGGTTTCTTCAAGCCGGGTTTCAAGATTGATAATATTGACCTTCTGTTGGCCCAGAACACGGGTGATTTCATAGACTATTCCAGGTCTATCTGCCCCATACAGTGTGATGATCATGTTGGGGTCCTGTTCACTGTATTCGGTTCCATAGGGATCGGCGTCAATCATGCTGATCTTTAAAGATTCGTCGGTTGCCAGCTGCTGGAGTTTGGTGCGAACCTTAGCCTGCTGGGATTGATCGATAAAGAATTCCAGCAGTAAAGCAAATATTCCACCCAGCCTGGTCATCTGTAGATCGCCCAGGTTGGCCTTTGAATTAAAAAGTTTTTTGGTGATTTTTGCCACCAGGCCCGGTCTATCTTCGCCGAATGCGTTGATTAGATATCTTTTCAAAGGTAAAAACCCCTTTCTGTTATTAATTGTGGAGAAGGGCTGACAGGATCAGTCTGTAAATCTCCAGATTTATAATAAGATTATACGGTTATCAATCGGTTAACAATCACCAATTGCACAATAAGTTTATCATATGGCAGTCAGAGAGACAGCTTTTTAACAAGGGTAAACAGTTGACAATCCTTCCAGTAATTTATACTATTAGCCTATTCAAGACAATAAATTTTCGCGATCAACTGCGAAACGACACAGGTTGCTGGTTAAAATTGTTTTATTTAGTAGATATTTTTTCAGACTTTTCAAGATGTGATGATAAAAATTTCAGGCTATTAGAACGACGCGGGAGGGTTTTATACAGAGGAGAAGTCCCGCTTTTTAACCGGTAAACAGCGTTTCGCTTGGTCGGCCCGGGAGGTGCCGATTTAGTGGAAGAACTATTCTCACCAGAAGTATTATCCTTTATTCTACCCGTATTATCTTTTGTTATAATCGCTTTTATTGTAGGTTTTTTATCCCGTATTTATCTTGAATCAAAGATAGGAAAAAGAGCCGAAGAAGAGGCTGAGCAGTTTGTCGAAAATGCTAAAAAAGAGGCGGAAAATCTTAAACAAAAGGCAGTATGGGAAGGCAAAGAAGAGGTAGAAAAACTAAAATCCGAGATTGAATCTGAACTCGGTGAAGAACGTCAGGAGCTGGAGGCACAGCAGGAGCGACTTGAGGAACGAGAGAAGGAGCTGGAAAATCAGTTAGAGCATATTTATCAAGAGACTGATGAGCTGAAGCAGAAGCGATTGGAGCTGGAGAAGAAGGAAACCAGGGCTAAAGAAAAATTAGAGCAGGCCGACCGGGAGCTGGAAAGAGTCACCGGTTTGACAGTCGAAGAGGCCCGTCAAAAGCTGCGTGAGTCACTGCTGGATGAAGCAAAACGGGAGGCAGCCCAGCAGATTAAAAAGATTAAATCGGAAGCTGAAAGTAAAGCCAGTGAGCAGGCCCGAAGGGTGATCGCCCGGGCTCTGCAGCGTTGTGCTGTGGAAGAAACTACAGAGGCCACGGTGAAGATCGTTGAGCTTCCGTCGGATGATATGAAGGGTCGGATTATTGGACGTGAAGGTCGGAATATTCGGGCTTTTGAAAAGGTCACCGGTGTGGATTTAATCGTTGATGATACCCCTGAAGCGGTGACCATATCCTGTTTCGATCCGATCAGGAGAGAGCTGGCAGGTAAGACCCTGGAGAAGCTGATTCTTGACGGTCGAATTCAGCCGGCCCGGGTGGAAAAACTCTATGAAAAGACTAAAAAAGAGCTGGAAGACGATATCTGGGAGAAGGGTGAGCAGGCGCTGGGAGAGGTGGGTTGTCCTGGTGTCGCCGATGAGCTTGTTAAGCGTGTCGGAGAGCTTGATTTTATTATTGAGGCAGGTCAGAATCAGCTGGACCATTCGATTCAGGTGTCGCAGATCGCAGGACTTATTGCGGCGGAAGTGGGGGCTGACAGACAGATGGCCCGTCGCCTGGGTATTCTTCATGCTATCGGCAAGACAGATCGTGAAAGAGTCAACAAATCCTATGCGCTGGCCGGCGCCGATCTGGCGAAGAAGTATGGCGAAGCTGATCCGGTTGTCTATGCAATCGCCGCCCATAATGAGGAACGTCCGTTTAAAACCGTGGAAGGAATTATTTTGCACGTGGCTAATAAGCTGTCGATTGAGCGACCTGGTGCTCGGAAGGATAAGTTTGGCAACTTTATCAGTCGTCTTCAGAAACTGGAAGAGGCAGCCCTGGAGTTTGACGGTGTGGAAAGGGCTTTCGCTATCCAGGCTGGCCGGGAGTTGCGGATAATTGTGGACAATGACCAGGTAACGGATAGAGATGCCGAGATACTGGCTCGGGATATTGCCAACAGGATTCAGGATGAGGTTGATTATCCAGATCAGATCAAAGTTTCGTTGGTTAGAGAAAGTCGGGTTATCGATTATGCCCGATAATTCAGGGGTATTTTGATACCGGTCAACAGTTAGTTCTGCAATCGACAGAATATCAACTGAAAAGAGATTGTTTTTTTATGAAGTGGTTATGCATTGGTGATATAATTAGTAGTCCGGGTCGGTCTGCGGTAAGAGATTACCTGCAAAATGCAGATAAATATGATTTAATAGTAGCAAATGCAGAAAATGCAGCCAGTGGAGCCGGATTGACCGTCAATATCGCCGAGCAGTTGTTTGATTAT
>PWOD01000101.1 GCA_003557545.1 bacterium | reverse complement strand
CGTGTGATACCTCCAATAGTGATTTTTTTACATGGACACACTATTGAGGCCACACGATGGCCTTTTGTCAATTATCTGCTCGGACACAAAGGCAATTTACACCATTCTACAAGACGTAACCAAACTATTTTTGGGGGACTGTTTCCAAAGTTTTTTAAAAAGGAAATTTAGTTCCTGTTAGCCAAAATATAAGCTTTTATAAAGCAACAGTTATTAAAGCTGTGGCCGACTAAAAATCTAATCGGAAACTGTTCGATAATTGATAAAAGGCGGCTGGAAAATTTGTCTGGCAAGGAGCTTGCTGAATTTATTGAGAAAATATGAGAAAATAACTGAGTTAAATTTTAAACTCGGTTACAGAAGGAGCGAGTTTTGGTTATGAAACAGTTGAGAGTTTTTCCGGCCCCGGAGCTGAGGGAAAAATCAACTCCGGTCGCGAATCCGAATAGCTGGACAGAGTTAGTCGAACATATGAAAAAAACTGTCGAAAAAGCTGAGGGTGTCGGTCTGGCTGCCCCGCAGGTTGGAGTCAACAAGAGGATTTTTCTAATGCAAAAACCTGAGGGAAACGGTTGGGATCTGTTTTTTAATCCCGAGATAATTGAACGGTCAGAACTTAATCAGGTTGAAGAAAGTTGTTTGAGTTTTCCAGGGATAAGCATAACTGTAGAACGGGGGAGAGTTGTGCGGTTCCGGGCCCTGGATGAAAATGCTGAGCCGGTTGAACGTGTGGTTGAGGATCTGCTTGCTCAATGTGTTCAGCATGAGATAGATCACCTTGATGGAATAACTCTTTATGATTATGCGGTTTTGACTGAGAAACTTGAGATGCAGCAATCGTTACAGAATAGCAAGGAGTGTTAAGATGAGTTTTAAGACAGTTTTTGCGGGAACGGCACCGTTCGGGATACCACTTTTGCAGGAGCTGAGTACTTCTCCCGAGGTCGATCTACAGGCAGTCATAACCCAACCGGCCCGGCGGCGGGGCCGTGGTCAAAAGAAACAGCCAACTCCGGTGGGCAAGGTTGCTGCTGATCTCGGGGTTGAACTGTATGAACCGAAGAAGCTCAATCAAGATCCACCGGCTATATTACAAAAGGACTCACAGGTCGAACTGTTTTTTGTCGTTGCCTATGGACAGATTTTGAGTCCGGAAATTTTTCGGGCACCCTCTATAGGAACCTATAATTTTCATGCCAGTATTTTGCCCCGCTGGCGAGGAGCTGCTCCGATAAGACATGCTTTAATGGCTGGTGATGAGCTGACCGGGGTCTGTTTGTTTGAACTGGTGGAAGCCCTCGATGCTGGCCCTGTCTGCGTTTCAAGACAGGTGAAAATAGATCCTGATGAGACCTACGGGAAGTTATATCAACGGCTTGCTCCGTTGAACTGTCTGGTGTTCCAGGATTTTATTCAACAGTTGAAAGCAGGCTCCCTTGAATGCCATCCGCAACAGGGTGAGCCGTCCTACGCCGGACTCATCAAAAAGTCTGATGCCAGGATTGATTGGACCCGTACAGCTGAGCAGCTTGAACGGCATGTCAGGGCCTTTCAACCCAAACCGGGGGCCTATACTAAAATAGCTGGAGAACGGATTATTATAAGTCGTGTTTCTGTGGTTGAAGCCACCGGTTATCCCGGTGAGATTGTGACGGCAAAACCAGGTGAACTTATCATTGCAACTGGCGAAGATGGATTGTTGATTGAACAGCTTAAACCGGCCGGCAGCCGGGAGATGGACAGTCAGGATTTTTTGGCTGGTCGACCGGCGATTAGCCCCGGTGATCAGCTCAGTTGAAATTGAAAGGAGCCGGGCCAGGATGAACTGGTTTGATCTTTTGCTGATTGCGATAGTTATAGTTAGTTTTGGCTGGAGTTTACGTCAGGGATTTATTCTTGAACTTTTTTATTTTCTTAGTTTTGCCGGGGGATTATGGGTGGCTTTTATTTTTTATCCCCGGGTTGAACAGCTGTTGCCAGAACTGGCGGCTGGCGAACAGGTGACAAGAACTTTTGCTTTTTTTGCTCTTTTTGTCGCTGTCTTTCTCCTGCTTGTTATAATTGGTTTGATATGTCACAATTTCGTGCATTTCATCAGGTTGGGAGTTCTGGACCGTCTTTTTGGTGGTTTCCTGGGACTTCTTCGGGGTCTGATAATAGTTGCCGTGGTTCTGATTATAGTTGTGGCACCGCAGGATTCATCACCGCCGGATTATTTGGAAAATTCCTGGCTGGCAACTCCGGTTGTTCGTTTGACCGGGTGGTCGATGGGAAAGTTGCCCTCTATCTTTGGTCAGTTTTATGACGATTATGTAACGCCGGCCCGGAGTTGGGTCCAGGAACGACTGGAAATCAGGGAGAGAGAGAATTGATCGACAAACAACAGTTATTAATTAAAACTGAAAAGTTATTGAAGGAAAAACAACTTACAGAGGCAGTTGAACTGCTTAAGTCGGCGATTAATCGGGACCCCTATTGGGCTGCAGGTCATCGTTTACTGGGTGACATCTATTTGACTCGATTAGAACATCCGGTTTATGCACTGGTTGAATATAGAAAGCTACAGCATGTGGCTGAAAAACTGACTGATGAGGATAAACTCCGTCTTATCCTGGCCTATCACCGGCGGGGTTTTGATGATAGGGCGTTGCAGTTGCTGAATGAACTGACTATGGAAAAAATCCCGGAAAAGCTGACGATCTGTGGAGTTGATATTTATCTGGATGATAGAGTTCAAAAATTACGTCAGAAGATTAGTCGCCAGGTAAATGAAAAATCTGAGATTTATTACCGCAAATATCTCCGCCAGGGGAATGAATTTATGAATGCCGGTAATTTTTATCGAGCCCAGGGTTCTTATGAAAAGGCGCTGGAACTCCATTCTGAACCCCGGGTATATCTGAAGCTTGCTCGCTGTCTGATTGAACGGACAGATTTTGCCGGTGCTGTAAAGATTCTTAAAATGATCATCAAAAATGATCATGTTCATGATGAAGCACGTGAGTTGTTGATCGCTGTTTACCGACGTTTAGGATTGCCGGTCAGTTCTGTAGAAAAAACTGATTTGCCGGTAAACGAAGTTGATTATGGCAGCTGATATTTTATTGTTTTTGCTACTGATTGTCGAATCTATTAATTGTGGAGTGATCTAGTTATGTTTAGTAACGATGAACCGTATCTGTTTACCTCGGAATCGGTTACCGAGGGCCATCCTGATAAAATGGCGGATCAGATAAGTGATGCTGTACTTGATGCGGCCCTGGAACATGATAGTACAGCCCGCGTTGCCTGTGAAACTTCAATCTCTACCGGTATGGTCCTTTTGACTGGAGAAATAACTGCCGACGCTCGGATCGATTATAATCAAATAGTCCGAAAAACCGTTCGAGACATCGGTTATACCAGTAGTGAGTTCGGTTTTGATGCAGAAACCTGCTCCGTTATGGTGGCGCTTGATAAACAGTCGCAGGATATTGCTCAGGGGGTGGACAGAGGTGGAGCTGGTGACCAGGGTTTGATGTTCGGTTATGCGACTGACGAAACGGAAGAGTTAATGCCGGCACCCATTGTACTTTCCCACAGACTTACACGGGGCCTTGCCCGGCTGCGTAAGGATGAATCACTTCCATACCTTCGGCCCGATGGCAAAAGCCAGGTAACAGTTCGTTATCAACAGGGCAGACCGGTTGAAGTCACGGCAGTTGTCGTTTCAACTCAGCATTCTCCAGAGGTCGGGCAGCAGCAGATTAAACAGGACCTTGAAGAGCAGTTGATTCAACAGCAGATACCGGAAGAGTTATTAACTGGTGAAACAAAAATTTATGTTAATCCTACCGGTAGATTTGTCCGTGGTGGGCCCTATGGTGATGCCGGTTTAACAGGCCGTAAGATCATTGTTGATACTTATGGTGGTTTTTGTACGCATGGTGGCGGTGCTTTTTCAGGCAAGGATCCCACCAAGGTCGATAGAAGCGCAACCTACGGGGCGCGCTATGTGGCCAAAAACATTGTTGCAGCGGAACTGGCTCGACGCTGTACGGTTCAACTGGCCTATGCTATTGGCGTTGTTGAACCGGTGTCAATAATGATAGATACCCACGGGACTTCTTCCGTATCAGCCAGCCAGCTTGAACAGGCAGTTCGCCAGGTGTTTGATTTAACTCCTGACGGGTTGATTGATCAGTTGAAGTTGCGTCGTCCGATTTATAAACAGACAGCTGCTTACGGTCATTTTGGCCGTCGGGAAGCCGAATTTACCTGGGAAAAAACCGATCGCGCGGAACAACTTGCCTCGCGGGTTTAACGGTTATTAAACTGGAGTGATTTTAATTTGAAATTGCAGGCATTATCTGGAATGAAGGATTATCTTGGATATGAATCAGAGGAGCTGACTGACCTCTCTAACCGGGGGCTGGAGCTGTTTGCGCGGGCTGGATTCCGTCAGATACGGACACCTTTGTTGGAAGAGGCGGAGCTTTTTGATCGCTCCCTGGGCAGCGGTTCCGAGGTTGTTAACAAGCAGATGTATACAGTTCAGCAGGGCGGGGACAGGTTGATAGCTCTCCGGCCCGAAAACACCGCAGGTGTTGTCAGGGCTGTTAATGAGAATCGTCTGCTGTCTAACCGCAGTCAGCTGAAACTCTGTTATGCCGGTCCTATGTTTCGTCATGAACGCCCGCAGAGCGGCCGCTTGAGACAGTTTCATCAGCTGGGTCTGGAACTGTTTGGTCGATCCGATCCACTGGCTGATGCCGAGGTTATATGGCTGGGCCAGCAGCTTCTTCAGCAGCTGCGGATTGATAATACAAAACTGTTGATCAATTCCATCGGCTGTACCGAATGTCGCCCGGATTATATTGAGAAGTTGATTGATGCGGTAGAACCGGCAGCTGAAAAGCTCTGTCAGGACTGTCAGCAGCGACTTTCGACAAACCCGCTGCGGCTACTGGACTGTAAGAACAGCTGTTGTCAGGAGTTATATTCTGATGTTGCTCCCAGTATAGTTGATCATATTTGTGATGGTTGTCGCAAACATCTTGAGCAGTTGCAGGAGTATCTGGCTCTTTTAGGTGTGGAGAGTTTTCTGACCGCTTCGTTGGTCCGGGGACTGGATTACTACAATCGGACAACTTTTGAGTTTGTCTCCGGCGACCTGGGTCAGCAGGATGCAGTGCTTGCCGGCGGCCGTTATGATGGGCTGGTTGAGCAGCTGGGAGGCGAGGCCTGCCCGGCGATTGGGTTTTCAGCCGGGCTGGAACGAATTATGTTATTGCGCTCCAGTTATAATGACCCCCGGGTTGATGTGGCAGTAGACTGTTATTTTTTACCGATCGGCAAGCAGGCTCTTTATAAAATCCTCCCCCTGGTTGCTGCGAGTCGGAGTGATTCCAGTGGTCTTAGAGTGGAACTTGGTAATCCCGAAAAAACTGTCAAATCACAGCTGCGCAGAGCTAACCGCTATGGTGCCAGAGCGGTCCTGATCTGTGGGGAACAGGAACTTGATAAGGGTTTGATAACCTATAAGGATATGGCCTCAGGTGAACAAACAGCTTTGGATTTAACAACCCAAAAAAAGTTTGCTGAACAGTTAAAAAGATTATATTTTAAGTTTAATTAACAGTAGAAGATTTTCAGGAAAAGGTGAATTTAATGGCTGAATCTGGTATGAACTACAGAACTCATTATTGTATTGATGTGGCGGATGTTCCGCTTGGTGAAGAACTACAGCTGGCCGGTTGGGTTGATAGCTGGCGTGATCATGGCGGAGTTATTTTTATTGATTTACGGGATAGAACCGGATTGTTGCAGGTAGTAATCGATCGTGAAACCGATCAGAAATTACATGATTTTGCCGGCGAATTACGTCGGGAGTATGTGATTTCTGTCACTGGAACAGTCAGACAGCGTTCTCCAGAAACGGTTAATCAGCGGCTTGAAACCGGTAAAGTTGAGCTTGAAACAACCTCGGTTGAGTTGTTAAACAAAGCGGAAACACCACCCTTTCCGCTGGATGACGAGGATAAAACCCGGGATTCTATCCGTTTGAAATATCGCTACATAGATCTGCGTCGAAAAAAACTTCAAGAAAATTTAAAACTGCGACATGAAGTAGCCCGGGCAGTTCGTAATTATTTAAGTGACCAGGGTTTCTGGGAGATGGAAACACCTGTTTTGACCCGCTCAACTCCGGAAGGTGCACGTGATTATGTTGTCCCCAGCCGGGTTAATCCTGGAGAGTTTTTTGCTCTGCCCCAATCTCCTCAGCTATTCAAACAGTTACTGATGTGTGGCGGTCTGGACCGTTATTTTCAGATTGTTAAATGTTTTCGTGATGAAGATCTGCGGGCTGATCGTCAGCCTGAATTTACCCAGATCGATCTAGAAGCAAGTTTTGTTAATGAACCTGAGATCTATCGGATTTGTGAGGGGATAATCGATGTGGCAGCTGAAACTGCCGAGGTTGAGATTCCCACTTCACCTTTCCCGAAAATTGATTACGAGGAGGCAGTTCAGAGGTTTGGAACTGATCGTCCTGATATGCGGTTCGGTTTGGAGCTGCAAGAACTTACCGAGCTGTTCGCTGAAACTGATTTAGGAGTATTCAAATCGGTGATTGACAGTTCAGGAATAATTAAGGCTCTTGTAATTTCCGGGGGAGCCCAGTGGTCTCGCTCCCGCTTGGATGGGTATACTAAACTGGCAGAATCTCTGGGCGCCCGGGGTCTGGCCTGGATTAAATATCTGGCATCTGAGTGGCAATCACCTATCAGCAAATTTCTCTCCGAAGCTGAAAAAACCGGGATTATTGAAAAAACCGGTTTTTCGGAAGGAGATTGTATCCTGTTTATGGCCGATCAGCCTGCAGTTGTTAACCGGGTCCTGGATGGTCTTCGGCGACAGATTGCTCGGGATGATCAACTGTTTGAAAAATCTCACAGCATCATCTGGGTTAAACGGTTTCCTCTAGTTGCATACAATGAGATAGAAGGCCGTTATGAGGCGATGCACCATCCTTTTACAGCTGCTGTTGAGGGTAGCCTCGAAAACCTTCCAGAACATCCTGAAAAGGTTTATTCAAGGGCTTATGATCTCGTCTGGAACGGTACAGAAATCGGCGGAGGAAGTATCCGTAATCATCGTTATGATCTTCAGAAATTGACATTTGAAGCGCTGGGGATCTCGTCAGAAGAGGCCTCCCGGAAGTTTGGATTTCTCCTCCAGGCTTTGCAACAGGGTGCTCCGCCTCATGGTGGATTTGCCTTTGGTTTCGATCGTCTGATAATGTTGCTGGCCGGAGAGGATTCAATTCGTAATGTAATTCCTTTCCCTAAAACTCAGAAAGCCTATGATCCTTTGACCGGTGCTCCTACGGTACTGTCGGATGAGCAGCTAAACGAACTTTATCTGGAGGTAAATCTACCGGATGAATAGATCTGTTTCGCTGCAGAGTGAGGAGGAGGTTCTGGCGGTCTGTGGCTCTTTAGATCAAAATTTAGAACTTCTTAACAAAAGTTTTGATGTGACTATCATTCCTCGGGGTCGTCGGCTTATAATTGATGGTCAGCCGGCTGACGTTGAAACGGTAGCGCGGTTGTTGGAAAAATATTTAAAAAGTTTTCGGGCTGACGGTCAAACGGGAGATTTCACCGATTTTATCCGGGCCTGGAGTAAGGATCCTAAAAAATCCCGTAAAATGATTGAGGATCTGATTATGCAAACCCGGGATGGTCAGCCGGTCTATCCCCGGACCGTGGCTCAAGAAAATCTGGTTAGTGCTATCCGTGATTATGCTGTGGTTTTTGCCATCGGCCCGGCTGGAACCGGAAAAACCTATCTTTCGATGGCTATGGCTCTTAGTTATTTAAATAAAGGACGGTTTTCTCGGATAATCTTGACCCGTCCGGCTGTCGAAGCCGGTGAAAACCTCGGTTTTCTTCCGGGGGATCTGCAGGAAAAGGTTAATCCCTATCTACGACCTTTATATGATGCTTTTTATAATCTTGTTGATATTAGGACCTGTGAAGAACTGCTTGAGGAGGGGGTTATCGAGGTTGTTCCGCTGGCTTTTATGCGTGGACGTACCCTGTCTGACTCAGTGGTTATTCTGGATGAAGCTCAGAATACTACAGTTTCTCAGATGAAAATGTTTCTAACACGACTTGGCCCTAGTTCATGTTCGATAATCAATGGTGATGTTACCCAGATCGATCTTCCGGATAGAACGGAGAGTGGGCTGGTCCATGCAAGCCGAATTTTGCAGGGGGTAGAGGGTGTGAAGTTTGTCCGTCTGGGTAGGGAGGATGTAGTTCGCCACCCCATAGTGCAAAATATTATTGATGCATATGAGCAGGCTGAATAGAGCTCCTGATTCGACTAATTGTTGAAAATCGTGTATTCTTTAGCTCTGCTGGTTGATTATACTTTTAGCCGGACAGTAGGAATTATAGGGGTAAAGATTTTTGAATAGTTAAAACCATCTAATTACAGCAGCATGAGAGGGAGTTAAATTGGGCAAAAAAAAGCAACAGATGAAACGTGCTCGACGTGAAAAACTGGTCAGGATTATTGTTCTGGCTATGGTGCTGGCGGTTGGTGCAGTATCTTTGATCGGGCGCGGTACGGTTAATCTTGCTGTTTTGGACGTTGGTCAACCCAGTCCACAAACCTATGTTGCCCAACGGGATTATCGGATCCAGGACCTCCGTTTAACGGAACTCAAAAGGCAGCAAAAACAGGCAGAAGTATCACCGGTTTTCCTGAGAGACAATCGTCAATGTCGAGCAGTTATGGAGGCCCTGGAAAGACAGATCGATGCCCTCAGGAATGATCAAAAAAGTTTGATTGAGGATCTGCCTCTGCCACAAACAGCTGCAGAGTGGCAGCAGTTTTCACGGGTGGGAAATCTTGTGGTTGAATATATATTACGTGAGGGGTTAATTAAACAACGTGATTTTTTTGCGCAGTTTACTCTGCAGGATACCGGCTATCTTGAACTGATTCCGGTTGATTCCAGGGGTGAGATCACTTCCCGAACAGAAGTTCAGCTGGATAGAGTGAAAGACCGGTGGATTATTCTGCCTGAGGTTGGTCCGCAGGTGGGAGAGGTTATTAATAATCTTTACCCCGGATTCAACTATCGGGACACGCTGGTAAGCTTAATTGAGGGGCTGATTCAACCTAATATTAAGTTCCGTGAATCACGCTTTGAGCGGGAGTTGGAGACGGCGGCAGCAGCGGTTGATCCTGTTTATCATGAGTTCGCCGCCGGAGAGGTGGTTGTTGAGGCCGGGGAGGTTTTGACCGACGAAGATTATCGACTGCTGGAAAAAATTAATAGTCGTGATGTGCGATTTTATTTAGCAGCTGGGCTGGCGGCGTTTTTTTTCCTTGGTCTGGCTGTATTTTTTATCTATCTCTATAGTTTGAAAAATCAACCGGAGCTATTGCAGCAGCCTAATCTTGTCGCCTTACTGGCATTTTTAATCATAATAACAGTAGTTTTTGCTAAGTTTTTTCAGCTAATTGAACCTGATTTGCCCGGCGGGTTTAAGTTTCTTTTTCCGCTGGCAGCCCTGACGATTTTGATAACTATTCTGCTGAACGCCTCGATAGCGTTCCTGATTGTACCGTTTATTGCTTTTATTTTAGTAACCTATTTTAATTTTAGTCTGGAACTTCTCGCCCTATTTATACTGGGTGGGATCTCTGGAATATTTTTCAGTCAGGATGTCGAACAACGGACAACTCTGCTCCAGACGGGGTTGATTATTACTGCTGTTCAGGTTGTTTCGTTGAGTTTTATTTATCTACTTCGAACTGGCCAGTTGTTTTCTCTCAGCCTCGGCTCTATGATCTTCTGGTCGGTTTTGAATGGTGCTGTGGCGGTACCCTTAATTGTTGTGGGGGCGTTACCTTTTCTGGAAAATGGTTTTGGTGTTACCACTAAATTTAAACTGCAGGAGCTGGCTGATCTGAGTCATCCTTTGCTGCGGGAGTTGTCGCGTAATGCCCGGGGAACATTTCAGCACAGCATGGATCTCAGCAGTCTTTGTGAAGCGGCAGCCAGGGAGATCGGTGCTG
Organism: bacterium; assembly: GCA_003557545.1. GTDB lineage: Bacteria > T1Sed10-126 > T1Sed10-126 > T1Sed10-126 > T1Sed10-126 > PWOD01. The sequence goes on along the minus strand of PWOD01000101.1, from coordinate 5,419 downwards.
ATCCCTTATTGACTCGTGTAGGGGCATATTATCATGATATCGGTAAGACCGAAAATCCTGAGTATTTTACCGAAAATCAGGGTGAAAGTAATCCCCATGAAAAGTTAAAACCGACCCTTTCAGCCTCAATTCTTAAGTCACATGTCAAAATCGGTATAGATAAGGCCCGTCAGGCTGGTCTGCCCGAGGTAATAATTGATTTTATTGCTCAACATCAGGGGACCACTCAGATGAAAAGTTTTTATCATAAGGCCCTGGAGAACGGTGAGGAGCCAGAAGCAGAAGAGTTTAGATACCCCGGTCCGATACCGCAGTCAAAAGAGGTGGCTATTTTGATGCTGGGCGATGCCTGTGAGGCGGCCGCCCGATCGCTTAAAAAACCTAATGCAAAAAAGATCAAGGAAAAGGTCGAATCAATCATTGATACCCGGTTTGTCGAAGGGCAGCTTGATCAGTGCGAGTTAACACTGAAGGATCTTAATATGATCGGTCAGGTTTTCACCCGGGTGCTTACAAGTCAGCATCACACCCGGGTCAGTTATCCCAGTCCAGAAGAGACTGAGGCGCTGCAGCAAGCCATGGCTGAAGATGGTGAACAGGCCGGTGAGTCAACTGAAGAGAGCTCTGATAGTGAAGCTGGAAATAACTAATCGTTCCTCCTATGATTGCTCCACAAAAGCTCTGGAAGGATTGATACGGGAACTTTATGAGCTACTTTCCGGCCTGCCAGAAAGGCTGTCTATAGCCCTTGTTGATTCGCCAGAAATGGCCCGTTTAAATCGTGACTATTATGGTAAACAGGGTAGTACTGATGTGCTGGTTTTTCCCTATGAACAACAGTTTGCCGAGATAGTTTTGAATCCTCAACAACAGTTTCTTCAGGCGGCTGAGTTTGGCAACAGCGGTCCGGGTGAGTTCGTTGAAAATATTATTCATGCGCTGTTGCATCTGACCGGCTATGATCATACGGCAGAGGAAGATGAGGGGCGTCATCTGCAGAAACAGGCTGAGTTGATCGAGGATCAGCGCCTGCTAGTTTGGTTGGATAAATTAGAATTGGAGAAAACCCAATGAGTTTTATTTTTCAGACTATTTTTCTTGCCATTTTATTGTGCTTATCAGGATTTTTTTCCGGTTCTGAAACTGCTCTGACTTCGTTAGGTAAGCTCCGAACCAAGCGACTGCTAATGGAAATCGACCAGACCGACAGTGGATTTGCTGAGAACCTGCAGTTCTGGTTGAAAAACTCACAAAAAGTTCTGATAAGCATTCTTATCTGGAATAACCTGGTGAATATCACCGCTTCGTCGATGGCTACCGTTCTGGTCTTTGAAATCTTACGGGAAGTCCTGCTGGTTGAGCGGTCGCTGGCCTTTGCCAGCGGGGTAGCGGTGGGAATTATGACCTTTTTAATTCTGCTGTTTGGTGAAATTACCCCCAAGAGTTATGCGGAGGCAAACGCTGAATCGGTTGCCCGGCGGATTCTTCCACTAATTATTTTTTTTACCCGGCTTATCAGCCCGGTAATTGTTATCTTATTGGTCCTGTCAGGGGCAATAGTACGACTTCTGGGCGGAAAAATTAAGCCGCGACAGAATAAAATTACTGAGGAAGAGTTGAAAAAACTGGTGCTGGCCGGTCGGCAGGAGGGGACACTCCAGGAAACCGAGTTGAAGATGTTACATAGTGTGTTTGAGTTTGATGAGACGGTTGTTCGTGAAATTATGGTCCCAAGGACTGAAGTCGTTGCCCTGGAGGTTGATGCCGGGTATCAGGAAACTCTGAATCTGGCCCGCAGTACCGGGCTCAGTCGAATACCGGTTTATGAGGAACGGCTTGATAATATCGTGGGGATTTTAAATATTAAAGATCTTCTGACCCGCTTCGATCAGGAAAAAGCGAAACAGTTTGAACTGAGAAAAATAGCCAGGCCACCTTATTTTGTACCTGAAACCAAACGGGTTAATAAGCTTCTGGCTAATTTTCGGCAGTACCGGGTACATATGGCAATAGTGGTTGATGAATACGGGGGGACAAGTGGGGTGATTACCCTGGAGGATCTTCTGGAGGAAATAGTCGGTGAGATTGAGGATGAGTATGATGAGCAGCCGGAGCTGATCAACCAGGAGGATGAACAAACCTATGTTATAGATGCTCGTATCGATCTGGATGATCTTGAAGAGCAGATCGGTCTGTCACTTCCGACCCGCCGTTATGATTCGTTGGGGGGGATGTTAATTGAACGGCTTGGCAAAATTCCTACGGTGGGGGATGAGATAGTTTATGAGGGTAATCAATATGAGGTGATTGAAGCAACTCGTCGCCAGGTTAAGCGGGTTCGGCTGAGTCTGTCTGAATCTTCCCAAAAGGCTTCAGGCGATGGTCTGGAATCCTCGACTTTGGAACGGTCCTGATATGGGTTATAGAGGAATAGAGGGAATCATTCTCCGGCGCCGTGATATTTTTGAAAATGATCAGGAGATTACCCTGTTGACGGCTGGAGAGGGTGGATTGAAACTTCAGGCAAAACATGGTCGCAGTAGTCAAAAGATTTATTGTGGCCGGCTGGAACCTCCTAACCTGGTCAGGTTAACCTATTATCAGTCTCGTGAACAGTCGGCTAAAATTATCTCAAGATTGCGGATAGTAGAACCTTTTGCAGAACTTTTCGACCGGTCGTCGATACGTCGTTTCATCTGGCCGCTGCTCTCTTTATATGCCGATCTGTTTCCTGAAGGAAAAGGACCGGAAGACTGTTATCAGCGGTTCATTACCGGGTTAAAGTTGCTTGGAGGGGGAGCACCACCTGTTCTTGTCGCCACCCGTATACTGGTAAGAACTGCGGTTGAAACCGGGATTTCACCTGATTTTCAGGGCTGTTGCAACTGTGGGGAGACCGCTGCTGGAAGCTGGGTATTATCTCCCGATCGGGGGTTGTATTGTCCGGTCTGCCGGCCGGCTGTGAAACCGGAGGAGTTTACTCTGCCGGCTGATTTGCGCCGGGCTTATATGGTTCTGGAAAAAGTTCGTTGGAATCGTATAAACAGCTTTATTCTGACCGAAGAAACACTTGTAAATCTTGAGTCTCTCTTGTATCGTTTCTTCCACTATCATTTTGATATCTCAATGCTGGCTTTTCAGCTGCGTAATTCGCTTTGAAACTGTCAGTTAAATATTGGATTAACTGGTAAAATATCACACTACAGGTTTGATAATACGATGAATTTTAATCAACTTCAGCTTGCTTTACATAATTACTGGGCCGACCAGGGCTGCCTGCTTGCCCAACCAACTGATATTGAGGTGGGAGCAGGAACATTTAATCCCCACACCTTTCTACGGGTACTGGATGAACAGCCCTATCGAGTTGCATATGTTGAACCCTGTCGCCGTCCGGCGGATGGTCGATTTGGGGAGAATCCCAACCGGTTGGGCTATTATTACCAGTATCAGGTTATTTTGAAACCAGCTCCAGAACAGATTCAACGGATCTATCTCGACTCTCTGGTAAGTCTGGGTCTCGATCCGAAGATTCATGATTTTAGATTTGTTGAGGACAACTGGGAATCACCAACGCTAGGCGCCTGGGGGTTAGGTTGGGAGGTATGGCTGGATGGAATGGAGATCACGCAATTCACCTACTTTCAGCAGGTTGGTGGTGTGACGCTTGATCCTGTTTCTGTTGAGTTAACCTATGGACTGGAACGGATCGCCATGTACCTTCAGGGAGTCGATACTGTGTTTGATATTCAATGGAATGACCAGCTTAGTTACGGTGATATACATCTGCAGACAGAACGTGAATATTCTGAATATTTTTTTAAGCGGGCCGGACGTGATTTTTTAAAACAGCAGTTTGTTGCTCAGCAAGAGGAGGTTGAGCGCTCCCTCTCTGCCGGGCTGGTCTATCCGGCTTATGATGGGGTGATGAAGATGTCACATATCTTCAACAGTATGGAAGCCCGGGGGGTTTTGAGTGTTTCGGAAAGAACTACCTATGTGGCCCGGGTTAGAGCCATGGCCAATCAGGTCGCTCGCCAGTACCTTGGTCTGACCGAGGAAGGTGATGAGCAGTGAAGGAGTTTCTCATAGAAATCGGTGTCGAAGAGATTCCCGCCCGTCTCCTGGAACCGATAGTTACTGACCTGGAAACTGAATTTGGCAACTGGATAAAAACTGCTAGAATTGATCCGGATTTTCCTTCCGATAATTCAAATTTAACAGTCAGCGGAACACCTCGCAGACTGCTAATTCAGTTGTCTCTGCCTGATTACAGTCAGCCTGAGGAACAACTAAAAAAGGGCCCTCCGGTTCATATTGCCTATGATGATGAGGGCAGGCCGACGGCCGCTCTGGAAGGATTTCGCCGTCAGGCTGGTGTGTCAGAAGAGCAGCTGTCCACCCGCTCTATTGATGGTGGCAGCTATCTTGTGGCCAGTTGGACTGAACCCGGTGTTCCGGTAGAGCAACTGCTGAAAAACAGTTTTGAACAGCTGGTTTTTTCGGTCTATTTAGAACGGAGTATGCGCTGGGAAAAAAATAATATTAAGTTTATCCGGCCGCTTCGCTGGTTGCTGGCTTTTTGTGATGGAGAAAAATTTGCTCTCGATCTGGGGCCTTTGAGTTCATCGGCGCTCTCTCATGGTTTGCGATTTGGTAGTTATGACAGTTTTGAACCGGCTGATCCTGATGACTATTTTAGAATTATGGAGGAACAGGGGATTGTCTTTGACCCGGCAGAACGAGCTAAAATAATTGAAACTGCTGCCCATGAAATTGCTGCTAATGAAAACGCTCAACCGTCGTTTACCCCGGAACTATTGGAGGAAGTGACAAATTTGGTTGAAGCCCCCGTACCTTTTATGGGTAGTTTTGCTGAAAACTATCTCCGGTTGCCGGCGCCGGTGTTGGTTGAAACAATGGTTTCCCATCAAAAATATATCCCGCTTGTTGAACCGGCAAACGGCCGTCTTAAACCCTTCTTTATCGGGGTGAGGAATGGTGGTCAGGAAGGTATGCAGACGGTGAGGGAGGGGAATGAAAGGGTTCTCAAAGCCCGGCTGGAAGATGCTGAGTTTTTTTATCAGCAGGATTTGAAAATTCCGTTTGAACAGTACAGGGAGCGTCTGAAAGGGGTCGTTTTTCAGGAAAAATTGGGTTCTCTTTATCAGAAAACCGAGCGACTTGCCGGCATGTTTGAGCAGGATGATCAATTAGATAATAGTTATCTTCCCGCCGCTCGCCACTGTAAAAATGATCGTGTGACCGAGATGGTTGGAGAGTTCCCCGCGCTGCAAGGGGTAATTGGTCGGATATATGCAGAAAAATCCGGCTGGCCGGCTGAAAATAGCCGGATAATTCAACAACATTATCAGCCGGAGACGCCGGATAGCTCAATCCCTCAAAGTCGGCCGGGCTG
>PWOD01000065.1 GCA_003557545.1 bacterium | reverse complement strand
GGCCGAGCGGCTTGAACTGCAGATAAACATTCTCCGTCAGATAGTTCCTGCGGTTGACCAGTTAATTGAAATCTGCCGTCTACTTGAAAGTGGTGAGGCTACAATTGCCCGTCTCTGGGAAAAAATATCGGCCTATGCTAAAAAATGGTTGGATACTCGCCAGGATGGACGGGATCTGTTAGAAATTGTTGATGATTCAATAGCTGATCAACTGCCGCCGCATCAGCGTGGTATTGGCGGTCGAATGGCCCTGGTCATATTGAATGATTTGCTCCGCAATGAGAAGTTTCCTTTTCTGCAATCAGATTCTAACGGGGTCTTTATAGGTTCCTTCGAACGGGCCCGGTTTCGACGTTTAAATAGCCTGCGGTTTATTGGTTTGAATGAAAATTCTCTGCCAGCTGTACCGCGTCAAAACCCGGTTTTGACCGATGATTTGCGCCGTCAGATTAACAGCACTTTTTTTGAGTCTGAAACGGTCGGGCTGGCTGATAGCGAACAGCTGGCCCGGAATCGTCTGCGCAGTTTTTATTATCTGATTCAGTCGGTACAACAACGGATTGTTTTCACTGCTTCACGTCGCGATAGGACAAATATACGTCGTGCCGCCTCCAGCCTGTTCATTGATCTCGCTCTCGCTTCCGGTAAATCTGGCAGGTCGATTCCCGGTGATGAGTGGATAAAACGGGAGATGCAACTGGGTCGTCAGAAACAGCAGCGCGACAGCTACCCTCTGACCGCTATCAAGCAGGTTAAAGGTTCTGGTCGCCGGGAAGTCCCCGAGAGCTGGCAAAAAGACTCGCCACGTCAGCTTGACAGGTTGGTAGAACTCCAGATTCACAGGGAAAATCCAGACCGGCTATCTATCTCTGATGGTATTTTTCAGAGGAAAATTCCCCGGTTCTGTCTGCCTGGACTGACGGCTGATAAGCCCCTCAGTGCCAGTGCCGCGGGGACCTTTCTCACCTGTCCTCACTGGTTTTTGCTGAATCGGATACTGGGATTTAGTGAGCCGGCCGAGCCACCGCCGACGGCGCAGCTTTCTCCGCTTCAGTTTGGCAGTTTGCTGCATCAAGCAGCCGAACAGATATACAGCAAGATAGGGGCGGAACTTTCTAAACAAGCTGCTCTTAACACCGCTCGAGAGATTGCTGCTCAATTATTTGACGATCAGGTTGGCCGCCTGGGACTTGTTGGTGAGGATACCAGAAATCGGGAGAAAAAGCGGCTTTTGAAAGCGATTGAAAATTTAATTAAACTTGATTATCAAGCCCATCGTTTGAAACGACGTTTTGAGCTGGAACGGCGTTTTGGATTCGATCAGCCGGTTCTAATCAATGACTCACTTTTTATTCGTGGAGTCATCGACCGGGTAGAATACAGCAGCAATGGCAGCGTTGCTATTCGCGATTTAAAATCGGGCAAAAAACGCACTGATAGTGAGTTTCTGCCCGGCTATGACAGTCAGCTGGGTCTTTATCGACTGGGGTTTCTGGCCTCTACCTCCGCTGATTACCGGGTGGAGGAACTGTCCTTTATTTATCCCCTAACAAACTGGGATGGAGAGCGTATTTTTTCGACCTCTAACGAAAAAACTCTTCAGCCTCTGTCGCAGCTGGTTGAGCGAACTGAACAGTGGTTATCTCTCCTTCAGCATCTATTGGAAGGGAACCTATTTCCGCGCACCGAGACCGAGGACGACTGCAAATTCTGTCCCTTCAAGCCCCTTTGTGGCAGCCAGGTGCAGGAAAAATTGAACGATAAGTTAAACAAAGCTGAACCCGATTGGGCCGGTAAATTTCTAGCCCGTAAGGGGGAAACGGAATGAGCAGAATAACCCTGCCCGATCAGGCTGTTCGGTCCGAGATGATCGAGGCCCGTGATAATCTTGTTATTAAAGCCGGGGCTGGAACTGGAAAAACATACACTCTTGTCGAAAGGGTTTTAAATCTTGTTGCTCCTCTGGATGAGGAACTTCAACCGTTGAAAATTGAAAATATTGCTGCTATAACTTTCACCCGTCTTGCTGCTGGAGAATTAAAAACCCGGATTCGCTCGCGCTGTCTGAAAGCGCTGGCTAACGAGCAGTCAGCCCGGAGAAAAAACCTGCTGCGTAGAACGCTCCAGCGGCTTGACCAGGCCTTCATTGGGACTATTCATTCTTTTGCTGACCGCCTGCTTCGAGAATATCCGATTGAAAGCTCTTTGTCCCCTGAATATCAGGTGGCTGAAGATACCTCGGAACTTATTTATGAAACTTTCCGCCGGTTGATGGCTGCGGTGCGTAACCAGACGCTGGCCGAACATTTCGATCAGCAGCCAGACCTCTCTGCACGGGTTGAAAAAACTGTACAAAATATGCTGGCAATGGGAGTACTGGAAGAGGACCTGGATAGGCCCTATGGAACGACCGCCGGGCTGGAGGGGTTGGTTAAAAGCTGGATAGGGGGGCGTGACCAGGCCCGGCCTCAGGTTGAGGAGCAGCTGGATTTTTCGGCTGTTAAACAAACCCTTCAGTCAGTTATCAATCAGCTCGAAGAACTGCCTGAAAATTCTCTGCCCGGCCCCTATTTTTTGCAGTCCATCGCTTTGCCTGAATTAAAACAAGCTTTTGCCGCTGATAACCCTGCTGATTGTCTGATAATTTTGACTGAACTTTATAGTAAAAATCCCTTAACAGGTAATCGTTATGGCTCGTTTAAAGCAAAAACTGATTTTCCCGAAGATGATAGGTACAAAAAACTTCATGCTAGCCTCCAGGGCAAACCACTTAAAGATGGTGTTAATTATAAACAGGCTCTTATTCAACCACTGCGCCGCTGGCAGGCTGCCCGGTTGATCGAATTACGGCCTCTGGTGATAGAGATGTATGATCGGGTGAAACGTGAGAATGCAGTTTTGGATCAGCAGGATCTGCTGATTAAACTGCGTGATCTGCTTAAAACAGACCGCCCGGTTCGGCGTCAGCTACAACGCCGGTTTGAACATATACTTGTCGATGAATTCCAGGATACTGATCCTATCCAGTGTGAAATTGTTTTCTTTCTTAGCGAAGATATTAAAGCATCCTTGAAGGAGCTGGCTGCTCGTTGGGATCAGGTTAAGCTTGGTGCTAACCGGTTAACGATTGTTGGTGATCAGAAACAGAGTATTTACCGTTTTCGTGGGGCTGATATTGACTGCTATAATCGGGCAGTACAGATCATGGAAAACCAGGGTTCTCTTGTCCGGGAGTTAGAAACAAATTTCCGCAGCGCCCCCGAACTTATTGATTGTTTTAATAGTTCCTTTGCAGAATATTTTTCCGGGAAAGGGTCAGATGAACCGGATGAAATCGAGTATCAGCAGTTACAGGCTTATCCTGGATTCAACCGGGGAACCGGTCGAATTACGCTGCTTCGCTATAATAAAGATGAAGCAAAAGTTGATGAACGGATGGCGCTTGAGGCACGTGTTGCAGCTGATTATATTGAATGGTTGACCGATGACCGATCTGATCGGGAGGTTCGGGATCCGGACGCCCCACTTGATTCCGGTCAGACCCGTCCGCTACGCCGCAGTGATATTGCCATCTTAAATCCAGTTACAACCCATTTTGAAAAATATCTGCGTGAGTTTTCACGTCGAGGAATCGCCTGTGAGGTCGCTGGTGGTTCAACATTTCTGCGGGATGATTTTATTAAGCAGTTTGTCCTTGCGCTACGCGCGCTGGCTGATCCAGCCGACGGGGTCGCACAGGCTGTCTTGAAACGGGCACCGTTTTTTGCGGTTGATTATGAAGATCTTCTGGCCGGACGGTTTGCCGAACTACCCTCTGAGTATGATGCTTGTCATAAACAAAACCGCGAGATGGTGGACGTAATTAAACAGCTGCGGAAAAAATCCCGCCATTTGCCTCCACTGGAGACTGCAGTTGATTTTATTGAGTCAACCGGCGTCGCCCGTTATCTGGCAGCCCAGCCTGGCGGGCAGATAAAACTGGCCGGAATTTACCATGTTGCGGCTCTGCTTGACCGTATTTCTCGCAGTCAAGCTCTTGATTATCAGGGGGCTACGGCCCTTATCAGGGATTGGATAGATAATCCTGCTGATATTAATGCTCCGGCTTTACTTGATGACGATGCGGTTAATCTGATGACTATTTACCCGGCTAAGG
>PWOD01000007.1 GCA_003557545.1 bacterium | reverse complement strand
GAGGGTTTCCTTCCGCTTCACGAAAGTACGTAATTCTGCGTGCTTCCTGTTTTGTGTACGGTTTACCGTCGGCATGTCGAAAGATCTCATCGATTGTTCTGCGTGCTTGAGCATCATCCGGGCCGGCTCCACGCATTAGCCCGGTTTCAATCCTCCGATAGTACTCGAGAAGTGCTGGGTGTCGGTCCCCCAGACCTTCAAAAAACGCTCTGGAGTTTTCCTGTTCAGCCCGCCAGATGTCACTTACGCCTACGTCAGCATTCTTTCGAAGCTTGTTGGTAAACGCAATATCTGGAGGTTCAACATAAGGCCCGTCATCGACCGGAGGAAGTTTAGCTGCGCTTGGAGCTTGTCCTGATTTTATGAGCTGGTTGACTTCGCGTGCAACTTGAGGGTTTAAGCCTTCGAAAATGTCTGGTCCACCTTGCGGATCCGGGTACTGCTGGAAGACTTCATAAAGCTCTTCTTTTGTCTTTGCCCTGGTGATATTTGAGCCGTCGTTAACGTGATACGCACCGTCGTGATATTGAAAATCCAAGCCTTTCTTCCTTGCGATACGAGCGTATCCATCAAAGGTATCCCAATCTGTCTGAAGGAACTTTCTCGCTTCGCCAGGAGAATCAAACGTCATTACAGAAGCGGTTTTCGGTATATGTACTTCATATCCTCCGTCGTAAGGAAGCGTGTAGATGTTTCCTTGCGGGACGGAAGCAAAAGGTTTGAGCTGGCTTACGTGCTCGGAGTCCTCAAACTTGGCAAGGTGATTCATTAGCGCTTTCTTTCCGCCGGAAACTGAATGCCCGTCAAACTGGATCGTTGTTGCCTCTGGTGTTATCTCAAGGACACGAGGACCAAGGGAATCATCAATACGTTCAGGCCGGTAGTTGATTTCATCCATAAGCTCGCGTTTCGTCTGTGTTTTTATCGGCGTATCCAGTCCGGGACCGGCAAGTTTGTACATGCCTTCTCGGGTTTTCGTCAGCTTGTAGCCTTGCCTGCCAAGATCAAACTTGAGATATCCGTCGTCGATCGATCGAAGCATAAGCTCATCATACAGTTGTTCCGCACTGTCGAACCGAGCCGGTTGCGTTCCGGGAAGCTGGACGTGATAGCGCCCCTGGCTGTCGACAGACATAGTTCCCTGCTGATCCCGTACGATCGAGTCTACCCAGTTCTTTTTATTCGTCGAGCCGTCAACAGGCATTTCAAATCTTCTGGAAGACTGCTGCATGAGCTTTTCATACCGGGCACCGGTGCGGGGTCTCATCTGAGCCGGGGCGGTTTCGTCGGCTACGCGCTTGTACTCGTCGAAAAGCTCTCTGACGAACTTCCGTTGACTGTCGGCTTCGGTGATGCTCTTCGGTACTGTCACTTCAAGTGCCCCATCTTTGCGCGTAATACGGGCCATATTGCCGTCGGCATCGATGCGGTTAGAGGCTGCCGATTTCTTGACCGAGATATTTGAAGTATCTACACCGTATCGCTTCAAGTAGTGCCGTGAAAGGTTTGTAACATCTTCCGCAGCGATCGTACCCTTGAAGCGGTCAGTGGCTGCCGAAGCGAGTAGCCGCTCGTCGCCGGCCATGTTCTCCGCCGGAATGTCTGCTCTCATTCTGGAGCGAAGGGCTGCCTCAGTAGCAAGGCCGTCGCCAGCCGACCCGCTCTTCGCTACTTGAGCAGCTGTGGAGATCTTGCCGGTAGAATGATTCATAGCCCCGGTGATGAGACGCCGCTTTTCCGGCATCATGTGCTCCACAGAGCCGTCAGCATACCGAAGTGCATCATAGCCGCTTTCGATAGTGTAAAGTTTCCGAAGTGTTGCCGCGTCAAGATCAGTTCCTGCCGCTTGAGCTTTTCGCACCATCGCAGCGATTTCATCAGCGACATCAGGGCCGCCTACACGTCCTGCCGGCGCGAATACATTCGCATCTCCACTGCGCTCAGGCATGAACCGTGCGGTTTTTGCTGCTGTAAATGGGTTTTTGCCGGCTCGTATATCGTCAAGATATCGCACGGATTCAGGTTCTGTGTACCAGAAACCTTCTCCGCCTTCCTGCTGGATCTGTCGGCTGAAGCGTTGAGCCTCCGGGGAAGATACGTATGGTCTTCGATCGGCACCTAAAAATCCTTTAGGCGTCTGACGTTTCATGTCGGCTACGCGGGAAGCGATTTTGCGCGAAGGCTCGTATATACCGTCTGTTTCACTGCTTCGCTGCCCCCAGGCAATCAAGTTGTCGTTGTTGTGGTAGAAGCGTTCCGCGGCGGATTCATTGTGTTTGAGAAGATGGACGTATTCGTCTGTCACGCGTGAGCCCATTTTCATTTTGAGATCTTCAAGGGTATCAAACGTTGTAGTTGTCCATTTACTCCCGTCGGTAGGAAGCTCGTAGTATCGGAACTTTCGAACTCCGTCTTCTACAACGTCGTCAAAAAACATGACATGCTGATTTTTGAGCGCTTCTATTCGAGCCGCGTCTACAGGGGTTTCCCGAAGATGGTTAAGACGATGAGAGTCTCGAGTAATCTGCGCAGTTTTATTCACGAAATTAAGCTTGTCACGGAACGGTATCGGCATTTCACCAAGCCCTTCAGGACTGCGGCCTTCTGAGGCAGCATCGATCATGCGTTTAAGTTCTCGCTGACTTTTTCCTGTCGCTTTTGCCGTATCAGCGAGTATTGAATTGCCGGGTTTGAACACCCGTGCGAGAGGTCGTGCACCGAGCATAATGCCTCCGAGCGCAAAAGAATACATAGTGCTCTTTGCAAACTCCCAGCCGTACGTACGTCCAAGGTTCTCCCAATCGAAGCCGGTATCATTTACGAACTCACTTTCATGGCCTTGAAGCTGTCGTGCTGCATCGCGGGTGGCGGTAAGGTACGCACCACCGGCGGCACTGGAAGAGACAAGCGGTGACGACCACCGCAAAGCCGACGGGACATTGAAACCTCTTTTTGCTCCAGCGAACGCTTTAGAGCCGAACTTAGCTCCTGCGGCAGCTGAACCTTTACCGAGTGTTGCAATATAGCTGCCGAGTTCATGTAATCCGGTGGTAGCCCCCCAAAGCCCTTCGCTAAGCCTTGCGGTACTTCCGTATTCCCCCTGATTCATAATGTACTGGCGCATTCGGTCGGCATCAGAGCCCATAAGAACGTCGTTTGCACCAGCGCCGAAGAGCGCTTGTGCCACAGGCTCTCCAAGTGTGCGTCCAATAAGCCCTCCGAGCGTTCCCGCATTAGCGATCCCGGAAGCCATGCCGTAAATGCCCGCTTCGGCGAAATCCATATTTTTCAGCTGCTGGCGGAACTCCCTCGTGTTCAGGTCGGGGTTTTCAAACACCGGAGGCCGCTGCATCTGGGATTCGAACACGGCTTGCTGCTCTTCCGGTTCAAGCTGCTGCAATTCAGGGTTTTCCTGAAAGTCCCGCTGTAGCGCTTGAGATCTGAGCATCTGTTGTTCTCCGAAATCAAGTGTAGCAAATTGCTCGTGCTCTTCCATGCGTTGCAGATACGATCTATGAGTTTCGCTCATGGTTATTCTCCGAAGACTTGGCGAGAAGTATCGGCGGCCCGGTCAGTCATCGTTGCTCCTGTTCCTGCTCCTTGCATCTGTGGAGGTGGAGCCGGTTGCAGCATTTCCGCGGGCTCGAGTCCGAGCCAGCGACTCCAGAAACCTTGCTCTTCGACTTCTCGAATGAGTTCCGTGGTAATGCCGGTATAGCGGTCTCCGTACTGCTCGATAAGACTCCTGGCAGCTTGATATTCAGGGTCTTGGCGGGCTTTTTCAAGCCCCTCTTCACCACCATAATCTTCGGTATATACACCACGAATTGCCTGAATTGTCTCTCTCGCGGTCGCATAGCGTATCTTATCGAAGTCGGACATTTCAGCGACGCCTGCTTCCATTGCCATTTCCATCTGAGCCATTTTCGCTGCAAACTCCTTCTCTGCAAGCCCTTGTCGACGCGCATCTAAGTAGTGGTTCGCCCAATTAAGGTCCATCTGCTCGTCGAACTGTCTAAGCTGTTCCTGAAATTGACGCTCTTCGTGCGCTCGTTGCGGTAAGTGCATCCAGTCCATGACCGCGGTTTCCGGCATTTGCCGCTGAAGTGCCATAAGGGTTTCACGCGCTTCATCCCGACGTTGCTTCTCAAACTCGGCGTCAGGCCCGCCTTGACGTTCAATCCGGCGACGTTCAGAGGCGGCT
>PWOD01000081.1 GCA_003557545.1 bacterium | reverse complement strand
AGCTGGGAAGATCAGTTCGATCAGCCCCAGCGCCAGCTCCGTATAATCGGTGACACCATGGTCACAGCCAGCTTTGAAAAACGCCACCCGGAAAAGCTGGAAATCCTTGGACCCCGAGATCTACAGATTCCCCGAACCACTGACAACAACTATCAGTTCAGTTCACTGGTAACCGATCAATTTGGTGATTCATTCGATACCACCGTCATCTGGGAGCTTTCCAGTCAACCGGTTTCAGGTCTCTTTCTTGACACAGAAACCGGTAAAGTAACCATTACACCGGCGGCCGACGAGACAGTTTACACTCTGCAGGCCAGCTTGAAATATGACACGGCCATCAGCGCTTCTTTGGAACTAATCAGCCGGCTCGGTTATCAGGGTCTGTCCGGTCTGCTGGTCGGGCCAAATCCATTCCGACCGGCGGACGGGCGAGAATCAAGCGGCTCAAATCGACTGCTATTTGAATTTAATTCCTATGAAAAGGGGCCCTTTAAAATCTCCATCTATTCTCTAACCGGAACGCGGATTTACCGGACTGAAACAGCCGACGACCCGTATCGCTGGAATCTCCGCAACAGCTCCGGGGAGCGGATCAGCAGCGGTTATTATCTGTACAGGGTTGAAGAACTATCGACCGGTAAGAGCAGCACGGGTAAACTGACAATTATTCGTTAATCTCATCAGTCACACCCGTGCAACGTGAAATATAGCGGATTACCAGAAAAACAACCAGCAACAAGATTAAAGCTATTACAACAAATGTTGTGAGATCTCCGATGCGCACGATCAGGGCCAGGGCCTGGGTAACCCGGGGGCCCCAGAAATAAGCTATCAGATAGGCAAGAGGCATACTGATCAATCCAGCCATCGAATCGAACAGTAAAAAATCTGTCAAACGCATCTTTAACATACCGGCGGTGAAAAAGGCGGGGAACCTGATACCGGGGGCCTGGCGGGCCAGCAGCAGGGCCCGGGGACCATAACGACGATAATAATACTGGGCTTGTGCCAGTTGACGGCGGCGCAGCAGCAGACGTAATAACGGAGTTCCCAGGAACCAGCGCCCGGCGTAACGACCGAGAAAATAGGTAACCAGGTCACCTGCCAGAACACCGGCATAACAAACAGCAAGAGTTAGCCAAAAATCCATCCGGCCGGTGGCCACCAGGTAGCCACTTATTACGATACTGAGTTCTTCGGGAATTGGAACACCCAGGCCGGCAATAACCAGCACGGTAAATACTGCCAGATAGCGATATTCAACGACTACTGGCAGCAAAAGATAGAAATAATCGATCATATCTGTCATCCAAAAAAACAAAGTTTATACCAGACTGAAAGCGCAGCTTCCGTCAGGTTTTTGATTGCAATTTTTCACGAGCTTCAGATAGTTTATCCAGCACCTGTGAAAACTGTTCGGGAATCAAGGTAAGATGAATAAAATTATACTGCAAAATCACCATCTCCTCCTGTGGATCCCACCAGACAGCCAGATAATTACCCTGTTCATCCCGATGTTCAATAAAATTTTCAATCGCCATCCTGCCACCCCCTGAACGGTAACAGCAAAAATTTTAAGACAACAGCTCATAAGAGATATCCAACAAACAACCTAATTATACAGTTTTCCCCGGGATAGTTAAGGATTTAAATCAAAATTAACTGGTTCCGGGGCTATCAGGCCAACCGGTCAACATTGACTCCCAGCCCGAGGGTTTGAAAGACTTCGGCGGATTCTTCCTGCTGTTCAGCCTCCCGAACAGGCTCCTGCTGTTGTGCCTCAACCACCCGGTCTTCATTGGCCGTTTCCCGGATCTGAGGTTCGACAGCTTGAATAGACTCGCCAGCGGTAGCTTCAACTCGATCTACCATCAAAATTACCTCCTGTAAAAAAATCTCATCCTTGAGAAATTACCAGTTGTTACAACAACAATGTACTCTAAAATAGTCCGGCTGTCAAATTTCATGACCTGCAGGCTGGCTGTTGCAGATAATTGATCAGGGTTTGCTTCCCCTGGTTCCAGAGCGGCGCCAGAAGCAGTTTCTTCGAACTCTCCCCCATAACCCGGTGAACAACAGTTTTTTCCGGTAAAAGGCGAAGGGCTTCGACGAGGATATCACGATATTCCAAATAACTCAGCGGACTGTATTCTCCCCGATAAAACTCCCCTGCCAGGGGTGTTCCCTTGATCACCTGTAACTGATGAAACTTTATTCCATCCAGCCCTAAGTCGACCACCCGTTTAACTGTTTCCAACATCATCGACGGGGTTTCACCGGGTAATCCGAAGATTAAATGGGGAGAGATTTTTAACAGTGGCTCACTGTTCAGCAGCTTTATAGCGGTAAGATAGGCAGAAAAATCATGGCAGCGATTAATTCTATTGAGCGTCTGATCATGGGAGGACTGCAGTCCTATTTCAATCCATATCTCCTTACCCTTTCCTTCATAGTTTCCCAGAAGTTCAACCACCTCCGGGGTTAAACAGTCCGGGCGAGTTCCAAGGCAGAGTCCCACAGCTCCTGGCTGATTAATCACTCTGGAATATAACTTTTCCAGCTGTTCAAAGGGACCATAGCTATTCGTATGGGCCTGCAAATAACTAAAAAACAGTCCTATTCCCCGGGCCTGCAGCCGTTTTTTACCCGCTTCAAGCTGTTGATCAATCCGCTTGTAACGGCGGGTATACCGTGGTGTAAAAGAGGCATTCAAACAGTAACTACAGCCCCCTGTTCCAGCGGTACCATCCAGATTTGGACAGCTGAAACCAGCATCAAGAGGTAACTTGTAAACCGGTTCACCAAACTGTTCTTTTACATAATCGGAAAAAGTTCTGTAAGAAATAGTTACCACCTCCCGAAAAACGAATCGGGGATTAAATTTCCTGTTAAAATCCAGTTTATTATAAATCTTCAACCTGTCGTAACAAAGCTTTACCTGAGTTGAACCGGGCGGTGCGGTTCAACTAACTTACTTGTCTATCCGCCGGAAATATGATGTAATCTTTAGCTTTAGTTTATTAATCTAAACTGCTTAATCTCAGTTTTTAAACCCTATGTAGTTTTATTTTGGAAAGGAGTACAGTAGTATGACCTTCAAGGAAACCGATTTTCCTGCGGTATTAAAGCAGATCAACAAAATCTGCCAGGAAGAAAAAAATCCTGCCGCTGCAGTTGAAATAATCCAGGAGATGATCCGGATTTATGAGCAGATCCCACTTTATCCAGGACTGGTCAATCAGATTTCAAACGCGATTGAAGAAGAGGTGGATAGCGACCAGCTTTCTCCCGGTGACAATGTTACCTTTAAGGCTGGTGGTGAGTTTTTTCTGGGCCGGATCGCCAGTATTAACGACCAGACAGTCACCCTGGATCAGACAATACATACCGAATCCAAGGGAACCATGGAGATTGAACTGAATAAATTTTCTGAATGTCGCAGGATCAACACCGACGCTCTACAGCAAGAATGGCCAGAGCTCTATTTTGAGGATGATAACTAATGGAACAGCTTAACCTTGTCAATAAAGAAATCTACCTGGTTAAAGGGCCCCAGCAGATCAAACTATTAAAAGGCACAGTGGATGTTGTAGGAGCCCGTGTAAGCAGCGGACAGTCGCTGGAGATTCCCCGGGGAAAAACGATCCCGGTGGAAGCGCTCGAAGATGCTACCATAGAACTTAGCAATGCCGGTGAAGATCAACTGGAAAAACTGGCCGAACGGTCTATCCCCGAAAGCTGGGACCGGCTTGTTGAAGAGCTGATTGAGAAGGAAGCCAGCACTATACTGGTGATCGGAGAGATGGATACCGGAAAAACTTTTTTCTGTTCTTACCTGGCCAACAGCCTGCTGAACAGCTACGATAAGGTCGGAGTCATGGATTGTGATGTTGGACAGAGTGATATTGGTCCTCCGGGAACGGTGGGTGTGGTCAAACTGACCGAACCGGCCATCTCACTCGACACAGTCGGCTGGGATGAACTGGCCTTTGTAGGAGCTCATTCACCGGGACTTCATCTTGTTCCGTTTTTAAGCGGAATACGCCACCTGGCCGATCGTACCCTGGCCGACAGTGATGCAATGATCATCGACACGACCGGTTGGGTCCAGGGTGATGGAGGTCGCACGGTTAAACAGGGTAAAATCGACATGCTTAACCCTGATAAAATTGTTTTACTACAGAAAAATAATGAGTTGGAACATCTCGTAAAAACGGTTTCCAAATCCCGGGT
>PWOD01000088.1 GCA_003557545.1 bacterium | reverse complement strand
GTTATCTCGGCCCGGTGATTGTGAATGCCGGGGAGACGGTCCTGCTGAGCGCTTGGGCGGCCGACTATTATTCATTTGCTGACTGGAGCGGAGATCTGACGGGAACTGATACGGAAGTTGAGCTGTTTGTTGATGGAGACAAACAGTGCACGGCCAGCTTCAGCCGTGACACCTACAGTCTAACAGTCGATATAGTTGGAGAAGGAACGGTGCTGGTTGACGGGGACAGTTATCTCGGACCGGTGACTGTGAATGCCGGCGAGACGGTTCTGCTGAGCGCTCTGGCGGCCGACTATTATTCCTTTGCTGATTGGAGCGGGGATCTAACGGGAACTGATACGGAAGTTGAGCTATTTGTTGATGGAGACAAACAGTGCACGGCCAGCTTTAGCCGTAACACCCACAGCTTAACAGTTAATCTGGTTGGTGAGGGGACGGTGCTCATTGACGGGGACAGTTATGCCGGATCGGTTGCCCTGGTCGCTGGTGAGACGGTTTTGCTGACTGCTCTGGCGGCCGACTACTATTCATTTGCTGACTGGAGCGGAGATCTAACGGGAACTGATACGGAAGTTGAGCTATTTGTTGATGGAGACAAACAGTGCACGGCCAGCTTTAGTCGTGATACCCACAGTTTAACAGTTGATATAGTTGGTCAAGGAACGGTGCTGGTTGACGGGGATAGTTATCTCGGCCCGGTGATTGTGAATGCCGGGGAGACGGTCCTGCTGAGCGCTTGGGCGGCCGACTATTATTCATTTGCTGACTGGAGTGGGGATCTGACCGGGAGCGATACGGAAGTTGAGCTGTTTATTGATGGAGACAAACAGTGCACGGCCAGCTTCAGCCGTGATACCCACAGCTTAACGGTTGATATAGTTGGTCAAGGAACGGTGCTGGTTGACGGGGACAGTTATCTCGGGCCGGTGATTGTGAATGCCGGAGAGACGGTCCTGCTGAGCGCTTGGGCGGCCGACTACTATTCCTTTGCCGACTGGAGCGGAGATCTGACTGGGAGCGATACGGAAGTTGAGCTGTTTATTGATGGAGACAAACAGTGCACGGCCAGTTTCAGCCGTAATACCCACAGCTTAACGGTTTATACAGTTGGTGGGGGAACGGTGTTGATTGAGGGGGATACATATGTCAGTCCGGTTTCTATTGCTGCTGGTGAGACGATTGTTCTGACAGCAGTGCCTGCCGACTATTATTAATTTGCTGACTGGAGCGGCGATCTGGCGGGGGTCGATACTGAAGTTGAATTATTTGTTGATGGAGATAAGCAGTGCACGGCCAGCTTTAGCCGTGATACCCACAGTTTAACAGTTAATACAGCAGGGGAAGGAACAGTGCTGGTTGACGGGGACAGTTATCTCGGACCGCTGGTTGTGAATGCTGGTGAGACGGTCCTGCTGAGCGCTCAGCCGGCCGAATATTATTCGTTTGATAAGTGGAGTGGTGATATTTCGGAGACCGCAGCAGTAACTGAACTGTTTGTGGAAAATGATGTTGAATGCACGGCTAATTTTGAGCGTATTATCTATACTCTTGAAATTGTTTTTGATGGACCTGGTAAAGTTCTGGTTGATGGAGAAACTTATTCGGTTCCGGTAGAGCTGGTAGCCGGTGAAACTGTTATTCTGGAGGCCTACCAGGTTAGTGAATGTTACCGGTTTGAACAATGGCTGGGAGATCTTACTGGAGTTGATTACAGTCAGCCGCTGTTTGTTAATCGTGATCTGTTTGTCACAGTGCAGTTCGCACCTGATTTTTCCGCCGGTGAAGGGACAGCAGCAGCACCGCTGGAGGTTTCAGATTGGTGGGAGTTGGATAGGGTTAGATGTTTTGCTGATTCAGCTTATCTTCTGGTTGGAAATCTTGATGAACAGGATTCTGGTTATGTAGAGCTGGCTTCTTCTGCTGCAAACGCCGGTGCCGGTTGGAAACCGCTGGGTGATGGGAGCAATCGATTTACTGGCTCCTTTGATGGAGCCGGTTATACCATTTCCGGATTGAATGTTGTGCGCCCCGCCGAAGACTATGTTGGTTTATTTGGCTATACCGGCGCGGGAAGTTCAATCAGCGACCTGGGGTTGATAAATCTTTCGGTCGAGGGGGATGATTATACTGGCGGGCTGGTGGGACGTAATCTTGGTATTATCAGTCGTGCCTTTGTTGTCGGTCAGGTAACAGGCGATCGGCGGGTTGGTGGCGTGGTAGGACAGAATGATAGTATTATTGAAAATCTTTATGCTCGGGGAATAGTTAGTGGAGACCAGGGGATCGGTGGAGTTGTTGGATATAATTTTGAAGGTATGGTTGAAAAATCTTATGCAGCCGCCGAAGTAATTGGAGCCGGTCTTCTGGGTGGACTGGTTGGTATTAATGACTTTGGTTCCGTCTCAAATAGTTTCTGTGATACGGAAGTTTCAGGTTTGAATGTGAGTGAAGGGGGAGAAGGGCTCAGTACCGCTGAACTGAAGGAATATGATAGATTTGTTGCGGCGGGCTGGAATATTGAGCCTACCGGTGTCGATAGAAATGATGGTTATCCCTACCTATCAGGTGAAACAGAACCTGTTTGGTACAAAACTCTCCTGCTCACGGCATCAATCTCCGGCGAGGGGAATATCCTGGTGGATGGTGAAACCTATGTCGCCCCGATGGTTGTGACACCCGGTTAGACTCTGACAGTAGTGGCTGAACCGGATGATTTCTGGTATTTTTCCAACTGTGATGGTGATCTTAGCGGGGAAGATACAACCGCCTATCTGTACATAGATACCGACAAAAAAATTGAAGCAGTATTTAACGACAGATATAGTTTAACCGTTGATATAGCTGGTAATGGCACTGTTCTGGTGGATGGCGAAACCTATGTTGCACCGTTGGAAGTTCAAGGTGGAGAAACTCTGCTCTTAGAAGCAGTTTCCGGTCAGTTCTGGAGCTTCACAGAATGGTCGGGAGCAGTTTCGGGTAGTGATACAGAGGTAGAACTACTGGTTGATGGGGATATAAATTGTACCGCCAGTTTTCAGCCTGATACTTATAGTTTGACAGTTGGCATGCTGGGCGAGGGAACTGTTCTGGTGGATGGCGAGACCTATACCGAACCGGTTGTTGTGCAGGCAGGGGAAACAGTTGTTCTGGCTGCCGAAGCGGGACAATATTATTCGTTCGATCAGTGGAGTGGGGATATTTCAGGAACCTTTATGGTGACTGAGCTATTTGTCAATTCTGACAAGCAGTGTACTGCTGAGTTTATCCGTGACACATATAGTTTAACTGTAAATACGGTTGGTGGAGGAACGGTGCTGGTTGATGGAGATAGTTATATTGAACCGGTTATTGTGGAGGCGGGAGAAACAGTTTTAGTTACTGGCCGGCCAAATCAATACTATTCATTTGCTGAATGGAGTGGTGATTTAACTGGAACTGATACGCAGCTCTGGTTATTTATTGATGACGATAAGCAGTGTACGGCTGAATTTCTACGCGATACTCATAGTCTAACAGTCAATACTGTTGGAACCGGGGAGGTGCTGGTCGACGGAGATAGTTATATTGAACCGGTTATAGTGGCCGCTGGAGAGACGGTTCTGCTGACTGCACTACCGGGTCAATATTATTCGTTTGCTCAGTGGAGCGGTGATTTAACTGGAACCGATACGCAGGTTGAGCTGTTTGTTGAGGAAGATAAAAACTGTACAGCCAGCTTCACCCGTGATACCCATAGTTTGACGGTTAATATAGTTGGTGAGGGAATGGTACTGGTTGATGGAGATAGTTATACTGGACCGGTGACTGTGAATGCCGGGGAGACGGTGCTGCTGTCCGGTCTGGCGGCTGACTACTATTCATTCGCTGACTGGAGCGGAGATTTAACGACCACCGACACCCAGGTTGGGCTGTTAGTTGATGCTGACAAGCAGTGTACGGCAACCTTTACTCAGGATACCTATACATTAGAGATTGAGGTAAGTGGCTCAGGGTCTGTTCTGGTTGATGGTGAAACCTATGTTGAACCGCTGGTGGTAAAAGCTGGAGATACTATCAACCTTATGGCTCAACCGGATCAATATTATTATTTTGACAGTTGGTTTGCTGATATCTCTGGATCTGAACTGGAAACCCAGCTGTTTGTTGATGGCGACAAATATGTTGGCGCTCTGTTTGAGCGAGACACACATACGGTAACAGTTAATCTGGTAGGGGAAGGAACTGTTTGGTTTGAAGCGTTAGAATATGTTGAACCGGTTTCTGTGAACTCTGGAGAAACAATTTCATTGATGGCAATTGCTGATTTATACTCCCAGTTTAAACAGTGGACTGGGGATATTGTTGATTTTGATACTGCGGTTGAACTGTTTGTTGACAGTGATCTTGAATGTACTGCTATTTTCCAGCGCGATACGTACAGTTTAACCCTTGATCTTATCGGGGATGGTGATCTGCTGGTTGATGGGGAAACCTATAGCCAGCCAGTTACCGTTATTGCCGGGGAGACAGTGACTATTGAGGCTCTGCCGGCTGACTATTATCAGTTTATAGAGTGGCGCGGTGATGTTGTAAGCACAAATAAAACAGTCGAGCTGTTTGTTGAGGAGGACAGTCATTCCACAGCATTTTTTGAGCGTAAAACACATACCCTTATGGTTGAAATTGAGGGTGAGGGTGAAGTTCTTGTAGACGGTGAAACTTATCAGCTGCCCCTCACTGTAACCGCCGGAGAGACAGTAGAGCTTATTGCTAAATCTGATCAGCACTGTTATTTCGACTGTTGGACCGGTTATCTTGTTGATGCGGATACTGTGGTGCAGTTGCTGGTTGACGGCAGCAAAACTGTCACGGCTAATTTCGAACAAAAAATTTATCAGCTTACAGTAGCAGCTGTTGGGCCCGGAATAGTCCTGGTTGACGGTGAAACCTATACCGAAGAGGTCCCGGTCCCGGGAGGAGAGACTGTCCTGCTGGAGGCAATATCGTTAACTGATTGTTATCGGTTTGATCGATGGATTGATGGCCCCGGCAGTACGGCTCACAGGAGTGAGTTGTTGCTCTATGGGGATCTTCTGACAACAGCTCTCTTCACAGCTAATTTTTCTGACGGTGTTGGTACAGAACAGGAGCCTTTTGAGATATCAAACTGGTGGGAGTTAAACCGAGTCAGTTGTTATCCAGACTCAAGTTATATGCTGATTGAAAATCTCGATCAGTTCAGTGATGGTTATGACACACTGGCCGGGGTGACCGCCCGGGGCGGTGCTGGCTGGCTTCCTGTTGGAGACAACTCAGCAGCTTTTGGGGGAATGTTTGACGGTCAGAATAATCAGATAGCTGATCTTTATATTAATCGACCGACAACTGAGTATGTGGGCCTTTTTGGCCATATAGATAGTGGGGCTCAGCTACAGAATCTGGAACTTTCAACCGTTGAAATAACGGGAGGTAATCATACAGGTGGGGCGGTCGGGTACAATCTTGGGGAACTTTCAAATCTTCAATTGACCGGGCAAATAGCTGGAAATGATTATGTGGGTGGATTGGCGGGACGGAGTGTGGGTGAAATATACGCTTCTTATGCCAAAGTTACTGTTTCCGGTCAACGTGGGGTGGGTGGGTTGATTGGCTATAATGATGGCTTGCTGGTCGACGTTTATGCCCGGGGTGAAGTGACCGGCGATGAGGTTGTTGGAGGGCTGGCCGGGTTTGCCTATGATGGGTTAGTCAGTAACGTTTATTCAACAGCCCAGGTTACTGGACAGATTAACGTTGGTGGACTGGTCGGTCGGGACCTGTTTGGTGATATTGAGAATAGTTTCTGGGATATCGAAAGTTCTGGAAAAATCGACAGCGGTGGCGGGACCGGACTAATAAGTTCAGAAATGCAGGACATCCGAACATTCATTGATGCTGGGTGGAATATTTCGGCTACTGATTTAGAGCTAAATGACGGATATCCCTATCTTTCTGGAGAAACAGACCCTGTCTGGTATAACACGATTTTCTTGACAGTTGAAGTGGAAGGGCAGGGCACAGTTCTGGTTGGTGGTGAAACCTATGTTGAGCCGCTGGTTTTAACTCCCGGTGAAACAATCTCGCTCGAGGCAGTACCTGACAAATACTGGTATTTAGAGGAATGGGATGGTGAGCTGTCCGGCAGTCAGATGGAAGAGCAACTTTACTCCGAAACAGATCGGACAGTTGTTGCTAGATTTGCCGATACATATATTCTTGATCTTCAGACGGTTGGGGCTGGCACTGTTCTGGTCGATGGTGAAACTTACCTGGAACCGGTTGCTGTAACCGGTGGTGAAACCATCTCGCTTGAGGCTATCCCTGACAGTTTCTATCTGTTTGATAGCTGGAGCGGTGATCTCTCAGGAACAGCTGCTATTCAGA
This sequence comes from bacterium, assembly GCA_003557545.1. Taxonomy (GTDB): domain Bacteria; phylum T1Sed10-126; class T1Sed10-126; order T1Sed10-126; family T1Sed10-126; genus PWOD01. The sequence continues at coordinate 9,661 of PWOD01000088.1, read as the reverse complement.
GTCTGTTTGTCGATTCTAATAAGTACTGCACAGCCAGTTTTGAACAGGATAAGTTTTTGTTAGAAATTGAAACTGTGGGAGATGGAGTAGTTCTTGTTAATGGAGAGACCTATCAAGAAGAGGTTTTACTGCCGGCCGGTGAAACTACTGTTCTGACCGCGGTTCCGGATCAGTTTTATCATTTTGATAGCTGGACTGGAGATCTTACAGCCCCTGATACCCGGGTTGATCTGTATGTTGACTCCGCTAAACAGCTGACAGCAAATTTTGCCAGGGACACACATCTTCTGACAGTAGAACTGGTTGGAGCAGGCCAGGTCTTTGTGGAGGGGGATATATATACTACACCGGTAATCTTATTTGGTGGGGAAACTGTCACCCTTTCAGCCAGTCCTGATAGTTACTATCATTTCAAGGAATGGACCGGTGACCTGGTAAGCACCGGGCCAGATGAAGAACTTTTTATTGATAGTAATAAACAGGTAACCGCTAATTTTCTCCGTGATACTCATATAGTAACGATTGATATACTTGGTCAGGGGCAGGTTTTTGTTAATGGTGATACCTATCAACAGCCGCTGGTTGTATTTGCTGGAGAGACATTAACTTTAACTGCCGATCCCGGTGAGTTCTTTTTCTTTGAACAATGGCTGGGAGATCTGACAGGCTCTGAAACTATGGTCGAATTACTGGTCGATCAGGATAAAAACTGTACAGCAGTTTTTCAACGCCAGACTCATCTGCTGGAAATTAATACAGACGGCACCGGCTCGGTGCTGATTGATGGAGATACTTACCTGGGACCGGTAGCTGTTCTGGCTGGCGAAACCATGACTATTAAGGCGGTGGCCGGTGACTATCATCATTTTGTTGAGTGGTCTGGTGATCTATCCGGCACGCATCCAGAAGTTGAGCTGTTTATTGATGATGATAAACAGTGTACTGCGAGTTTTGCCAGGGATACAGCCAGTTTGACTGTTAATATTCAGGGCCAGGGGATGGTTTTTGTCGATGGAACAGTTTATGATGGTGTACGTTATGTTCCCGCCGGCGAAACTGTAATTTTAAATGCTCTTCCTGATCAGTATTATCATTTTTCTGAATGGACCGGGGATATTTCAGGGACTGAGTCTGAAGTTGAACTATTTGTCGGGGAGGACCGTAACTGTACAGCTATTTTTGCTCGGAACCGCTTTACTCTTGAAATATTTACTGATGGTCCCGGAACTATTTTTGTTGATGGAGACACCTATGAGCAACCGGTTGAGCTGGATGCTGGAGAGACTGTGACTGTTGCCGCTGTTCCGGACATTTACTGGGATTTCTCCGGCTGGTCCGGTGATCTGCAGGATACTGACTCTGAAGTTGAACTGTTTATTGATGCTGACAAAATTTGCACAGCAGTTTTTCAGAGAAAACTCTATCAATTGAAAATTAATATAGTTGGCGGAGGAGCGGTTCAGGTTAACGGCGACCTTTATGAAAATCCGCTTGAAATAGCTGCCGGCGAAACTGTTATATTGGAGGCAGTTGCCGATCTTTACTGGCATTTTGATGAATGGAGTGGAGATGTTTCCGGTGAATCTGTGGCTATAGAGCTTTTCATGGGGAATGATCGAGAGTGCACGGCTTTCTTCGCTTCTGACACCTATACCCTGACTGCGGGAACAATAGGTGAAGGGGAAATTTTGGTCAATGGGGAGACCTATCAGACACCGATGACAGTAATAGCAGGTGAAACTTTGACCATTGAGGGGGTAGCTGATCAGTATTACCACTTCTCTGCCTGGACCGGCGATGTTTCTGGAACTGCTCCGATTACTGAGCTGTTTATTGATGAAAACAAAGTGATTGCTGCGGTATTTGAGAGGGATACCCATATTATTGAGTTTGCCGTTGAAGGAGATGGTGCTGTCCTGGTTAATGGCGAAACTTATACCCAGCCACTGGAGTTTTTCGGTGGTGAATCAATCGATATCATGGGAAGTCCGGGTAGTTATTGCTATCGTTTTGAAGAGTGGAAAAATGGCTTTTCCGGCAGTATTTCACCATACTCAGTTGTTGTTGACCAGGATCTTTTCACAACAGCAGTTTTTGTCCCTGATTTTGCCGGGGGAGAGGGAACTGATTTATCACCGTTTGATATAGAAGACTGGTCACAGCTTCATAGAGTTAGATGTTATCCCGATTCAACATATCGGCTGATCGATGATCTTGATCTTTCAACCCACGGTTATACCGAACATGCTGGTCCCGGGGCCAACGGTGGAGCCGGGTGGGAACCGGTTGGTACGGAAACGGCTGCGTTTACTGGAAAAATCATTGGACAGGGCCATATAATCTCTGATCTTTTTATCGATCGTTCAGCTGACCAACATACAGCTCTGTTTGGATTTGTTGCTGCTGCTGGACGTTTATCAGGATTTGGATTGGAGCAGGTCAATATAACTGGTGGTGACCGCTCCGGAGGTATTGTTGGCCATAATGATGGTGAAATGGCCGATCTTTACCTGACGGGAACAGTCAACGGTGAAAACCGGGTAGGTGGTCTTGTAGGGATTAACCAGGGGACTCTTGTCCGTTCTTATTCGAATCTTGAGATTGAGGGTGATCGCCGTGTCGGTGGTCTTGTTGGTTTTAACAGCGGCCTGTTGGAAAATAATTATGCGCTTGGGAGTTTAACTGCTGATCAGGGAGCTGGAGGACTGGTGGGTGAAAATTCTCAGGGGTCAATCCAAAACTCTTTTGCCGCTGTCGAACTAACCGGTAATAACTGGATTGGTGGATTGGTCGGGGTGGATGATTTAGGAACTGTTGAAAACAGCTTCTGGGATATTGATAAATCAGGTCAATCAGAAAGTGATGGTGGAACCGGTTTAAGCGGTCAGGCAATTCGCAATTATACAACCTTTACTAACGCCGGCTGGGATATTGAACGAGTCGATATCGATGAAAATGATGGTTATCCATATCTCTCCGGTGAAACAACCCCGGTCTGGCAGAAGGCTATAATGCTTACCGTGGAGCAGTCAGGTGAGGGGATTGTATTGGTTGATGGGGACACTTATGAGGAGCCGATGGTTGTAAGCTTTGGCCAGATGCTGGAGCTTCAAGCTCTGGCTGCTGACTACTGGTATTTTGTTGAATGGGGCGGAGCCCTCACAGGTGCCGATACTACGGAGGAACTTTATATCGATACTGATAAAACAGTCACGGTGACCTTCCATGATACTTATATTCTTGAGCTGGGAATTGTTGGTGAGGGTGTTGTTAAGCTCTCTGGTGAAACCTATATAGAACCGGTTGCTGTACGAGGTGGAGAAACGATTACACTGGAGGCGCTGCCGGCTGATTTCTGGTCCTTTGAAAATTGGACCGGCGATCTTGTTGATACCGCCCAGGTCAGCCAGTTGTTCATCGATGGCGACAAAATCTGCACCGCTAATTTTTCCCAGAATCTTTACACAATTGAACTTGCTATAACCGGTCAGGGAACTGTACTGATCGATGGGGAAACCTATCAGGAACCGGTTGAAACAGGTGGGGGAGAAACAGTTAGTCTGACCGGTTTGCCCGATCAATACTGGGTTTTTGATCAGTGGTCAGGAGATCTTGTGGGATCTGATTCAACTGTTAATTTATTTGTCGACGGGGATAAATTCTGCACTGCTGGATTCCGTCAGGATACCCGGCTACTTACTGTATATATAGAGGGAGAAGGCACGGTTTTGGTTGATGGCGACACCTATCAGGATACGCTGTCGGTTACTGCCGGAGAGACTATTACGCTTGAAGGAATAGCTGGGCTTTATCATGGATTTGAGAGCTGGTCCGGCGCTGTCGATTCAGAAGATACGCAAGTGGAGCTGTTTGTCGACGATGATAAACTGCTGGGAGTAATCTTTCGGAGAGACACTCGTATTTTAACGATCAATAGGATTGGCCAGGGGGATATTATCGTGGACGGTATCCTCTATCAGACACCTCTGGTGGTAAATGCCGGGGAAACGGTTAGTCTGGAAGCTCTGTCCGCTCAGTACTATCATTTTGTTGAGTGGTCGGGCGATCTGCAGGTGGCAGATACTATGGCCGAGCTGTTTATTAATGATGACAAAACCTGCACTGCAACTTTCCGGCGTGACACCCATACTCTGACAGTTGATATTCAGGGCGCCGGTTATATATTGGTAGACGGTGAAACTTATCAACAGCCGCTAACAATACCTGGTGGAGAAACTGTTACACTACAGGGTTTCCCGGAACAGTATTACAATTTTGATGGTTGGTTTGGCGACATTCTATCGACTGATAATACAGTTGAGTTGCTGGTTGATAGTGATAAGTTCTGTACAGCTGTTTTTCAGCGTGATACCCATACCCTGGCGGTCGACCTTATCGGTTCCGGGGTGGTTCTGGTCGATGGCGAAACCTATCTGCAACCAACGGCAGTAGTTGCTGGCGAAACGGTTGTTGTTGAGGCAGTGTCAGGGCAGTTTTATCAATTTGCTGAATGGTTTGGAGATATAACCGGTAGTGATACTATCGTCGAGCTGTTTGTCGAGGAAGATGTCGATTGTACGGCAGTCTTCCAGCGTGATACCCATATCTTAACTGTTAACTTTGTCGGCCAGGGGGAGGCGTGGGTCGATGGTTCTGTCTATAATGCCCCCTTACAGCTTACTGCTGGAGAGACAGTTCAGCTGGTGGCTATAGCGGCTGAATATTGGGATTTCGTCGAGTGGACAGGTGATCTAAGTTCAGCCGATACCGGAGCTGAACTGTTTGTCGATGGGGACAAACATTGCACAGTAGTTTTTGAACCGGTTCCCCTCAGTTTAACCATTAATTTTGTTGGAGAAGGGACGGTTTTTGTTGATGGTGAGACCTATCAACAGCCGGTTGACGTTATTGGTGGTGAAACTGTTGAGCTTATAGCTTATCCAGATCAATACTATTATTTTGATAGCTGGAGCGGTGACCTGTTAGCAGCTGATACAGCTGTCGAACTGTTTATTGATGGTGATAAAAACTGTACAGTGACTTTTGCCCGGGATACTCACACTTTAACGGTAGGTATTAATGGTGAGGGTGAGGTCCTGGTTGATGGAGAGACTTATGTAGCGCCGGTTTCCGTGGTCGCCGGTGAGACGATATTATTACAGGCAGTTGCCGATCAGTATTGGAACTTCCGGGAATGGACAGGTGGATTGAGTGGTAAAGATGCTGAAGTTGAGTTTTTTGTTGCCAAAAACAGTCTCGCCATAGCGAATTTCCAGCCTGACACCCATACCCTCAGTCTGGCGGTTGAAGGTCCTGGTGTTCTGCTGGTTGATGGTGATACCTACATTGAACCGGTTATTGTGCAGGGAGGTCAGGAGGTGACTCTTGAAGCTGTTTCAGTTCATGAAGCATACCGGTTTGAACTTTGGGAAGGAGAACTTTCTGGCAGTCAGAATCCCAAACAGGTGATCTTCGATAATGACCTGTTTGCCACAGGAGTTTTTGTTCCTGATTTTGCCGGTGGTCAGGGAACTGAAGCGGATCCGTTTGAAATTTCTAACTGGAAAGAGTTAAATCGGGTCAGGTATTTCCTCGATGCTCATTATAAGCTGGTTGAGAGTCTTGATCAGACAACTAAAGGATATGTTAATCTGGCTGGACCTGCGGCTGCCGGTGGGGCTGGATGGCAGCCAATCGGGACAGCATCAGAACCGTTTACCGGTCAATTTTATGGTGGCGGTCATACGATTAGCGAGTTGAATATAGATAGGCCAACCGAAAACAACCTGGGTCTTTTTGGTTTTACTGCAGCTTCCGGTCATCTCGAAAACTTTGTTCTGCGGGAACATCAGATAAATGGAGCAGGATTGACCGGGTCGTTGGTTGGGTATAATTTTGGATCAATCCAGCGGGTTTCAGGGTTTGGCGATGTTGATGGTGAAATGCAAGTTGGAGGAATTGTCGGACGGAATGAGGGATTAATGGTAGATATTTCTGCCCGGGGGACAGTGAGCGGCATCAAGGATGTCGGTGGTGTGGTCGGGCTTAATTATGAAGGAACTATTCAGCGGTCATATGCTGCCGCAGTAGTTAGTGGTGATGAAGACGTTGGAGGACTGGTTGGAAGAAATCGTTTTGGTACTGTTGAGGATAGTTTCTGGGATCAGGATGTTTCGGGACAGTCCTCGAGTGATGGTGGAACCGGATTGAGCCAGGATCTGATGACCGATATTGAGACTTTCTTAAACGCCGGCTGGGATGTCCAGGGGGTAGCAGTCGATGAAAATGATGGATATCCTTATCTCTCCGGTGAAACCTCCCCGGTCTGGAACAAACGACTTATGTTAAGCGTGGATATCCTTGGTGAAGGGGTGGTTCTGGTTGATGGTGAAACCTATGTTGAGCCGCTGCTGGTAGAACCGGGTCAGATGGTCGAATTGAAGGCGCAACCGGCTGAATACTGGAAATTTACCGGGTGGAGTGGGGACAGGGTTAGCTCCGATACAACTGTCGGACTGTTTATCGACTCTGATAAAAATGTTGTCGCTGAATTTAGTGATAGTTATACGCTCACGGTGGATATAGTTGGTACAGGAGAAGTGCTGGTTGAGGGGGATACCTATGACCAGCCACAACTGGTTAGTGGTGGAGAAACAGTTACCCTTGAAGCGGTTGCCGGGGAATATTACTATTTTGCTGGCTGGTCTGGAGAGTTTTATTCCTCAGACTCTGCCGTCGAGCTGTTTATTGGTGGAAAGGATAGGACAGTTACGGCTGAGTTTGAGCGGGATACCAGACTGTTAACTGTTGAAATAGTTGGTCAGGGTGAACTGCTGGTGGATGGGGTTGTATATCAGCAGCCAATAGAACTGATTGCGGGTGAAACGGTTGAACTTGAGGCCGTTTCTGATCAATATTGGTATTTTGATCAATGGGCTGGTGATATCTCTGGATCAACTTCACCCAGAGAGCTCTTTGCCGGGACTGATAAAACTGTTCAGGTGATTTTCCAGCAGGAACTGTTTAGTTTGACTGCTGAAATTATTGGAGAAGGTAGTTTAATTGTTGGCGGTCAGACCTATAGCGATACGATGCTGTTGCCCGGTGGAGAAACGGTAAGTCTGCTCGCTAATCCTGATGAAAACTGGGAGTTTGATCGCTGGGGGGGGGATCTTACCAGTAACGAGCCATCGACGCAGTTATTTATTGATTCGAGTAAAGCGATTGAGGTTCATTTCAGAGATACATTTATATTGACGGTTGATATCGTCGGTCAGGGTGAGGTTATGGTCGATGGGGTGGTCTATGATCAGCCGGTTACTGTTTATGGAGGTCAGCAGGTTGAATTGACTGCGCTACCTGAATTGTACTGGCATTTTTCCAGTTGGTCCGGCGATCTTTCAACCGGTGATACGACTGTTGAACTGTTAATCAACGGTGATAAATCCGTCGGTGCAAATTTTACCCAGGACACCTATCTGCTTGACCTGGATATTCTTGGTCAGGGTGAAGTTAGAGTTGATGGTCAGCTTTATACAGAACCGGTTGTTTTACCGGCCGGGGAAACAGTTACATTACTGGCTGAGGCTGCCGATTATTACAGTTTCCATAGCTGGTCTGGAGATCTGACCGGTGTTTCGGAGGTTCAACAGCTGTTTGTTGATTCTAATATAAGCGGTACAGCTTCTTTCACTCAGGACACCTATACGCTTGATCTGGATATTGCAGGGGAGGGTTCGGTTCTTGTCGATGGGGTAACTTATCAGTCCCCTGTCACGCTGCTGGCTGGCGAGACAGTTGTTCTCACTGCAGTCGCTGACCAGTATTATCATTTCTCTGATTGGTCGGGTGACCTACAGCGGGCCGATACAGAGTTTGCTCTGTTTGCTGATCGGGATTGGACGCTAACAGCTAATTTCCAGCGCGATACATATACTCTTACCCTTGATAAACAGGGACTCGGAAAGCTGTTTGTTAATGGTGACAGTTATATCGCGCCGGTTACTCTTTATGCTGGTGAAACAGTAGTCCTGCGGGCTGAGGCGGCGGAATACTGGCATTTTGTTGAATGGACCGGTGATTTCAGCGGGACTGATACAGAGATTGAAAACTATGTTGAAAGTGATCTTGCTGGCACTGCAGTATTTGTTCAGGACACCCACACAATTTCGGTTGATGTTGTTGGTTCAGGTATGGTTTGGCTTGCCGGTGAAACCTACCAACAGCCTGTTACAATACTTGCAGGTGAAACTGTTGTTTTGGAAGCAGCGGCTGATCAGTTCTGGCATTTCATAGAATGGAGCGGCGATATTTCTGGTAGTGGGACGATTTTTGAAATACTGGTTGATCAAGATTTTCAGATTGTCGCCAGTTTCGGCAGGGATAGTTATCTTCTCGAAATAGATATTGTTGGGGATGGACAGGTTCTGGTGGATGGTGAGACATATCAAACAGCTGTTCCGGTTCTGGGTGGTGAAACTGTAGCGCTGCAGGCAGTGGCTGATATCTATAGCCATTTCGCCGGCTGGACTGCTGATCTGGTGAGTGATTATCCGGTTGAGGAACTGTTCATGGACAGTGGAAAACAGGTTGTGGCTAATTTTAACCGGGACACTTATCTTTTGGAGCTTGATATCGAAGGAAATGGCCAGGTTCTGATCGATGGAGATACCTACCAGTATCCGGCAGTTTTAACCGCCGGTGAAACAATACAGCTTCAGGCAATTGCTGATGATTATTATCGGTTCAGTCTCTGGGACGGGGATCTTTCTGGTACTGGCCCGGTGACCGAGTTGTTTATTGATGCTGACAAACAGGTTCAAGCAACTTTTATCCAGGATACTCAGATTATAGAAATTCAGATAGATGGCCGTGGTTCTATGTTGCTTGATGGCATTGAACAGACTGATTCGGCTGTTGTGTTGGCTGGTGAAACAGTGACAATTGAGGCACTCCCCGCAGAATTTTGGTATTTTTCCTCCTGGCAGGGTGATATTTCTGGGACTTCACCGGTTAAGCAGCTGTTTGTTGGATCGGATCTTCTGGTTGTCGCTGAATTTTTGCAACATGACACCCGGCTTTTGACCATTGATACCGAGGGACAGGGTAAGGTTTTTGTTAATGGTGAAACCTATCTTTCACCAGTTCCCTGGATCCGCGGTGACACTGTTGAACTGAGGGCGGAACCGGATGTTTTCTGGCAGTTTGATCGCTGGACTGGAGATCATCTTGGAGCTCAAGCAGTGACTGTTGTTCAGATGAATTTTGATCGAAATATAGTGGCTGAGTTTGTCCAGGACACACGAATTATCGATCTGGACATTCAGGGTCTGGGGGCTGTCAGAGTTGATGGTCAGGTATATACAGGTCAGTTTGATCTGCGAGCCGGTGATACTCATCTGATCGAAGCAATTCCGCAGGCTGGCTGGAAATTCAGAGAATGGACTGCTGATCTTACCGGGACCGATACAACTGTGGAACTGTTTGTTGATTCGGACAAACTGATTTCTCCGGTTTTCTGGGAGGAGGAATATCGGGTTGAAATTGATATAGAAGGAGTCGGAGATATTTTAATTAACGGCGATAGCTATACTGCACCGGTCGATCTGTTGACCGGCGAAACTGTCCTGCTGGAGGCTGTTCCAGATAGATTCTGGAATTT
>PWOD01000154.1 GCA_003557545.1 bacterium | reverse complement strand
GACAACGCCTGTCTAATCAACTGAATTTCTGCCGGGGATTTAATCCGCCGCAACCGGCTGACAAGATCCGTCTCTGGTGTGGCAGCCGACCCCGGCAACCTACGACGAATTTTTTCATACTGGGCATAGGTTAAATTATTTTTTTCCAACCCAACCCTGGCAAGTTCTAAATTTGCGACCTGACGGGCCAACCTGTCAAAAAGTTTTTCGCCCCGCTCAACCGCAACCAGCTGCAGATCATCAGCACAGTTAAGAGAGCCTTTAACTGCATTGAAATAGCGGCCATCAAGGTACAGATAGGAGCGGTCCAGAGTCAGCAAAAGTCCTGCGGTTGTTCCTGGAAAACCTGTTAAATACTGAACATTTGTAAGATTACCGGTGAAATATCCCGGTAGCTTTCGCTGTTCCAGGAGCTGATAAAATTTTTGACGACGAGCAGCGAAATCAAGCGGACAGATGATCAACCACCGCTTGCAAACCCAACAGGTAACTGGCAGCACCAAAACCACTAATCTGACCAAGACAGACCGGTGAGATCAAACTATGATGACGAAACTCTTCGCGCGCATAAATATTTGAAAGATGCACCTCTACCACCGGATAATCAACCAGTTCTATTGCATCCCTCAAACCCACGCTGGTGTGCGTATAGGCGGCGGCATTGAGCAACAGTCCATCCTTATCCTCCTGCTGGATCCAATCGATAAGCTCACCTTCCCGGTTGGTCTGTCGGGTTTCAATATCGACTTCAAGTTGAGCGGCCAGACCACGCAATTTATGATTAATAGTTTTCAAATCAACAGCTCCGTAATGGTGAGCGTCACGCTGTTCGAGCCGGTTAAGATTGGGACCATGATAAACATGAATGAGCATTTAAATCCTTCCTTTCGATAAGCTTATAACAACTGTAAAATATTATCGACAATCTGCTCCGGTGATAACCGGTCGGTAGCAAGTTTTATCCCACTCTTCAGATAGAGCTGACGCCGCGCATCCCAGATTCTAAAAAACTGCTGCTCATCTTGAGCAAGAGGACGCTTTTCGTCGTTTGACACACGCTGCCAGGCGATCTGAGGATCGACATGCAGGTAAAAGGTCTTTCCGGTTTCCTGCAAAATCCGACGGTTTTCCTCACGCAAAACAACTCCGCCTCCACAGGAAACAACAACGGGCGGCGGCCGCCGGGAGATGATTTTCAGGACTGAACTTTCCAACTCTCGGAAAGTTTCTTCACCCTGCTCGGCAAAAATCTGCCGAATCGAACAGCCGGCACGGCGCTCTATTTCAGCATCCAGCTCAATAAATTCACAGCCGGTTTCAGCCGCCAGCAGCCGGCCTACAGTCGATTTTCCCGAGCCCATAAAACCAACCAGGTAAAGACGCCTGTTATTAAGTCGATCAGAACTATCCACAGCAGGAGTAGAGCTCATCCGACGACTCCATAAAATCCCAAATACCAATCGATAATCTCCGGACCAATAAACAGATAGACGGCAGCTGCCAGACAAAGAAACGGGCCAAAAGGTATCTCGTTACGTAAAGAACGGCCGGTTAAAAACATAATTGATGAACCAACTATGGCTCCCAGAATAGAACCGGTAATAATCACAAAAAGGGCACCATCAATTCCAAACCAGGCTCCATAACCAGCCACCAGTTTAACATCCCCCATCCCCAGTGCCGGACGACCATAGATCACTGCAGAAACCAGGGCCAGCAACAAAAAAACTATCCCCCCTACCAGAAAACCGAAAAGGGCCGACCAAAACTTCTCCGGCTGAAAAAAACCACTGCCCCCGGACAGCGGGTAGTGGGAAAAAAGTCCGGCCAGGAGACCGATTAAGATAAAAGGATAACTCAACAGGTTAGGAATTATAGAAAACTCCAGATCAATAAAAAAGACCGCAACACTCAACAGTAAAACAAAACTGGCCACAAGCAAATTAACCAGTTGGGGAGAATCCGGTATAATCACCCAGCGGTATGCTGCCAGGGCCAGCAGAGCACCGCAGAGCAGTTCCACCAGCGGATAACGTAAAGAGATCGAGCCCTCACAGTGGCGACAACTTCCCCTGAGAATTAAAAAACTTAGAATTGGAATATTGTCATACCAGGAGATTTTCTGACCACAGTGTGGACAGTAACTACGCCCCCGCACAATTGTCTCACCGCGAGGGATACGATAGATAGCGAGATTAATAAAAGAACCAAACAGCAACCCAAAAAGGGCGGCCAGAAGAAGAATAATCAGAGGGGTCATCCTGTTACGATTCCTTTACTCGATCGTTGATAGCTTTGAACATCGCCTTAATCGGAGGTTTTTGTCCGGTCCAGAGCTGCCAGGAGCGGGCGGCCTGATAGACCAGCATAGCCAGACCATCAGAGTTTTCTGCCCCGCACTGCTGAAAATTCTGAAGAAATTTAGTGGACCGATTATAAATAAGATCAATCCCCACCATTCCAGGTTGAATAAGTTTCTGAGGGAAAATTTCTGGTTCGGGCTCCTGCAGCCCAACAGAGGTTGCATTGACCACCACAGCAGCAGCAAATTGACCTGACTGCAAAGCGCTGTCACCGAGAGTTTGGAGAGATGATCCACCCAGTTCTTTAGCCAGTTTCAGAGCTTTTTCAGGGGTCCTGTTCCAGAGAAAAATCTGCTGACAGTTAAGCTGCTGCAGAGCAACCAGACAGGCCCGAGCTGCTCCGCCCGCACCTAAAACTAAAACCCCTGAATCGCGGACCTTATGGAGCCAGGGTTCGAGCAGCCGGCTAAAACCATAGATGTCGGTGTTAGCCAGACGAAGTTTTCCGGCATGATTGTAGATGGTATTAGCGGCCCCCAACTGTTCAACCTCAGGGTCCCGATCCGAAATAATCGAGCAGATCTTTTCCTTATGAGGTAGCGTTAGGTTTGCTCCAGGACTGTCGAGCTGGCGAATGATATCGACAAACCGGGACAGCTCATCAGGCTGAACCTGGAGGGCAAAATAACGATGAGGAAGTGCGGCAGTTTCAAACGCCACATTATGAATCAGCGGAGACAGGGTATGAGAAAGTGGAGTTCCAATAACAAACACCGGTGCACCATGGGCAGCAATCAGCCGCATCGTTCAATCATCTCCAGCACGTTCCAACAGATAGGCGCGTGACCCTCTAGTGATCCGAGAACGGTACAGAGGAGTCGGGAAATCTAATCTTAAAAAATCTTCACCCAGCTGACCAACTGTTAACTGATGGTCGCCAATGGCAAAGGTGTCACCAGCAGCAATACCATGAACCTCGCCCAGATTAAGATAGGCACCGAGTTCCACAACCGCAAAAACCCGCCCGGTCCAGCGCCAATTATTCCGGGTTTGCCTAACAAGCAACTCAATAAACCGCCAGAGTTTCATGCGGCCCCGATCATAAAAATAAAGATTAACCGTTTTTTCACCTGGCAGAAGATATTCTATTTCAGCCCGGAGCTCAGAATCCTGCCAGTGATCGAGATTTATTCTGATAACCCCATCAATCTCAGGGGCATGAATTATTTCAGCCAGTGAAGGTGAATCATCTCGCAGCTGTTCAACCTCCACCAGATTAAAACCGGGTTGATGGAAAAAAACCTGGCGCAGGATTGAGGAAAGCACCTCTTCTCCCCCACCCGGACCGGTCATGAAGGAAGCAAAATCAAGAATGATTTTAATATTACCCGTAACAGCCCCCGGATGATCAGGTAGACTATGTGGCGCTAAAGCTTCGAGATAATCGTCAATCTGTTCCGGCGGTTCAATCCCCAGGTGTCTGCAAATGGCCTTTTCAACTTCGTATTCATCTATGCCGCTTCCTTCCACCACTATTTCATCCCCAACCATGACTGCCGGGGCCAGGGGAAGATCAAGTTCAAAATATTCGTCAGTCTGATATTCAGCAATGGGCTTGGAAGTGGTTTGTATCTCGACATCGTATTTTTCGCCCAGCCTGGGCATCATCTTGAGGAAGCCCTTTCATGGCCTGCCGTTGGGTTCATTGAGAAAGAAATGAACTTTGAGCATGAATTAATCCCCCTTTGTTTTATGAATTGCAGTACGCATAAGTCCGATGAACCTGTCCGGAGGCATGAAGTCAACCACCCTTAAGTCCTCTATTTCACTTCCGTCCGGAGACAGAAAGATAACCGTGGGCACTCCTGGCACCCTGTACTTTTCAACCAGGTATTCGTGAAGGGGCACTCCTCCCCTGGTCAGGTCCACCTTGATGGTGATGAACTCTCTGGAAAGCTCCACCACTTCAGGATCATGAAAGGTCTCG
>PWOD01000075.1 GCA_003557545.1 bacterium | reverse complement strand
GGAAGAGTTTTAACTCACCAAAATATTCGTCAACCCGAAAATTTTCTAAATAATTGCCCAAAATTTACTGACTCCCTGTTAAACAAAGTTTAACTGCATCTAAGTTATTACAACTCGCAGATAAGAGATTTATAACCATCTAAAAAAAAACAAAAATAGACAGGAATGAATTATATACAATCTTTCAACTTAATGAACAACTATTCTTAAAAGTGGTTTAAACAGTCAAAAAATTCTGTCATCCTTGATTTATTCGGGCAATCAGTTAATTATAGAATGGTGTGAATTTGTTGGTTTTAGCTGTTATACTGAAGACTCTGAGGATTATTTCAAATTAGAGGAAAACTTCTAATCTTCCAGGATTAAACTCAGAAGATCCAAACTGTTAATTTTCTCAAGATGGTGGAATAACTTGAATAAATGTTATGTGCCAAAAAATAATTTTGATACTGTCCAGTTAGCCCATGGTTCAGGGGGGAAATTAACCCTGGAGCTATTAAATGATTTAATCTTTCCGTTGCTAAATAATCAATCGATTAACAGCCGACATGATGGGGCAACCGTTCCCCGTTTCAAGAACAACCCGGTAATTACCACCGATTCTTATGTTATCGATCCCCTGTTTTTTCCAAATAGTAATATTGGCGAGCTGGCAATCAATGGAACTGCTAATGATCTGGCTGTCTGTGGTGCCAAACCCAGATATTTTAGTCTTGGATTAATTATTGAAGAAGGCTTAAAAATATCACTGTTAACAACTATTATTGAATCTATCGGAAAAACTCTGACCCGGGTTGATGGGCAGATCATTACTGGCGACACCAAGGTTGTTGAACGGGGGCAGGCCGATGGTATTTTTATCAATACAACCGGAATCGGGGAGTTACAAACCGCTCACCCGATTAATTCACAAAATCTCACCCCCGGTGATGAAATTATCGTTGATGGACCCGTGGGCGACCATGGGATAGCAGTTCTTTCCCGCCGGGAAAATCTTGGTTTTGACAGCCAGATTATCTCCGACACAAGATCCCTCTGGCCTGAGGTCGAAACTCTTCTAAACTCGTCGATAAAAGTTCACTGTCTGCGAGATCTAACCCGGGGTGGGCTGGCGACTAATCTGCTGGAGCTAATTCAAACGAAAAAAACAGTCGGCGCCTGCATGGACAGTTGGAAAATCCCAGTTAAAGAGGAGGTTAAGGCGGCCTGCGAAATATTAGGTATAGATCCTCTTTATGTGGCCTGTGAAGGAAGAATGGTGATAATCGTTCCGGCCGGGCAGGGAGATCAAACAGTAGAGGTTTTAAATGCTCGTCAAGATTCCCCCGGAGCCTGTAAAATTGGGAGGATAACTGATGATGATCCGGGTAATTTAACAATTAAAGAACCACTGGGAACTACCCGTTTTTTACGACTAAAATCTGGAGAACAGCTACCCAGAATCTGTTGATAACCGGTAATTCCAACTATATTAAGATCACCGGATAAATTTCAGGAGGGACTTTTTATGAGTGAAACTGTAAGATTTGGAATTTCGTTATCTCAACAACTACTCGATCAGTTTGACCAGCATATCAAGAAAAAAAACTATACTAACCGCTCAGAGGCGATCCGTGATCTGATCCGCGAGGAACTTGTCCGCTCTGAATGGGAGGCCGATGATACAGACTGTGTCGGAACAATATCTATCGTTTATAACCATCATACCGGCGAACTGGTGAAAAAATTACTGGATCTTCAGCATGATTATGGAAAATTAATAATTTCTACCACCCATATCCATATGGACCATGACAACTGCCTGGAAGTAATAGTCGTTTCAGGTAAAGGCAGGGAGCTTAAACAGCTACGTAATAAATTAAAAAGCATACGAGGGGTAACCCATGTCCGCTTATCCAGTTCAACCCGTGGAAATAAGCTGTCCTGAACTTTTTTATTATCCATCATCAAGGAGATGTTAAATTATGAAAAAATCTACCATTACAACGAATAATGCTCCCGCAGCTATTGGCTCATACAGCCAGGGGATTAGAGCAGGGGAGTTAATCTTTACTTCCGGCCAGCTGGGTCTTGATCCACAAACCGGTCAACCGGTAGAAGGGAGCTTTTCTGAAGAAGCCCGGCAGGTACTGGAAAATCTAATCGGTGTAATTGAAGCTGCCGGTGGCAGCTCTGACTCCGTGATTAAAACAACAGTCTATCTGGTTAATCTTGATAACTACCAAAAATTAAACCGAATCTACCAAAACTATTTTAATCCTCAATTACCGGCCAGATCAGTCGTCGAGGTCAAAGCACTCCCTAAAGATATGAATCTTGAGATTGAAGCCATAGCATTACTAAAATAGTTCATTCCTTTTATTAAACAAAAACAAAAAAACCAACTATCACACATTTAAACAGAGCAAATCCATAATTTACTTCGGTTTTAACAATAGAGAAACTGTCTTTCGCGGAATTAACAAAAAAGAATTTTATTTACAAAAAATGAATTTTTTCTCTTTTCACTGAATTGTCCACAGTTTATCCACAGTTAATTTTCAGCTGTCCACAGAACTTATCCACATTCTATCCACAACTGCTGTTTTCTACATTCCAAACAGGGGCAGATAACGAAGGCTGATTTTCAAACTTAAGTTTGCTATAATAGATAGCAACAAGGAGAAATTTTAACTGTTATTGTTGCCCTGATATAGCTCAATGGAATTTGATGGAGGATGTTATTTTTGAAAGAACAGCCAACCGTTGGAATTGTGGTTAACCCGGAAAAAATTAAACAGTTAACCAGAATAAAAAAAGCTATTAACTGGCTTATCGACCAACAGGTTAAAGTTTATCCCGAACTGGAGGCTGCCGAGATTTTACAGTTGGGCTTAAAGCCAACATCCATTAAGAAGATGGGTGATCTCTGCTCAATTGTCATCGTTTTTGGCGGGGATGGAACGATTTTAAAGATTGCCTCAGAACTTGCTGAGACAGCCACTCCGATTCTGGGAATCAACTCAGGGCAGCTGGGTTTTCTTACTGAAACCACACTGGATGGACTTGACCGGGCCTTACAGAGAGTGATCAATAACAGCTACCGGGTTAGCCAGCGGACAATGATTGAAGGCTATGTGAAAAATCGTGAACAATCATTGCTGGCCTTAAACGATATTGTTTTAAGTCGCGAAAAACATGGCCGGGTGGTTGAAATCGCCACCAGGGTTAATGGAACAGCTGTGACAAAATTCGTTTGTGATGGGATTTTAATCAGCACTCCAACCGGATCAACTGCTTACAATCTATCGGCCAATGGGCCGATAGTTCATCCACAACTTAATTCAATTATTATTAATCCTATCTGTCCCCACACTCTTACCAACAGACCTTTACTATTGCCGGAGGACAGCCTGATCGAATTAGAAGTTCTGACTGATGATAGATGTAATCTCATTGCGGACGGACAAAATAAAATCCAGCAGATCCAGCGGGGTGATATAGCTATAATCCAACAATCTGACCATCGAACAAACTTGATTGTTCCGCCGGATCTTAGTTTTTATCAATTACTTGGATCAAAATTGCAGTGGAGTGGACGAACCTGACACGAAACTTTCAAGGGTGAAACCATGGAAACCAATAAGTTGTTAGACTGTGTAACTGAAATCGCTTTAAATAACCCCCGGTATCCCAGAGAATCATTATTATTCGTTGTAAACGGAATCCACTGGGCATTTGAGCAGATTGGCGAACGACGTCATCTAACCGGTGAAGAACTGACAGAACTATTAATTCTCTATGCACGCTCTGAATTTGGTCAACTGGCTGATACCGTTTTTCGCGAGTGGGGAATCTATCAAACAGCTCATCTCGGAGAAATAGTTTATCGCTTAATCAGTGCCGGTTTACTAACCAAACAGGATGATGACAGCTTAGATGATTTTAAAAATGTACTGGATCTTGAAGTGGCTTTAAATGATCCTGACTTTTATCCAGGCATCCTCTCCTGATAGAGGATGAAAATTCAACCTTGCGAAATATCTGCTGACCAGCTGCTGGATAATCAGCTGCTAAACCAGGCACGCCAGTATAATCCAACAAATTCCTTAAATTCGAAAATCCAGGATCTCCTGCCGACCTGGGTTTTAAATAAACCATCGGGATATCAAGTTGTCTGGAATCCCCGCTCATCGATCTCAGATTCAACGGTTTCCTGCTTTAGCATATCTTCTACTGACAGACCAGATGAAATTAGCCTTACGCTCCAGCTATGGAGGATGTTCGAGGGAATCTCGACGCTTGAAAAGGGATACATTTTAAATTATCTGCTAACCAGCCGACAATTTAAAATGTATCCCTTTTAGATC
>PWOD01000090.1 GCA_003557545.1 bacterium | reverse complement strand
GCAAAGATTGACAAGTTTTCAGCAGGCTGGATGGCAGATAGAGGGGACGGAAAATTCTGATTATGGGAACTATCCATTTTATGATTTTGAGAATGACATCTGGAAAATTTATCTAGACGAGCCGGAGGAAAAAACCGGTCGTGGATTGTCCCGAATGATGGTCGGTCCAAATCCATTTCGGCCAAATGATAACCGGGGATTTTCAGGAGAAGACAAAATATATTTTGAATTTAATTCCCGGTCTGAGGGAGGATTTTTAATTGAATTATATTCTCTAACAGGTCAGCGGATATATCGGGTTGAAACGACCGAGGAAAGTTATGGATGGGCAGCTGAGAATAGTGCCGGTCAAACAGTCAGCAGTGGATATTATCTTTATAGAGTAAGAGATCGGTCAACCGGCCAGATCAGAACCGGTAAACTGGCAATAATTCGCTAGAGCAGCTAACAATAGAGAGATGAGATTGTTTGAAATTTGTAGATAAGATTGATTTTTCATACCGTAAAATCTCCTCATAAACCGGCTTATTATGGTGGGGTGTTTCAGCTTTTTCAGTTGCCGGTAAACTTCTGGTAAATTATGATATTTATGTGATAAAATAGGAAGTGAATCATTTATATTATTAATAGCCAGTATATAGATCTTAAAATCTAAGCGCGCGACCGAAACGAACAGATTTATGCGGGTCGGCGAATGGAGGTATTATGATTAAAACTTTAAAACTTCGTAATGCAGTCATAGTCCTAATTGGGATTTTTTTCGTATTGGGAACTATCACTACAGGATATACCAGTCAACAGACCGAGCGTGAGTTATATCGTGAAGCTGAAAGTAGTTATTGGGAGGGAGATTTTTCGAGAGCCAAAGAACTGTACAGTGAGGTTATTGATCTGGCCTCTGAGTCAGAAATTGTAAATGATGCCCGGTTGGGTCTGGCCAGGGCTATTTCCCGGCTTGGGGAACTGGAAAAAGCAGAGGGTTATTTTGAACAGGTTAAGCTGGAACATCCGAACAGGGATGTTAGAGGTGACGCTATATTCGGTTTGCTTGAGATAGCGATTATCACAGGCCAGCAGGATAGAGCAAAGGATTACTATGCTGAGTTTATAGAGAGTCATTCTGATCATATGCTTTATTCAGCTGTTGTCGATGAGTTCACTGAATTTGTTGAAGAACCGTCGCGTCGTCGGCCACAGTTGCCTCCAGGACCAACAGACGATCGTCCAGAAGAACCGGATCATCGTCTGACCAGTTTGCCCGAGCTCCCGGGGGAACCTGAGGAGGCGGAAGAAAGTCCAGCTGTAGAGGATACCCCCGCCCGTCCGGCTCCTCCCGCTCAACCCCGTAGACCCCGGTTACCGGAAATAGACGAGATTGACGAACCGGCTGATCTGGCTGAGTTTCTGGAGCTGGCTTTAGATGATGAACCTGAGCTAAAAGCACAGTTTATGGAGCAGTTTGAGCAGCTGAAAAATGCTGAGGAAAACTATAAAGAATTACAAAGGCGGCTGGAAGAGGAACAACAGGCTCGCGCTGAGCTGTCCCACCAGTTGGATGAAATGGTCAAACATGAAAGATTGAGGGATAGGGTTGAAAGACATTTCGAAGCACGATTTAAAGAGCTACGTGAAGAAAACCAGGAACTGTCATCTATTATTGATGATATGACCGAAGACCGGGCTGATCTACTGGCCCGGCTGGATGATCTTGAGGACAGCTATCTATGGTTGAAAAATAAAAACCAGGAGTTGCTGGTAGAAAATCAGCAACTTAAAGAGCGGCTGTCAGAGAATATAGTTGAAGCATTAAAAGAGTTCAGGCTGACCGAACTGGTTGAAGGTGTAGAGATTCGGGATGAAGCTCGTGATGCCATAATTGAACGTCGTGAACTACAACGAGATTTTGTTAAACAGGCGCTGGAAGAGGATGACCTTGAAGAGGCTATGGGCAGGCTTGAGCCGTTATTGGAAAATCAGCCTGAAGCCGATGATTATTACCTGGCGGCTTCTGTATACTGGCAGCAGACAAAGCAGTTAAAACCAGCCCTGGATTATCTCCAGATGGCTAAAGAATTAGGCGATAAAGAGAGGCCCAGAAAGTTATTATTGGAGGCTGAAATCCTTCTGGAAGCCGATGAGATCCAGCGATTTAATCAGTTGATTGAAAATCATGGCGACCGTTTGGCTGAGCGGACCGAGGGAGAGTTACGCGCTCGTTGGTATCTTTTGCAGGGGAGAAAACTGCTCCGCCAGTCAAACAATGACAGGGCCTTTTTTCAGTTGATGCGGGCGGTTAATGTTGCTCCGGAAAGTCATTGGGCTGACCAGGCCAGGACTCTTATCAGAACGGAGCTGTGAGTAAAAGGTCTCCTGTTGCCATTGTTTGTGGTCCTACCGGGGGACATTTATTTCCGGCACTCCTAACAGCCGGGGAGTTCATAAAAAATGGTTGGCCTGCTGCTGTTTTTTCGTCGGTTGAGAAAAACTCCTACCTGTTGAAAAACTTTTCTGGAGAGTATCACCAATTAAAAATAGAAAATTGGCCGGCCTCATCGGTCGGCGGTAAAATCAAAGGAATCGGAGAACTGTTGCGATTGACTGTCAGCCAGATAAAAAACTGGCAGTCGTTTCAAGCTGTTATAGGGTTTGGCGGCTATCCATCACTGCCGGTAGTCCTGGCAGGAGTTTTGCGCGGCAAACCGGTTTTTTTACATGAACAAAACTGTTTGCCCGGTAAAGCAACGATGGTTTTTAGTGCTTTTGCATGGAAGGTTTTTTATGGTCTGCCACCGGTTAAACGGGGGGCTGAAGATGGGTGGGAGATAGTTGGCAACCCGCTGAGAACAGTTGCAGAACCGGTTGATGAATGGTTTGATGGAGGGAAACTTCTGGTAGTTTTCGGGGGTTCACAGGGGTCCCGGGAAATCTCAGAAAAACTACTGAAAGTGGGAACTGAAATTTTAGATAAAGGCTGGAAAATATTTTATTTACGAGGTAGATTCGGGCTGGAACTTGATTCCGAATTTTCAGCTCTGGATCGGTTTAAACAGGTCGAGTTTAGTAGTTCTCTTCCAGCGATTTTGAATTGTGCAGATTGTGTTTGGACCCGGGCTGGTGCCGGGACTGTGAGTGAACTATACCGCTGGAATATCCCGGCGATCCTTTTTCCTTATAAGAAAGCGGCAGACAGTCATCAGGATTACAATGCAGACTGGTTAGTTAATCAGGGTCCGGCTGTTCTGGGGAGTGAAATGACAGCTGAGCAGCTGATTCAATCAACCCTTAGCCTGGGCTCTAATAAAGTAGATTATGATCAGGACGGGAGGTTGTCCGGAGCGGCCGAAAGAAAAATTTTTGAAGCGGTTGTGGATGAGTTGTAAAGGTAAAATAAACCGGAGCTGTAGTCTGATTAAATTCTGATACAGGTCGCTAAAATTTGTTTACAAAAATCGTTCTATCAGTTAAAGTTAAGCAGTATTAAAAATTGTTGAATGAGTTTGAAACTGTAGTTAAATAATAGATTGGTATCTAGCACAAAAATATCATCGATTATAGCTGTGATAAAACTGAATATCTTATAACCAGCCGGGGTGAGTAACTGATGAATGATTTACCTGGAATTAGAGTGTTAAACATAGTTGCAATAGCAGTTGTGATGATTGGTTTTATTGTTATGGTGGCAACTGTTGCATATGGCATGGAATTTTCACAGCTGATTGCTGATGGAACTGTGGAAATAGAAGCTGGCGTTTATTCCAGCACTGATTTTCCGGCCACCTATCAACTGGTCAGACGGCCACCGCTACCGGGGATGCCGGGAGCAGATGAGCAAGAGGAAGAAGTAGATGATCCTGAAGAAACAGAAGATTTTGAAGAAACAGAAGAACTGGATGAGGTTGAGGTGGATGATGTTGTTGATACCCCCGCGGAAGTTTCACCGGAAATTGATCTGTCTGTTGAGGAACAACTGGAGGAGTTACGGCTTCATGTAGAAAATCTTGAGCGGCAGGTTAAACAGCTGACCGAGCAGCTTTTACAGCTTGAGCGGAGTCGACCTGCAGGAGAGACTCCGACTGCTGATTATCCAGTCGACGAACTGGCGACGGCGCCTGATACAAAACTTAATCCAAACGATGCTGAGCTTGAAGAATTAATTGAAGTTCCTAATATAACCGAGCTGTTAGCCAGGAGAATTATCTGGTATCGGGAAGAAGTTGGGCAGTTTCAGAGGGTCGAGGATCTTCGAAAAGTTCCTGGTATTAGTATAAAAATATACCAGCAAATCGTCCCTCACTTCAGGCTGATTGATTAGCCTGGTAAGTTTAACCTTAACTGGATTAACAACTTATAAAACCGGCTATTT
>PWOD01000100.1 GCA_003557545.1 bacterium | reverse complement strand
TGGTGTGCTGGATATCCACGGCGGGGCTTCAACCCAGCCTTCCGGGGGCGGACTGGTATCTAACCAGGCAGCTCCTATATACAACGTCGTCGACGGCGAGGCCCCTCCGTCATCATCGGTCCTTATCTCTAATCCCCCGTCATCACCTGCTTCATCTGATGTTGTATATAGATGCGATATTCTCGTCCAACCCGCATTATCCAACTCTACAGGATCCGACCAATCGTTATCACCATCCGGCCCTTCAATTCCCACTTCTACCTGACCACTGCCCAGGACCCAGACCTCAGCGTAATACTCGGTCTCTGTTTCTAACGATACTGCCAGATCTTCTCCAAGCTGTCTCAAGGTTCTCACGCCGTCACCACCAACACGAACTGAATACTGCCCTTCTAACGTATATTCCTCCTCCTGGTGCCAGTTTGTGGTGAAAGCATGTGAACCGGTCCAGGAGTCCGGACGATTATCTCCATCTACCCACTGTTCAAAAAACTCGTTTGCTATTAAATTTTCTGGAACCACCACTATCTCCACAAATTCAGCTGAGATCGTCGCATCTGTATCCATTGTTATCGAAGTCAGGGCCAACCCTGTATCGGCGATCTGATCCACTTCACCGGTCCACTCGACAAATTCATATCCAGAATCTGGGATTGCCTCTATCGAGACCGTCGTAGCCTCTTCAAAAATAAATTCTGTCCCTGTTTCACCCTCAACCTCAATCGTTCCGTTTTCTGGATCAATAACAGTCAAAAGATAAGTGTCCGGAGCTTCCAGGACCGTAACCGGTATGACTTGACTATCCGCTTGATATTCATCCGCCGACACCACAACCGTTATCTCGGCTGTTCCGACTGTTAGCCCGGTAACAACCCCAGAAATATCTACCGACGCCACCTGGGGATCGCTGCTAATAAAATCCACCGTCTCACTACCATCATCTGGCTCGGCTACATCTACCGTGATCAGTCCACTATCTTCCACAATAATCTCCAACGGATCAGGCTGACTGCTGACTGTGAACTCAACCTCAGGCCTTTGACTGACTGACACCGGGATAGACTGACTATCAGCCAGATATCCCTCGGCTGAAACCTCGACAATTATTTCAGCCGATCCCTCACCAACAGCAGTCACTAATCCCTGACTATCAACTTCTGCCACTGAACTATCACTACTGCTAAACTCCACCGTCTCGCTGCCGTCATCTGGAACCGTTACATCCACCAGCAACTGGCCTGTATCACCAATAAAAAAATCCAACGGATCGGGCTGAATAGTCACCGTAAACTCCACCCATGGGACCGCCGACACATCAACAGCTAAAACTGCACTATCCATTTGATAACCTTCAGCTAATACCTTGACTATTATTTCAGCCGATCCCTCACTAACCGCAGTCACTAACCCCTGACTATCAACTTCTGCCACCGAACTATCACTGCTGCTAAACTCCACTGTCTCGCTGTCGTCATCTGGAACGGTCACTTCCACCATTAGCTGGCCTGTATCATCAACCAGTAATGAAAGTGGGTCCGGGTCACTTGCAGCGGTAAACTCAACCAGCGGTTCCACCCTGATCACTGTTATTGTGGTAGAATCCATCACTGCTGAACCCGGCCCCTGCATAAGTAACTCAGCAGTTATCGAATTTTCTCCCAGTTGCAGGGGAACCTCACTGACAGACCAGCTCAACTCTGCATCCAACTGGACAGTACTCTGTTCCAACCCATCCAGGCGAACAACCACAGATTCACCCGCGGCTATATCAGTTGCCGTGCCCTCCAGCATTATCTCGGCAGCTGAAGTTTCATACCCATCCTCTGGTTCAGTAATCGTTATTTCTGGAAGCAATCGTGTAACCTCAATTAGCGAGGTATCAAGAATAGCCGAGCCAACCCCGCCCTCTTTTAAACGAACTTCAATCTTATTTAGCCCTGCTGACAGCTCAACCGGTACCATCCATTCGCCGAGCGGCCCAATCTCTATAGTTGTATCTACCGTTTCATTTAAATAAATAACAACACTATCCCCCTCCTCAGTCTCTTCACTGGTTCCTCCAACCATGATCTGTTCAAACCATGTATCATGTCCATCCTCGGGATAATCAACATTAATAGTTGGTGCCGCAACCTCTTCCAACACCGCCAAATCAACTGTACCTAACACACAACCGTCGCTCACAGTTACTGTGACAGTCCCTTCAACAGCGGCTATAGTCAAATCTTCCTTTCGAGTCCCAGCACTAAAATTTCCAGATTCCGCCGGACTAATTTCACCCTCGCTGACAAAAATTTCAACCCAGGCCGAGTCACCATCATAATCGGTTATAACTTCAATTTCATCGACTCCATCCACTGTTTCTACAACCGCACTGATTTCTACCTCAAACGGCTCGCCCGCCGTCACTTCCTGGGGAGCATCAATATAGAAAAGTGGCAGAACGGTGTCAGAATTCGTATTAAATTCTATGGCCCCGGCTGTCGTGCTCTCCCAGTCAAGACTATTATCATTCCGATCAATGGCATGACCTAAATCCCCCCCGGGTAAACGATGGGCAAAATTCAAACTTCCTGCCGGACTACTCTCATAAACATGAGCAGGACTGCCAAATCCCACCGCATCCAACCGCCCATCCCGGGCTCCTTCCGCACTAACCTCTCCAGGATCAAAGGGAAACAAGCCAACAGAATGAGTGGTTCCCAGCAGTACTACATCCCACTCCACATCAGCAAAAACTGTGTTTTCCACATCTCTGGCCACAGAAAAATAACCACCAGCCGGAATAATTCTATCTGTTGATTGATTGTCAATCATTGCTGAAAACTGACTCGCATTATTTGGATCGTCCCAGGCACGCGCGGCGGAGTAACGGGCCAGCCAGTAGTCGGAAAGATCAACATCCTGGCCGGTCGGATTATAAATCACTACCCACCGATCAGCAGCTGCAGCATTTCCCGCCGCAGCTATGACCAGGGTATCAGAAAACATTCTACACTCGGCCAGTTCCACCGGATCCACCCGGTTCACAGTAATCGTATCGGAATCAATCAGTTGTGATTCCGGGTCTCCATTATAGAGCTCAGCCACTATCTGATTTGCCCCCAGTTCCAGAAATACATCGGAACGTATCCATGTCGAATCAGCCTGTACCTCAACTGGATCCTGAGGGTCTCCATTTACCCGCACCACGACCGAATCACCAGTGCTAGCCCCTACCACATCACCACTTACATCAATCAATCCAACCGAAGTATCATAACCTTCCTCCGGCCAGGTGATTGAAATACCTGCTACAGGCGGCCAATCATCCGGAGATTCCTCCACACCCAGCCAGGCTGCTCCGACGAACAGATCGGTTTCCTCAAACTCTCCTCGCCGATGCTGTATCCGGAAATTGCCCTGGGTATCATCCCTTGTATCCTTGCTGATCTGGTGAGTTATTTTCACCCACTCCTGCTCATCATCATAGGACTCCCAGTCGGAATAACTATGGGTCGCATAACCGGGACGTTCTAACCCTATTCGTACCTCACCGGTCCCTCGGACCCACAGCTCTAAATAGTAATCTACCGCTTCTCCCGCCGCCGCTGGATGCTCAAACGGCTGATCCTCATCATATGTTGCCGCAAAAGTATAATCCCAGTGAATTGCATACTCTCCTACAAGCCCCTCCCCGGCCGCCGACTGCTGTGTCCGGGCTGAAGTGGAAGGAATCCAATGTACCGCATCACCGTCCTCCCACTCTTCAAAAAATGGATTATTTAGCAGGTTGGCAGTATTACCCAGGAGTGGGTTAGCAATTAGGATTCCACTTAAAATCAAACTCAACATAACTATCGGTAAAAGTTTTCGAATCAATTTGTCAAAATCCTTAACTAATCGGGATTTTTCAATCATTATCATTGAAACTCAACTCCAGTTTTTTCGGCCAAAAATCAGACAAACCTCGCTGCCAGAAAAAACATCGGGTATTGTTCCATAAATGTTGGGAAACAAATCGCGCACTTTTGAAAATTACCCTCAGGAGTATCCGTCCCTGAAACAATCGCCTGTAATAGTTTCTCATATCATTATCCACTCTCCGTTAATTTATTAACACAGAATGGGAATAAATACTATTTGCCTTAAACCTACCACAATCAACACTATAAAGCAAAGGCTTTTATCCTGTTCTGATCAACAAAATAATTCACATCGAGTTATGACTACCAATTTTTTCAATTACAATCTAAAAAATCACAGTCCCACCCATTCTCACAACTCTTCCATATTGATCACGTAAATATCCGACTCGCATTGTAATTCCCGGAAAAAACAGCTCCACAGCACCGGTAAATCCACTCTCATCCTCATAAATATCTCGATAAC
>PWOD01000205.1 GCA_003557545.1 bacterium | reverse complement strand
TGGTGCGGGGACCGAGGCGAGAAAGATCGATGACCGAGCGAAATGTTCGACCGATTAACCGCTGAATTTCCAGGGTTCGGCCGCTGCGATGTCCATAAACCACTTCCCTCACCTGACGGTGGGAGGTTGACCGGGGCAGCATATTATACTCGGCGGTAATCCAGCCCTGGTCTGTATTGCGCAAATGATAGGGCTGCTTCTCTTCCACCGACGCATTACAAAGAACCCGCGTACGGCCAGAGGAAATCAGAACTGATCCCTCAGGATAAATAATATAATCAGGCTCCATTTTGACCGGTCGTAACTGATCATATTCACGTCCATCCGGTCTCACTAACAATCACCAACTATGGTCAGAAATTAGTCTAACATATAGTGCAGCTGGGATATCGGCGGAAGCTTGATCTCGCGACCTCCGGGTAAACTTTTCACATCTGGAATTAACTCTCGATTATAATCATACAGAGGTTCCCAGTAGGCAGCATTACGATAAAATTGATGGGCTAAACGGCTGAGTGAATCATCCTCCGTAATCCGTTTGGCAAGCTCCTGGTCAAGTGGCCGGGCAAGAATAGGATAGGCCCTATCAGGTCCATATTCCCAGCTCAATGCCGCTCCATCCGGCTCCAGATGTCGAATCGTTCCAAGCAGTTTTTGAACAGCCTCCGGCTGCTTTTCCAGATCGACTGTTTCCACCGGGTCATCTACCGGGTCAGGAGATACTACCGGCGTTTCATCAGGTTGTTCCGGCTCCGGCTCAGCCGGCTCAATATCTGGCAGATCAGCCAGTTGATCACGTAGTTCCTGGTTTTCCCGTTGAAGCTGCTCCAGCTGCTGTTCCAGGCGACGATTTCGCTCCTGCGCTTCCCGTAAATCATACCGCAATCGGGTAATTATTTCTTCCTGACTGGCCACAGCAGGGGCGGGCCAGAAACCACAACTTAAAAAGGTTAAAATCAAGGCAAAACAGATCAATGAACTAAAGCGTTCCATCGGTCAGCAAACACCTCCGGTAAATTTGAACTAATTGTTAAAGTTTTATCTGTTAACGGGTGTTGAAACTCAACGGCAGCGGCATGCAGCATCAACCGTGCCGCTTTCCTTCCACCATATTTCCCATCGCCCAGCAAAGGAATTCCCAGATATTTTGCATGGACACGAATCTGATGGGTTCTTCCGGTCAACGGAAACGCCTCCAGTGCTATAACCTCCTGTTGGGCTGCCAGACGATAAAACTCAGTCACAGCAAACTTGCCGTCGGCAGCCGGTATACGCAGCAGTGGATTACCCGGATGACGTTTTATTGGAACTTCTACCCGAACCCTCGCATCTTCCAGCGATCCACCAGCCAGCGCCCTGTATGTTTTCTTTACCTGCCGTTGTTTAAACTGCTCCTGTAATAATTTAAGAGTTTTTTCAGACCGGGCAACAAGCAGCACACCGCTGGTTCCCCTATCCAGCCGATGAACCAGCCCGGCCCGCTGTATACCGCCAACCTCAGCCAGCTCGGGATAATGAAATAACAGCCGGTTTACCAGGGTATTTTTTATTACCCCACCCCGCCGGTAGTGCTGCCCTGCCGGATGAACTATTATACCGGAAGGCTTATTAACCGCCAACAGTGAACTATCCTCATGAAGTATTTCCAGTGGCTTGTCTTCAGCAACAATCCGAGGAGTAAAGGTCTCTTCTGAAAGCTCGACCGCAAGCCGGTCACCCGGTTCAACCGGCTGGCTCTTGCGGGTTATGACCCGGCCATTCAGCTCCACTTCGCCCTCCTCCACTAACTGCTGAACAAGTCCCCTTGAGCAGGGTAAAACTGAAGCCAGAAATTTATCAATTCGCTGATTTTTATCAACGACAAATTTAGCAGTCATCGGACGATGAAAATTCAGCTTTGAAGATGATAAAAATCAGCCAAAATGTGGCCACTGTAAGAAAAAAATCAGCAAAGTTAAAGGTGGGCCAACGAACCGAATAAAAACCAAAATCAAGAAAATCTACCACCCCGCCGGTGGTAATGAATCGATCCAGCAGATTGCCCAGGGCTCCCCCCAGAACCAGTGCAATCGGAAAGATAAAACTTTCCCTGTAGTAGCTATGAATCAACCAGACGCAAACAATTGAAACGATGATGGCAACGACAATAAAAAAAATCCGATAACCCGCCAGAATTCCCCAGGCACCACCGGGATTTTTGATATAGAATAGGTTGAAAAAATCAAATCCCGAGATCACCGGAACCCGACGACCAGGGACCAGCAAAAACCGTTCAGCAAGCAACTTGGTAAATTGATCGATAAACAGGACTGACAGAGCGACAAGATAACTAAAGCCTACCCGCCAGCTCTGGTTGTCTGAATTATGAACAGGAAAAACCTTATCAAGCATTACCTCGCTCCTGGTTTAACAGCACCTCGTAACAGCGATCGCAAATCAGATCATCAGCCAGATCAGGCCGACTCTGAACATGCTCCCGGTAACGCCAGCAGCGTTGACATTTATCTGCTTCAGCCGGCTCAACTTCAATAGATTTTTGTTTGCTGCCACGCACAACTGTAACCTGGGAAACTATGAACCACTCGGGGAGCAGGCTTTCATATTCAAGCAACAGATCTTCGGCTCGCGGCCAGAACAGTGTGACAGCAGCCTGGTCAGAACTATTTATCTCGGGATGCTCCTCAATTTTTTTGAGGACCTCCTCACGGACCTTGCGTAAACGGTCAAAATCTTCGATAAGCTGTTCATCCTCCCATTCCGGATCAGGATGGGGCCAGTCTGCCAGATGAACTGATTGGGCGTTGAAATATTCCCAGATCTCATCTGCAGTAAAAACCAGAACCGGGGCAATCAGCCTGGTCAGGGTTTTCAGTCCATAAAATATTGCGGTTTTAGCACTTAATAACTCAACTGAATCAGCGGCCTCACAGTACAGCCGATCTTTGGTTATATCAAGAAAAAGTGCTGAGGCTTCATTCGCTGCAAAATTGTTTATCTGATTGAAAGCCCGGTGAAAATCTCGCTCTTCGTAGGAACGTGAAACACGATGGATAAGCCCATAAAGTTCACTGACAAACCAGCGATCTATTGGATGCATTTTATTCAGTTCAAGAAGATCAGTTTTCGGGTTAAACTCCTGAAAATCTTGAAGGTTTCCAAGGAAAAACTTACAGATATTGCGAATACGGAGATAACGGGTTTTCACCTGATCAAGCAGCTCTGAACTGATTCTAATATCCTCAGTATAATTTTCGCTGGCTACCCAGAGCCGTAGAATATCAGCCCCATCAGACTCGACAATTTCCTGGGGAGAAACAACATTACCACGGGATTTACTCATCTTTTTACCAGCAGCATCAACCACAAATCCATTGGTTATTACCTCTCTGAAAGGAGGAGTATCCTCGAGAGCCATTGAGGGCAACATTGACAGCTGAAACCAACCCCTGTGCTGATCGCTTCCTTCCAGGTAGACATCGGCCGGCCAGCTCAGATCATCACGTTTTTTCAATACTGCCAGATGGCTAATTCCAGAATCAAACCAGACATCAAGAATATCTTTTGATCGAACAAAACTACTGCCTTCACAGGCCGGACAGGTAAAATCACCGGAAATGAAACTTTCAACAGGCCGATCAAACCAGACGTCACTTCCCGATCTTTCTACAGCCTCAATTAACCGTTCAATAAGCTGATCTGAAATGACTGCTTCCCCACAATCAGCACAGATAATCGCCGGAATGGGAACCCCCCAGTTTCGCTGTCGCGAGAGACACCAGTCGGGACGGCCGGTAATCATTGAGCTGAAACGTTTCTCAGAACGGGCTGGATACCATTTAACATCGGGAATTGAATTGAGCACCCGCTGCCGGAGCTCTTGATGGTCAACATCGAGAAACCACTGGGGGGTTGCTCGAAAGATGACCGGCTTTTCACAGCGCCAGCAGAAAGGATAAGAATGTTTGATCTCCTCAGCATGAAACAGCAGCCCCTGCTGATTGAGATTATCAACAATTGAATCCTGCGCGGTAAGAACATGTACACCGGCCTGAGGAGGATAATCCTCAGTGAATTTCCCCTGATTGTCCACCGGGGAAATGACTGGAAGGTCATATTCTCTTCCCACGAGATAATCCTCCTGCCCATGTCCCGGTGCTATATGGACACAACCTGTTCCCTGCTCAAGAGTAACAATTTCGGCTGTGATGACGGTCGAAGCCCGTTCCTCGAGCAGTGGATGGGCACAAATAATCTCCTGGAGTTGTTCCCCTTTAAGGGTCTGAATTACTTCCACATCAGCGGTGGTCCAATCTTTCCGACTGATAGTCGGCGCCAACAGACGCTCGGCAAGAACGTGGCTCACACCCTCGGGATCACGAAACTCAACGTAATTGGCGTCCGGATGAACAGCCACCGCGACATTGGCCGGCAATGTCCAGGGGGTAGTCGTCCAGATCATGATGTTTGGTTCAGTTGTATGGAGCACTTTATGGGGATCCTCTAAAACTTTAAAGTCAACATAGATCGAGGGTGAGGTTAAATCGTGATATTCAACCTCCGCTTCAGCCAGAGCTGTTTCACAATCCCAGCACCAGTGAATCGGTTTCAGCTGCCGATAGATAAATCCAGCCTCATTCAAACGCTGAAAAGCTCGCAGAACCTCCGCTTCATACTGGGGGTCTATAGTCAGATAAGTATTGTCCCAATCAGCAGTTATGCCGAGCCGGATAAACTGTTCACGCTGATGCTCGACATATTCTATAGAATAGTTTTCACAGGCCTGACGAATCGTCTTAATATCGCGGTTTTTGAGGTCAGGGTTGGAGTTGGTCACCTCATGCTCAATCGGCAGACCATGACAGTCCCAACCGGGAACAAAGGGAACGTTGTAGCCCTGCATAGTTTTAAATTTAACCAGGATATCTTTGAGAATTTTGTTCAGTGCATGGCCTATATGGATATCACCATTGGCATAGGGAGGGCCATCATGAAGAATAAATTTCTGACTATCCCGACGATTTTCCAGCATCAACTGATAAAGTTCACGAGCTTGCCAGTCCGCCAGCCTCTCCGGCTCATTATTTTTCAGATTGGCCTTCATAGAAAACTTGGTTCGGGGTAGATTGATCGTTTTTGAATAGTTCATTATTACACCTCAAAAGCTAAAATTAACAAACAATAAACAGGACCGCTATCGGCGGTCAGATTGAGAACCATTAATTATAACTTTTTTAACTGAATACTGGAACTTGTTTCCACCGGGAGAGATCCCAACAAACTGGACAGACAGTTGTGGCTGAATAACAGGCTTTCAAAAGAACAACTGGCATAATCTGGAAGGTAAAATAATTTCAGCAAAAAGAGAGTTGTTGCCGGCAAGAAAATCGAACCAGAGGAATGTTTTAAAAAATATTTTTCAGGTAAGAAATTATGCTATCTAAATAAAAATTCCCGGATGGAAATTAATCCACCCGGGAACTAAGGGGATAAGGGCTTGAACATGATTTCGAATAATGATGCCAGACTACTCCCCGAGAAAAACGCCAGCAAGGCTGTCCGCAGTACCTTCGATAACCCGGTCAGAATCATAGATCCCATCGGCCAGGTTCTGTTGAACCTCAGCCACACGATCGGCTCTAACTTCAGGCGTTTGATCAAGCTGCTCCTGAACCCGGGCAAGGGTTCGGGCAAAATGAGCCTGATCCGAAATATTCAACCGGTCAGTTTTTGCCTGGCCGGTTTCGGCCTGTTGATCAATCTGACCCGGGCCTTTTATATTCTGCAGACGCTGAATAATCTGGGCACCGGTTACTCCTTCAATGCTCATCAAAAACGACCTCCTTTGTTATAGTTTCTCGACCCTCCATGGTCAAAAATTCAGTTATTTTCAAAATAGCTCGATTAATTTCCACTCTGCTCGACTGATTTGCCAAACAGGTTGTCCAGCTCAGCCGCCAGTAAACTCAGAGGCTGAATACGATCAGCCTCCTGCTCCATCTCATCCCGCAACTGATATAAAGAATCTTCTAACCAGCGAGCATCTTTCAGCAGTTTATCCAACAGTTCCTGCAATTCTGAAACCCACTGCGAATCTACCAGGGTGTTAAGCCCTGTCAGTTTATCATCGACCGTCTGGAGATTATCTTTAAGAGTTTTCCAGACCGCTTCAGTTTCAGTTAAATTATCGGCCTGATTGACAAGCGAATCAAGTTTTTTTACGGCATTATTTACAGATGAATCCAGCGAATCGTTCAAAGTTTCCAGTCGAACTGCCATTTTTTCCCAGGTTTCGGTCTGAATTCTGAGTTTTTCAGCTGTTTCCGGCAACTGTTCGGCCGGGAATTCTACAAACAGTTCAGCCATCTGCTGAATTATTGAATTGGCCCGTTTGATAGCCTGTCGCAGTTGCCCGGGATCAGGCCGGGTGGAATCAACCGTATCTTTAACTTCCCTAAAATCTGTCATAACATCGGACAGTGTTTGATCAATCGATGATTGGAATTCTACCATCTGTTCAAAAATTGAACTGTCACCCAGCTCTATTTCAGGAAGCCCCTCAGCCACCACAGGGATGATCTTTTTTTCAATTCGTTGAGAAAAATCTTCAAGTTGATGAATAAGCCGGTTGGTTCCTTCAAACTTATTCTCCAGGAGTTTTATATAGGAATCAAGTGGAGCCTCGCTCAGTTTACTGGCACTATTTAAGGCTTCCCTGGCCCGTGCTGAAAGTTGATGAACCCGCTGTTGAAAATTAGCAATCCTACTAACCTGATGTTCAAACAGGTCGTAAAAACCATTCGCCTGATCTTTTAGACTGATGTCCTGGTCGAAACCGAAAGGCAGTTGGCCAACTGCTGAAAGTTTATCCCGCAGCTCGGCGATAAATTCAAAAAGTACCCGCCGGGACAAGTAATACCCAACCAGTGCTACCAGCAGTCCTATAAACCCTCCAATAAAGGTTCCGGGATATGGCAGATCAGCTAAAATATCCTGTCTGATAGAAGGTTCATCCAGCAGATATCCCAGCAGCAGCCCGGCCAGTATTCCAAAAAACAGCAGTCGGGTAAACAGTTTGAAGCCGAGCTTATTACCGGGACGCATCAGAGAATCTCCTCCCGCAGAAGTTTTTGTGCTGTCCCAGGATCGGCCTGTCCGCCGGTTTTTTGCATTACCTGACCGACCAGGAAACCTATAGCCTGGTTCTTCCCTCCTCTAATATCGGCAACTGCATCGGGGTTTTCAGAAACAACCTGCAGAATAACTGAACTCAGCTGGTCCTCGCTGGATATCTGCTTCAAACCACGCTGTTCAACTATTTCACGAGGGTCACCACCGGATTCAACCAGTTCAGCAATCAGCTCTGAGCCGACGTTGCTACTGATTAGATTTTCTTCCAGTAGCGAGGCAACGGAGGTTAAAGCTGCCGGAGTCAAGGCCACCTGTCCGATATCCCAGCCCCGTTCGTTCAATTCACGTTTAACATCTGAAATTATTAGATTACCGACTGTTTTTGCTGAAACATCCGGTTTAATCGCCTGCTCAAAAAAATCTGCCAGCGGACGACTATCTGTCAGAGTTCTGGCTGCTTCTTCTGTTAACTGATATTCATCAAGAAACCGGTTAAACTTTTTATCCGGTAGTTCGGGGAGTTTAAACCCGATCTCCTGCTGCCATTTCTTATCAATTCTAACCGGAACCAGATCTGGTTCGGGGAAATATCTATAGTCATGTGCTTCTTCCTTGGAGCGCATCGATTTAGTCTGTTCGGTTGTTTCATCCCAGAGTCTGGTTTCCTGAACCACTCGCTGACCACGAGAAAGTAGTTTTCGCTGACGTAGAACTTCATAACTGAGAGCTTTGCGAACAGCTTTAAAACTGTTCATATTTTTAATCTCTGCTTTTGTCCCGAGGCTACCATCATCCCGGCGAATTGAAATGTTGGCGTCGCAGCGTAAACTTCCCTCATCCATATTACAGTCGCTGACATCGAGATATTCCATCTGCTTTTTCAAAGTTCGCAGGAATGATTCGGCTCGCTCAGGTGAGGTCAGCTCCGGTTTAGTAACAATCTCTGCCAGCGGAGTGCCGGAACGATTATAATCAACGTAGGATTCCCGACTGACTGATGAATGCACCAGCTTCCCGGCATCCTCTTCAAGATGCAGCCGTTCAATCCCGACAGCACAGCTTTCTCCGTCGTGGTTAAATTTTACGGTCCCATGCTCAGCCAGTGGAAGGTCGTACTGGCTAATCTGGTAGGCCTTGGGGAGATCCGGATAGTAATAGTTTTTACGGTCAAATTTAATTTTCTGATTGATCTTACAGTTCAGAGCTAGGGAGGCCAGAATACCATATTCCAGGGCCTTTTTATTAAGCACCGGCAAAGTCCCCGGCCAGCCCAAACAGACCGGACAGGTATTGGCGTTTGGGTTGTCTCCAAATTTAGTACTGCATCCACAAAAAAGTTTCGACTGTGTTTGCAGTTGAACATGTACTTCAAGTCCAATTACAACATCGTCAACCATCATTAATCACCATTTCAATTGTTTGTCATGCTTGCACCGGAGCTATTTTAGCATCCCATTGACTCTGTTTTTCCAGCATAAAAGCAGCATTTAAAACTGTTTGCTCAGAGAGTGCCGGACCGATAAGCTGGGCCCCCACCGGAAGCTGCTTACTATCCTGACCAACCGGAATTGAGATGGCCGGCAACCCAGCAAGATTTGTTGAAGCGGTTAAAATATCGCTGAGATACATCTGAACCGGATCATCGATTTTCTCTCCAAGTTTAAAAGCAGTAGAAGGTGTAGTCGGTGTAAGCAGCAGATCACATTCTTCATATACCCTATCAAAATCCTGTTTAATCAGAGTGCGGAGTTTTTGAGCTTTTCCATAGTAAGCCTCATAATATCCACTGGAAAGGACAAAGGTCCCCAGCATGATCCGCCGTTTCACCTCGGGGCCAAATCCTTCGGCCCGAGTCCGCGAATACATATCGATAAGATCATCAGGCTCATCCGCACGATAGCCGTATTGGACTCCGTCATAACGGGCCAGGTTACTGCTGGCTTCAGCGGTGGCCAGTATGTAGTAGGTTGAAATTGCATATTTAGTATGGGGTAGATTAACTGTTTTAATCTCAGCTCCCTGCTGTTTGAGAGTTTCAATCGTCTGTTGAATAATCTGA
Source organism: bacterium (assembly GCA_003557545.1). Lineage (GTDB taxonomy): Bacteria > T1Sed10-126 > T1Sed10-126 > T1Sed10-126 > T1Sed10-126 > PWOD01. The sequence continues at coordinate 7,260 of PWOD01000205.1, read as the reverse complement.
CGAACATCCGAATCTACCCCCTCCCCGAAATATTCTTCAGGAATTCCAAAAGTCAACCCCTCTGCCCGGGGCTGAAGCTGCTCGAGATAGCGGGGAACCGGAGAATCGAGTGACGTACTGTCCCGCGAATCAGAACCGGCGAGCAGTTCTGTAAGAAATGCAACATCACTGACAGTCCGAGCGATCGGACCGATCTGGTCAAGTGATGATGCGAAAGGAAACAGACCATAGCGACTAACTCGGCCATAGGTTGGTTTAAATCCAACAACTCCACAGAAAGCGGCCGGCTGTCGAATAGAACCGCCGGTGTCGGAGCCCAGGGCGGCCGGGACTATACCGGCTGCTACCGCGGCGGCTGAGCCCCCGCTTGAACCGCCCGGTACACGCTCTAAATCCCAGGGATTACGGGTGGTCTGATAAGCACTGGTCTCGGTTGAAGAACCCATGGCAAACTCATCCATATTAGTATTTCCAACAAATATTCCCCCGGCCTGTTCGAGCTTTTCAACAACAGTAGCACTATAGGGTGGCCGGTGTCCGGCGAGAATCTTAGAACTACAGGTTAACGGTTTGCCCAGACGAGAGATATTATCTTTAATCGCCAGCGGAATACCATGTAGAGCTGATTTTCTCTCCAGAGAATCCTGTTTTTTAGCAGTTTCCAGACTTTCATCAAGATCAAAATAGAGAAAAGATTTGATATCTGAATCAAGCTGTCGATAACGTTCAACGGTTGTTTCCATAAGTTCAACAGCAGTTATTTCTTGAGCTTCCAGAAGCTGTGAAAGTTCCAGTAAACTTAGTTGCGATAGTTGATTGTTCATTCTCGATCAATCACCCGGGGTACAGAAAAATACCCGTCAATCGAAGCGGGAGCTTGCTTAAGAACCGTCTCTATCGGCGGACCGGGCTGACAAACATCATCCCGAAAAACATTTTCCAGAGGAAGCGCATGGTAGGTCGGCTGAATATTTTCAGTATCAACCTCGTTGATTTTTTCGGCGAACTCGAGAATTTCCTGGAGATCACCGGCAAACTTCTTTTCCTCCTCGTCGGTTAAATTTAAACGGCCGAGGGTTGCCAGTTGTGATATTTCCTGTTTTAAAGCAGCCACATCAATACCTCCCTTGAATCTATGATACAGATAAAAAACAATATTTCGCGGGATTGAAGTAAAATTTAAAATGGCCCGCGACAGAGAAAAGTTTATATGTGATTTTGCGATTTTTCAAAGGTTTTATCAAACTCCACCCGAAACAGCGTGTGGGGTTCCCGCTGGATCTCAACCGTTCCCTTCAACTGGTTTTCAGCCAGACTTGAGACTAACTTGAGACCGAGTGTGTCAACATCTGCAAGTTCAAAGTTATCTGGCAACCCCTCACCACTATCGCTCAACTCCAACAGGTAGTTAGGCCCCTTCTCCTGAAAACTCACCTTGATCCAACCTTCGTCCGCCTGTTCAAAGGAATGCTGTAATGAATTAGTGAACAGCTCATTAATAATCAGACCACAGGTAACAACCCGATCAACATCGAGAGTAATCGGAGCAAGCTGATGTTTAATTTCAATCTGTTTGGTCGGCGACATATGGGCTATCATCAGCTCATCAGTTAATTTTTGCAGATAATGATCAATGCGGATCGAACCAAGTTTTGTGTCTTTATAAAGAATTTCATGGACAAACGCCATCACCTGGATACGATCAACACTTTGCTGCAGAATCTCCCGGACCTGACTATTTTCAGTTTTGAGAGTCTGCATCTCCAGCAGACTTGTAATGATGAACAGATTATTTTTAACTCGATGATGGATTTCCCGCATTAATGTTTCCTTTTCAACCAGTGAGTCCTCCAGCTCAAACTGAACCCGCTTAAAACCTGTGATATCGACGATAGTTCCAACCAGTTTGTCTCCGGCTAACCGGTGAGCTCGCAGGCGACACCAGCGAATTTCACCGCCCACCCGTCGGACCCTGAACTCCAGCTGCTTCTCTTCATCCTGGAAATCACTGAAAAATTCTCTCACATGAGAACGATCCTCAGGTAAGATCTTAGCGAAGATCAACCGGGGTTTTTCATATAGTAACTGCGGTTTATACCCTATAAGATCTTCCACGGCCGGATTGAGATAATCAATTCGATCAAAATTTTGGGAGCTCATCCAGAAAACCTCTCTAATTGTAGAGGCCATCTGACGAAATTTTTCTTCCGAACTTCTCAACCTTTTCTTAGCCTGCTGACGGGCGGTTATATCATGGAACGAGAGGGCTATCCCGGTAATTTGATCTTCGGCTGTAATAAGCGGATAAAAGGACGCTACCAGGTTTCTCTTGCCAACCTCTGGATGGTCTAAATCAATCTCTTCCCTGACAACTTCCCCAGAAACTGCCTGATCAATAAAACCAGCAATCCGTCCGTACAGCTCTGGTTCGATCAGCCGCGAAATCTGCTTGCCCTCGACTGATTTATCAGGAAGAGCAAAATACTCCTGAAAAGTCCGGTTCATTAAAAGCAGGTTTAAATTGTCGTCAAGGGCGGCAAACAGTTCGGTAGACGCCTCAATCGTCTGCTGGTAGAGCAGCAGTTTTTCCTGACGGGCTTTCAACTCAGTGATATCCCGCATAAACAACACATAAAAACTGGCGGTATCCTTATCTTCAAACAGCCGGGCAATCGAACAGTCAACCACTATGGTTTCACCCTGACTGGTTAAGAGTCGCAGGGTCTGACGATTGTCGGAAGAGTCGATAAAATGCTGAAAACTGTTATTAAAAACTTTACGGGATTTGTCGGTCAGATATGAAAAAAAGCTCTCCCCGGCCAGTTTTTTAACAGAACAACCCAGTTGGCGGGCAGTCTCCTTATTGGCACGCACAATACTACCATTAGAATCAAGCTGCACGATCAACTCGTTGGCCGATTCAAAGAAAGATTCGAAAAGCTTCTGTTTTTCTCGCAATTCCTGCTCAGCACGACGTGTTTCAGTAATATCAGCAGAAACAGTGAGAACGAAGTTATCCTCCTCCCGCGGGGCACTAACTGGCCGGCAGGTAGTAACAAACCATCTAGTAAAACCACTCCGGGGATCGGTTAATTTTTCCACACCAACTGTTTCAGGCAAACCACTCAGTAGAACTTTTTCCTCAAGTTTAATTCGTTTAGAAAAATTCAGATTGTCGGGGATTACATCAAACGGCTTTTGATTGATGATCTGTTCCCGTGATTTCCCAATAAAATTAGCAAAAGACCGGTTAACCATGCCATATTCTCCGTTAGAGGTGCGGACCGACATTAAACTTGGAGAGGCATCAAGAATCTGCTGGAGAAACCGTTGGTTGAGCACGGTCCGCTCCTTCAGCCGGCGATTGTAAAGACAGACTATGACCGACACAATAAACAGTGTGAAAAGCGAAACTATAAGGATTAATCCGGTCCAGAACCATCGGGGACAGTGATGGTAAATGAGCAACAACTGTTCCCAACCTGGATTTTCAGCCTTGTCTTGTAAGAAAGGAATCGTTTCAGCCACTGAAACTGTAAACCGGAACAATCTTAAGGGGCTATTTTGGAAAAAAATTGGTAAGGAGTTATATAGGCGGCAAACAGATCCGGCCGGGTTAGTCCAAACAACTATAATGTCGAAGAAGTAAGTGAGATACACGGTTAAATCTCAAATCTTATGGAAACTTTCACGGGCAGTTAAACATCCCGGAAAAACCAGGCCTGGAGAGAGGAAGGTTTGGAATCCAAATCTTTAACACCCTGGAAATACCACTGGAGTATCCAATCCAGCGCGTGCCGACGAACAGGCTTGGTGAACAGAGCCAGAGCACCGGAATCGCGCGCCTGGCGGACAGTTTTCTTATCACCATAAGCCGTCACATAGACAATACTCGTTTCTCCCTTGAGACGTTCATAAATCCGGCGAGTAGTCTGAATTCCATCAAGTTCGCCAAGCAGTTTAATGTCCATGAGAATCAGATCTGGACGGTGTTCGATCGCCAGCTCAATTGCTTCCTCACCGTTATCTACTACCCCGATAACTTTATGCCCCTGAAGTTCGACTAACATTTTAAGATGTTCTGCTATAACCACAGCATCTTCAACGATAAGAACTGATCCTTCGGTCATTTGATATCCCGTCTATTCAATTATTATATTCAACCAGCCAACCAAAAATGTTCCATTAAATACTATTCTACCTATGTTTTCAAGGAATAAAAGAGCTTTTTTCGAGTTGTTTAAAAAAATCAAAATTTGTGCTTTTCCTGATCCGCTTAAAGTCATTCGTAGTGAGGCAAATGGGACAGGGTATCATCAAAAAACTTCCGATATAAGCGGATAATTGAAAAGTCACTTTGAATGCTTAAAAAATCTACGGCCGGCTGAGAACTATCAACCTTTTCTAAAAATGGGAGTTGCTGATAGATCAGGTGAGGATTTTTATCAAATAGATTATAGAGATTTTCTATAACCATACGAGCTTCATTATTGATCGCTGAATCAGTTTTTAATGAATAAAGGTTTTCAAATAGATAGGTTCGCAAACGATCAGTCGCCTGTTTTACCCGGGAAGAAATTGAAATCTCATCCTGTTCAATACTGGTATTAATTATATCCTCAACCGAACGAGCAATCCTGGCACCGCTGGTTTTGCCCAGAACGCGCAATGAAGCTTCAGGAAGCGAGCTTTCTTTCAGCAGCCCCACCTTAACTGCATCTTCAATATCATGGTTCAAATAAGCGATACTGTCACAGAGTCTAACCAGTTTACCTTCCGAAGTAAGTGGCTGCTGCCGAGAAACCGGATCGCAGATCGACCGGGTAGTTTTAGAATGGGTTAAAATACCATTTTTAACCTCTTTGGTAAGATTTAATCCCTGACCCTGACGCTCTAATTTTTCAGCCATACGAACTGATTGAAAACTGTGATGAAAACCATTCTCACTCAGTTCGTCCAACACCGATTCTCCAACATGAGCAAAGGGAGTATGACCAATATCATGTCCCAGAGCTATGGCCTCGGTAAGATCTTCATTCAGTCTCAAAGCCCGAGCTACCGTCCGGCTAATCTGCATAACTTCCAGCGTGTGTGTCAGACGGGTCCGTGTGTCATCCCGCAGCGGTTCAATAAATACCTGGGTTTTAAATTTCAACCTACGAAACGCCGGTGAATGGAGAATTCTATCGCGATCTACCTGAAATGCAGTCCGTAATTTGTCAGGCGATTCAGGGCGCGAACGGCCGGCTGATTCAGATGACAGCTGAGCTCTCGGTGACAAACTCTGGCGTTCAATATCCTCGGAAGTCTGACGAACCTGACGGGGATCAAGCCGATTCATTTGAGCATAACCCCAGTCTGTCAAGCAGTTGTTCAGCCCGATAATATCCGCGGTTCATGAAACAATCAGACACCAGGCTGGATTTTTTCTTCTTCCAGATTATCACAGGCAAAACTTTTGGGCAGCAGCTCTCCGGCCAACATCTTTTCGACCATACCGGAGGTATTGGCCATCAATACTTCCATCTGAGGATTAAACTCAGTAATTACCTGGCGGCAGGCACCACAGGGGGTTCCCACACAACCGGCGTTTTCAACCACGATGGCGATCCGGTCAAACTCCCGTTCACCCACAGAAACCGCTTTAAACAGAGCGGTTCTTTCAGCACAATTGGTAAGTCCATAAGAAGAATTTTCCACATTACAACCTGTGTAAATTTTGCCTTCAGAAGTCTGAACAGCAGCACCCACTCGATAGTTACTGTACGGAGAGTAAGCGTATTTAAGGGCTTCAGTAGCATGGTCAACCAATTGACGATCTATATCAGTAATTTCAGCCATCAAATTTCACCTCAATAAAAATAAATGGTCCCAATATCAAACCGGTTAAAAAGTTATTGTTAATCTACCTTTGCCAGCAACTTGTTCTTCATCGAATCGTCGACAAATGCTGCGTCAATTCCATTGATTGAAATCTCTTTCAATTGATCGATTGAAAAGCCAAAGGAACGAGCCGCCAGATTATATTCAAAATCAAGATCAGTATTGCTAATTTTAGGATCATCAGTGTTTAGAGTTACCTTTACACCCTGCCGATAGAACTCAGGAAACGGGTGTTCCTCTATCGAGCTGACCGCCTGAGTCTGCAGGTTGCTGGTAAGACAGAGTTCAAGCGGAATCTGTTTTTCCACAACGGTCTGTAACAGCTGAGGATCATCAATTAACCGAACTCCATGTCCAATTCGATCAGCACCGAGGTCCACCGCCTCACGGATATTATCGACTGAACCAGCCTCTCCCGCATGCACAGTAAGGGGCAGATTGCATTCATGAGCAAGCGCCAGGGCCTCTTTATGTTCACTGGTTTCATAACGACTTTCATCACCGGCAAAATCAAGACCGGCAATTCCCTGATCCTGATATTCATCAGCCAATTTGACCAGCTCCAGGCTTTTTTCGGCCGGAGTTCCCCGGTATGCACAGAGAATCAACCGGACCGGCAGGTCGAACTCCTCACAACCCCGGGATAGACCCCTGAGAGCTGCTTCTACCATATCCCGCTGAGTCGCTCCTTCATCAAGGAGAAGAACCGGGGCAAATCGGGTTTCAGCATAAATAATCCCCTGCTGGCTTAAATCTTCACAAAGCTCATAGGCAATCCGTTCAACCGACTCCGGATACTGTAAGACCGGATAAAAAAATTCAAAACAGGCAAGAAAATCAGTCAGACTCCGGCAGGAGGGCTGGACCTGAACATGTTCAGCCAGCTGCTCGACATCATCAGCCGGTAACGAAAGATTATTTTTCTGGCCCAGTTCAAGAATAGTTTGGGTCCGTATTGCCCCATCAAGATGGAGATGTAAATCGACTTTAGGCAGCCGTGAAATGGCTTCTTCTGTTGCGTGCATGTAGTTCATTCCTCCACTAAAAAGTTTAATTTTACTGTAGCTGACCTGTCGATCCAATACTGGTTCCAAAATACCTAACAGCCGGCTAATTAGACAGCTTACTCCCAAAAATTAAACAGCTAACGTTTAAATTGAGTTTGAAACATTTATTGGAAGTAATCACTTTGCATCAGTATAGCGGAGCAAGTCAACCAATAGCTGAGAAAATATTCTACCATAATAATCGTTAAATTGAAGCTGTTTCTCCAATTTTTTGTAGAAACATGGTATATCATTTCCACCCCAAACTGAAAGGGGTCTGGTGGATGAGAGATCAGGTGGTAGATGAATTAAAAAAGTGGATTGACAAAAC
>PWOD01000105.1 GCA_003557545.1 bacterium | reverse complement strand
AATGACCGGATATTTTTTCTGCTTCAAAACCCCGATCCAGGGTTTCAACTGCCGGTTGATATTTACGCAAGGATAGATAGCCCTGAACAAGACTTTTCAAACTATCCGAAGGAAGGGTTTCCCGGGACTGTTCATAATAAACTACTGCAGCCTCAAGCTGACCTCTCTGCACTAAATATTCTGCTTTTTCAATCAACAGCTGAGAACGACCCGGCTCAACTGCCAGTTCGATTGCAGTGTCATACCACTGATCAGCCTTACCCGCCTCTCCCAGGGTTGCATACAATCGAGCCAGATCCCTGGTTACAACCCGCCGCAGTCGCTGCCGCTCCTCGGGAATTTCCTCGGCTACCTGACTGAGATATTCCAGGGCTGATTGAAAGTTTTCTTCTACTATCTCCACCCAGGCCAGACCATAAACAGCATCATATTTAAATTCAGCTATCTCAATTAATTTTTTATAATCAGCCGCAGCGGCTTGATATTTTCCCATGGCAAACCTTACTTCGGCCCGTAAAAACCTGGCTTCTTCTCGATAGAGACTACTCTGCTCAATGATCCTATCAAGAACTTTTTCCGCCTCTTCAAAACGTTCTAAATTTGATAATTGAACTGCTTTTTCATGGAGAAACTCCGAATCGTCTGCATAGCGATCAAGTGCGTTACGAATCAGTTCCAGTGCCTGCTGATACCGCTGATTGTTTTCCATCACCTGGATAGCATTTAACAGCCCGCTGCGGGGAATCACAGCTGCATAATCCGGTTCAGCAGTCTCCAGTATACCCTCAGTTAAAACTAACGAACCAATCGTTCCGGCCGCATCCAGCCCCCGTCTGTAAGCCTGTTCACGATATTCAGCAGGGAGATTTCCAGCAATTAAAGCCTGTTTATAGTTTGATCCGGCAAACTCATACTCATCCTCTAAATAATAGGTCTCCGCCAGACCAAAATAAGCCCGTCCAAGCCGTTCGGAGCCAGGATAATCCTCAACAAACTGACTGTACTGGTAACGTGCCTGTTGGAGATCATTTTCCCGCAAATACCAGACCGCCGCCCGATAATCTCGCTCCTCCCGCAAACCGATTCCAGCAAACACTGAACCGCTTAAAACAAGTATCAAGAAACTCATTACCAGTAATTTTGTTGTTCGGACCAGACCCCTTGGAATCAAACTCCAAATATTACCAATCATCTTTACAATCGCTGATTTCATAATTTTCTCCCACTCAACTAAGTTTTTAATCGAAACTGTATCTCCACAGTTCGCTGTTCAGACTCATCCATCTCCTCATACCTCCAGCGCTGTAGATAGTTGACCACCAGTGAATCCAACTCCGGATACCCCGAACTATTTATTAAGGTGATTGAATTAACCGTACCATCCGGTTTTATCAGATAATCAACCACCAATCTAACATTTTCCCCCCGCTCCTCAAGCCAACCTGGCGCTTCAGGAAGTGGCCCTTCAAGTAACCGACGTGACCTGTCGGCACGACCCAGTGTCGGATCGATTGCTTCCCGGACCTGGAGATCCATATTTTCCCCAACCTCCACCTCCGGACGGCGATCAACCGACTGAGGAATATCTAAATCCGGTAAAAACCTCTGTCGTTCACGCTGAAACTCAGGTACCGGACGAAAAGCCCTTTCAGATTCCTCAGTTTCCCTCTGGGGCTGCTCTATTCTATGTCTTTCATAATCAGAAACCGTGGTATGACGCTCCCGGGGTTCTATCGGATCCTGACCAGAATCTGTCTGACCGGTGCGCGCTTCAGCCCGACGAAAAACCGGTTCTCTTTGTAAACGACTGGCATCCGGCTGTAAGATCTGTTGATCGACTTCAGCTTCCTGATCTTTATCTGCCAGCTGTTCAACCGGCTCCGGTTCAGGCTCCGGTTCTGGTTCAGGCTCTGATTCCGGCTCCGGTTCCGGTTCTGGCATCGGTTCCGGCTCCGGTTCCGGTTCAGGCTCTGGTTCCGGTTCTGGCACCGGTTCCGGTTCTGGCGATGGTTCCGGTTCTGGCGATGGTTCCGGTTCTGGCGCGGGGTCTGAATCCGGTTCAGGCTCAGGCTCAGCTTCCTCCTCTGCAGGTGGATCATCGAGCGGTTGTTCATCCACCGGTTCAGCCTCCTGCTGTTCTGCCAGTTCAGTTCTTTCAGTTGTCGGAGCAACCGGTTCCAACCCGGCCCGCAAATCAACAATTAACTTGTCCGGCTCCGGTCGGCTGACCTGGGGAGCCGCATAGGGCAAAAGCAGCAGGAGCAGATGAAAAACAATGCTGACAATCAACCCTGATAACAGACGTCTATTCATTACCATCTTCCTCTAATGGACGTGTTGAAAGATTTACCCGGCTTACACCAGCTTTTCTGACACTATCCAGCACACTGACAATCAAACCATGGCGAGCCCGTCGATCGGCTCGGACCACAACTATTCTTTCGTCGCCATCCAGTTGACCGATCAGATCGGCCAGCCTGATTGATTCACCATTAAGATAGATCTGGCCCTCATGGGAAATAGAGATAACATCACGTTCAGGTGCCATTTCAACCTCCCCGCCGGCACCGGGTAGTTCAACCTGAAGACCCGGCTGAACAGTGAAGGTTGTCGAAACCATGAAAAATATCAACAGCAAAAACACTATATCAATCAAAGGTGTAATCCGCAGCGAGGTAAATTGATGTTCTGTTTCTAACCGGCCAAATGGTTTGGCTTCTTCAAACATCGTTTTCCTCTATCAGCACAGTAGTTTTATTGACCGCTGCTTCCAGATCATTGATTATACTGTCAACCTTACTTTTCAGTAAATAATGGAAAAACAATGCAACAATACCTACAGTTAAACCTGCCGCCGTAGTCACCAGAGCTGTATAAATACCGCCGGCAAGGAGATTGGGATCACCAACACCGATTTCGGCAATTATCCTGAAGGTCTCGATCATTCCAGCCACAGTTCCCAGCAACCCTAACAGCGGTGAAACCTGGGCAATAAAATCTAACGAAGGTAAAAACTGTTTGAGCCGCAATAATATTTCATTGCCAAAAATCTTCATCTCCTCTTCAGCAGCCTCTGCTGTTAACGGTTCGACCTGCAGGGCTTTTTCAACCAACTCAGCCAGAACACCTTTGAACTCCCGAGTTCGAGCAAGAGCTACATCCACACGACCTTTTTTCAGAGGGCCCTCCACTCTTTCCCAGAACTCCCGCGCCGAGGTGTGATTTGAATATAAATAAATAAACCTTTCTATGGTAAAACCAACCGCCAGCACCGAACAGATCCCAATCGGAATCATCAACAAACCACCTTCAAGCAAGAGCGCAAACATCGAAACACCTCCGATAAAGATTAATTTTCAAATTCATTTCATCGCCCCAAAAACCACTAGTAATTCGGGCGGAATAATCACCAGAGCCAGCTATTAATAATCGTCAGTTGACCGCTGGTTATCCGGGCAAAAATTATAACCATAATGGTTCATCTCCTATTATCGAAGCTTTAACTGTATTTATTTAGCTTCGAACGATTAAACCAGAGGATTACCCCCACGGCACAGGCAATAAAAGCTATCCCCCAGAACATTCCCAGAGGGCCGGCATATTCAGCTAATTGTCCAGAGATACCGGCACCGATACTACCTAACCCATAATTGATGAAAAAAGCCAGACCAAATAATCTCCCATGAGTTCGATCACTGCTAAATCTCGCCAGGTAACAATTAACTACAGGTTGGGTCGAATAATAGACTATTCCCCAGATTACCAGGGTGGAAACAAAAAACCAGCGGCTCAACAGCGGGGTCAAAAACAGTGCCAGCGAATAAATACCCACCTGGGTTAAATATAATCGCCAAAAATTTACCCGAACTGAAAGAGCTCCTCCGATAAACTGTCCAACTATACCGAAAATTAGAATCAAACTGGTGATTCCACCAACAGCTGACAATCCGATAGCTCCCTGCCACTGCTGCTCAACAAATGAGGGGATAAAGGTGACCACCCCCCGATAGATAAATCCGGTCAAACAATGGGCCAGCAGCAAAATCCAGAGCAGCTTAAGTGGCGGCAGTCTCCCCGGCTGTTTTTTTCTCGATCTATCAACCGAGTTTTCAGTAACGGCCAGCAGGAGAAAAAAAACGATTGTGACAACAATCCCCCCCATTATAAAGGCCGCTCGCCAACCGTAGATTGAAGCTATCAGTCCGGCGATAACCGGTGTCACCGCAACCGTTATATTACCACCGCTACCATGCCAGGCCAGGGCTTTACCTGATTTTTTCCCATAAGTCCCGGCAATCTCAGCCAGGGCCAGAGGATGGTACATCCCACCAAAAAAACCGGCTGCCAGCCAGCCAACAATGAAGATTGGAGATGAAACAGCCAATCCCATGATAAATGATCCGGCAATTATTCCACCCGCCATGAGCAACAGCAGCGTCTTCTTGCTAAATCGATCAGCCAGCCATCCAGCCGGCAATGAGGTTAATCCAAACAGGGCAAATCCGGCAGTTCCGACCCAACCAGCAAAACTTAACCCCCAGTTAAACTCCTGCCGAAGAGAGCCCAGAACAACAGAAAAAATAATTATTATCGAATGAACAGCACCATGCACTGCGCTCAAGGTCAACAACTTGTATTCTCGAGTTTTTTTGAAATTTAATAAAAAATCAACCATCAACAGTCATCCTCGCCAGTTTTTTCAGGAAGATCTCCCCTGTTAAAGGGGTAATAAGCTACAGAAAAATCTCCTGTAGCTCACCCCTTTTTAAACGGGAGCTTTTATTAATCACGGTGGGAAATAATCGAACCACCCACAGTTCTATTAGATCCCTCGAGCTTTAAATCCTCTTTTTAGCTTTAATCTACAATCAACAGCTTAACCGACTAACCCCCTCGGGCTTAACACCCTCAGAATTTTTCAGGATCCGGACTGTCATCAAAAACTGCGCTGGCATGTTCACTTAAGGGGAGATTTTCAGCCAGCGGATCACGTTGATCAACAAAAATCAACTTTCTATCATCAAATCCATTATCCTGTTTAACCGGTTCCGGGAGGGCTTCACCGCCCTGACAATATTTCCAGTGATCACAACGAATAGTTTGACCATTTTTCTTTTTAAAACAGCACCATTTATACTGAGGATTAGGCGGATAATCCTGGTAGTTTTCTGAAACGGTTAAACTCCTTACCCTCTCCAGCATCAAATGAACCGATTCCACCGTTCCAGGATCAATCTCCTTAAAAACAAAAGCCGTAGAACTGTTCGTCGGTGCAGCAAGAAAATGAATCCCTGCCACTTCGGGAACCTGGCCGAAAGCCTGGTAATACAACCAGCCGTAAATATCAAGCTGCCTCCCGTAATCAACGCTTAAAGGAGTGGCCGAATTAAATGGACTTTTTCCCGTCTTATAATCAACGATTGCGGTCCGATCGAACCACAACGGATGTTTCTCATAAACCGCATCAATTCCGCCACAAAACAACCATTCCCCATTTTCATCGGTTACAGCAACAGACAGCTCATTTGCATCGGGTGCCGCCCGTTGCCAGGCTTTTTCAGGAGATAATTCAGTGCGTCTTTTCAGCTGATTAAAACGCTGTAAAAAACTTTCGGCATAATTTTTGAACTGATCCTTCAGCTCCTGTGATTTTTTTCGCATCTCCCCCTCAAACTCACCCGGCAGACCCTCTTCCCAGAGCCTTCGCGCGATCCTGTTCAATCTTTCGATCACTCTCTCAATCTGCTGTTTTTTCTGTGAAGAATCGGGAAACGGCCCGGGATCCCGATTAAAATTTTCCACTACTGCATGGACAAAAGTCCCCTTTTGAAGAGGATAACTGGGAAGAGGTTTCAAACCTTCAAGATACTCATATGCCCACATTCGCGGACAGCTATAAAACTTATTAATCTGTGAAGCAGAAAAAGTTCGTGGTTTTTGGGGCTGCTGATTATTGTCTGTAATTAGATACCCACCCTGAGAATAAGATTTTACCTACCATCATCAAATCTGGAGAGAATAATTATACTCTATTTATACTTATTCTTAAATAGTCCCTCAGCTTATTATCTTCCGGGCAAGCCAGCATTGGATCAGCCAGGCAATATTAAATAACCACCTGTCGGTCTGGTTGGATGATCTTTTCAGATAACTTGATGGAATATAACAACTACAAATCGAGGGCTGGCAAAATTTCAAACGATTACCAAAAATAGCGAATCAGCTGCGGTTCAGCTATCCGCTTCAAATCCATATTCAGAAAGAATTTCAGGAACATCATCTGGAGTAACCTTAGAATAAACCTTTTCACCGATGATGACCACCGGTGCCTGGGCACAGGCTCCCACACAGCGAGCATCGGTAACCGAAAACCGACCATCTTCAGTGGGTTGCTCCAGCTTGACTTGAAGTTCTTCTAAAAATCTATCCAGTACAGCACCGGCACCCCGAACGTGACAGGCAGTTCCGGTACAGATCACAATTTCATTTTCACCGGAGGGTTTAAAGTTAAAAAAATGATAAAACGAGGCAACTCCGGTAACCTTTGCATAGGGAACCCGTAATAACAGCGCCACTTCATCGAGATGTTCCCGGGAAAGAAAACCATAGCTTTCCTGAACCATTTGAAGGGCCGGAATCAAATAACTTTCCGGGCGGTTTTTCTCTGAAAAATCCTGTAAAGACTGAACGATTTCAGAGGACAAAGAGTAGTCACGGTTCATCTGATTCCCCGCCTTTTATTCGGTTTATAGCATGTATGTAAAAGTTGATGTGAACGCTCACCATTCGGTTCACCCAGGTAATAGGTATAGAGCTCCTGAATAGCCGGATTTTCATGAGATTTACGTAATTTTTTATTGCTATCGATTGAATAGAGTGCCTTGGCTCTACTTTTCACAAGTTCAGGATCAAGGGAGAATGTATCCTCGGGAGGATAGGGCTGTCCACCACCACCGACACAGCCTCCGGGGCATGCCATTATCTCCAGCAGATGGTACTGTTTTTCGCCGGCCGACAGCCGATCAAACAGCTCTTTGGCATTTTGCAGCCCATTAGCCACTCCAATATTAATCTCCCGTCCGGCCAGCTCGATAGTTGCCTCACGCAAACCCTCAACACCACGAACTGCCATAAAATCAAGCTCATCCAGGGTCTCTCCAGTTATTTTTTCATAAGCGGTTCGCAGGGCAGCTTCGGTCACACCACCGGTGGTTCCGAATATATCTCCTCCCCCGGTTGAAACTCCCAGCGGACTATCAAACTGACTATCCGGCAAACGGCGAAAATTGATCCCCATACATTTACACATCCAGATTAATTCTCTGGTCGTTATAACATTATCGGTATAAGGGGCCCCCCAGTCGGTTTTATGTTCATCCCGGGCAGCTTCAAATTTTTTGGCGGTACAGGGCATTACTGCCACAGAATAGATCTTCTCCGGATCGATTTCCCGGGTCTCCGCATAATAGGTTTTAATCAGACTGGACAACATACTCATAGGAGATTTACAGGTTGATGCATAGGGAATCAAATGGGGATAAAATGTCTCCATAAAACTTATCCAGCCCGGCGAGCAGGAGGTAATTAAAGGAAGATCGTCACCTGACTCAAGCCGGTTTAAAAACTCTTCAGACTCCTCAATAATTGTCAGATCGGCACCAAGATTAGTATCAAAAACCGCATCGAATCCCATGAGGTTCAAAGCTGTTACCATCTTTCCCGTCACCGGTGTCCCCGGGGAATAACCAAACCCCTCACCGAGCGCAGCTCGAATTGAAGGGGCTGTCTGAACAACCACCGTCATTTCCGGATCGGCCAGCGCCTCAAATAACTCGTCAGTTGTATTTTTTTCAACAATTGAAGCAGTCGGACAGACATTCACACACTGGCCACAATGAATACAGACCGAATGTTTAATTTCATTATTATGTGCCGGAGCCGCGACACTTTCAAACCCCCGAAACTGCTGCCAGAGATTAGTTACCCCCTGGACCTCATCACAGACCCTCACACAACGGCCACAAAGAATACATTTTTCCGGATCACGCTGAATTGACGGGGAGGATTCATCCCGGGCGAAACTCTTCCTCTCCCCTTCAAACAGCCGTTCCCGGACTCCCAGACTGTAGGCAGCGTTCTGCAACTCACAGTTGCCATCCCTCACACAGGTCTGGCAATCTTTAGGATGATTATCCAGGATCAGCTCCACTATATCACGCCGATAACGGCGAAGCTTTGGTGAAGAGGTAACAACAACCATCCCCTCCTCCACCGGGTATGAACAGGAGGCAACCATCCGGCCCTCCTTCTTTAACTCAACTATACAGATCCGACAGGCGCCAAGGATGCTAAGTTTTGGATGGTAACAGAGGCGCGGTATATGTACTCCCACCCGGTCAGCTGCTTGCATTACAGTTGTACCCGGAGCCACATCCACTTTAAATCCATCAATTGTCAGACTTATCCGATCCTGTTTAATCATATCTATCTCCGAACCGCCGCAAAATTACAGACTTCATAACATTGACCACATTTAATACAGGTCTCCTGATCAATAAGATGAGGCTTACGGGAAGCACCACTAATACAATCAACCGGGCAGACCCGTTTACAGGCACCACAACCTATACAGGCCTCTTCATCTATCTCATAGGTGACCAGATAACGACAGGCTCCGGCTGGACATTCTCTATCAAAAATATGTTTTTTATATTCATCTTCAAAATAATCGAGGGTACTCAACACCGGGTTAGGGGCCGATTTACCGAGACCACAAAGAGAGGTTTGCTGTTGAACTTCAGCCAGCCGGCGCAGCAGATAAATATCATTTTCCTTACCGGCACCCCGGGTGATTCTTTCAAGAATTTCTAACAGCCTGGTATTTCCCTCCCGACAGGGGGTACATTTACCACAGGACTCATCCCGAGAAAACTGAATAAAATATTTTGCCAGATCGACCATACATGTATCCTCATCCAGTACTATCATTCCCCCGCTTCCCATAATACTCCCTTTAACCGCAAGGCTGTCAAAATCTATCTTTATATCAAGCTCCTCAGCCGGAATACAACCACCAGCCGGTCCGCCTGTCTGAACCGCCTTCAATTTTTTGCCTCCCGCCACACCCCCGCCGATCTCTTCCACTACCTCTTTCAAGGTTATACCCATAGGTATCTCAACCAGACCGGTATTTACCACGTCGCCGGCCAGGGCAAAAACCTTGGTCCCCGGACTGGTTTTGGGCCCGATCGAGGCAAACCAGTCGGCTCCCCGGCTAATAATTGTCGGAATATTAGCAAAAGTTTCAACATTATTGATCACAGTTGGCTTACCCCAGAGACCGGACACAGTAGGATAGGGCGGGCGGGGCCGAGGCATACCCCGGCGACCCTCAACCGAATGTATCAATGCCGTTTCTTCACCACAAACAAAGGCCCCCGCACCACGACGAATACTTAGATCAAAAGCAAATCCGGAATCCAGAATATTTTTCCCCAGATAGCCCTTCTCCCGCAGTTTAGCAATTGTCTTTTTCACTCTTTTGATTGCTAAAGGATATTCAATTCTGATGTAAACATAACCCTGACTGGCACCGGTAGCATAGGCCCCAATTATCATTCCTTCAATAATTCTATAGGGATCCCCCTCCATAAGATTTCTATCCATAAAGGCCCCGGGGTCACCTTCATCACAGTTGGCGATAATATATTTTTGGTCGGCCTGCTGTTCATAACAATGTTTCCACTTAAGTCCGGTCGGGAAACCCGCACCACCACGTCCTCGCAGTCCAGAAACCCGTATCTCCCTCCAGACATCCTCCGGTGACATTTCAGTCAAAACTTTTTCAAGTGCCTGATATCCTCCGAGGCGGCGATAGTCAGAAAAACTTTCAGGATTTATCCGGCCACAGCTGGCCAGCGCCAGTTTTTTTTGATTACAATAAAATGGTAGCTCTTCGTCCAACTCATAAACTTTTCCCTCAGGATCATGGTAACAGAGCTCCTCAATTACCTGACCCTGCTTCACTGTCATCTCTACGATCTGATCAACATCTTCAGGAGTTACCCGGGTATAAATTAATCCGGGAGGATCAATCCGTATCAACGGTCCCTGGTCACAAAAACCATCACAACCGGAAGGATGGGCTGAATCACTGTCAAAATTAACCTGTTCCCCCAGAATTTCCAGCTCAACCGCTGTTTCAAGCCGCCGAATCTTCTGGGTAAGCAGTTTTAGAATCTCCTCTGCACCGGATGATACACAGCCCCCACCCATACAGACAAAAATCCGAGCTTTACCATCAATCGATTGAATCGACTCGCCATTCAACAGTTGTGCCAATTTTAACTCCACCTTAAGTTTTTGCCGGTTACGCAATTAATCTTAGCTTACTTTAAGCTGCCGGCTAAAAAATTCTAAACAGTATAACAGTCTTCAGGATGAATTTGTATGATTAAATCCCCCACTCCGATTTTTTGTTAAACCACCAGTAATTTTTTTCAGCGATCAAAGAAAAAGGTCTCTTTTACCATCAACCGTTTTACTGTAATACTCCTGAAATCTGCTATAGATCTCCGGTAATTGCTGCTTGATGCGAGAGATTTCCTTCTGAATTAATCTTTCCCCGAGAACCCGGGTCTCTTCAGAAGCAAAATCATCCAACCATTCTCTGAAGGTTAAGACTGCGTTGAGTTTACAGTATTCCCCCTCTTTACCGGTCTTTAACAGCTTCATGATCGATTCTCCGGTCCGACCGCAACGATATCCGGCCGTACAGAAAGAAACAATATATCCCCGCTTAATCAGCGATCTAACCAGACTGTCAAGGGAACGAGTATCACCGATGATGAACTGCTGTTTTGCTTTACTCTGGGCTGCTTCATCATAACTATATCCACCAATACCAAGTTTTGTTGAAGCATCCGCCTGGGTACAGCCCAGCTCGATCACCTGATCCCGCAGAGCGGCCGATTCACGGGCAGTAATTATCAGTCCTGTATAAGGAACTGCCAGCCGTAAAACTGTAATCAGCCGTTTGAACTCGGAATCCGCCAGACGATATTTTGAATTTTCAACAATTTTAGCCCCCAGGGCCGGTTCTAACCGGGGGAAAGAAATTGTATGGGGACCCACGCCAAACTTTTCTTCCAGCTCACGAGCATGACTTACAAGCCCCAGCAACTCATATCTCCAGTCATAAAGTCCAAACAGTACGCCAAGACCAAAATCATCAACACCGGCCTCATACGCCCGGTGCATGCTGTATAACCGCCATAAATAATCATTTTTCAGAGTGCCGCCGGGATGGACCCGATGATAAGTTTCAGCATGATAAGTTTCCTGAAAAACCTGATATGTTCCTATCCCTACTGTTTTTAACCGTTCCAGCTCCCGTTTTTGCAGGGGTGGAGCATTAAGGTTTACCCGCCTGATTCTGCCCTCACCGTTCCTTACGGGAACCTTAACTGAATAGATAGTTTCAATCGACTCTTCCATATAATCTATATCAGTTTCAGGCGCTTCACCATAGACAACAATCAATCGCTTATGACCAATTTCACCGGCCAGGACACGAGTTTCATCCCTGATCTGTCGGGAACTTAAAATCTTTCTGTCGACCTGCTGATTGGCCGTTCGAAATCCGCAATAAAGACAGTTGTTAACACAGATATTATTTAAATATAGCGGCGCAAATGTGACTATTCTATTGTCATAGACCTTTTTCTTAACCTTAAGAGCCGTTGCTTCCATGGTGGCCAGCAAATCTGGATCCTGAACTCTGGTTAAAACTGCTGTTTCCTCTTCAGTTAAACTTTCAATCTCCAGGGATTTTTGTAAAATATCCCTGACCTGCAGAGGATCCGGTTGACTGTCATCGGCCACTATACGTTGTAAAAATTTATCATCTATAAAACTTTGACCTTGATCCAGATATTTACGATACTCGTCCGGTTTTATCCGCTGTTCAATCCAATCCTTCCTGCTAATATCTCGACTCACCAATATCTTCCTTTCAGCTTTCTAAAATTAACTGCTTGCGACCTCTATAAGCCGCAACTGCTCCATCAAAAGGAGCCAGAACCCGCTCCGCCAGACCATGAACAGCGGCTATACAGATCCCATAGTTAGTTATGGGAACAGAGGCCTGGCCGGCACGCTGGATACGATAAAGCACCCGACGACGATTTGTCATACATCCACCACAATGTATTATAAGACTATACTGCTCTAATTTATTGGGAAAATCTGTCCCTGCATAAACCTGATAATCAAGTGCCCCCCCCACATAGCTATCCAACCATCGAGGAATTTTAACACGCCCAATATCTTCTTCAACCGGATGATGTGAACAAGCTTCAGCGATCAATACAGCATCCCCTGGTTTCAGTCGCTCGATTTCTGCAGCACCGGCAGCCAGTTCAGGAAGATCACCTTTTCTTCTGGCAAACAGAATAGAAAAGGTTGTTAGAGCAACATCAGGTTCAGTTTCCCGGGCAATATCTGCCACAACCTGAGAGTCACATATTACCAGTTTGGGAGCTTTTTTCAGTCGGTTTAGAAGCGACCTGTATCCTGTTTCCCTGACTATTGCAACAGCAGCAAAACTATCCAGTGCATTTCGAATGGTCTGTACCTGGGGAAGAATTATTCGATCTTTCGGGGCCTCTAAATCAAGTGGAACAACCAGCACGACCAGATCTTCCGCATCCAGCAGATCACCAACAAGGGTTGGGGGCTGTAAAAAATCGGCCGGACAGAGCTCCAGCAACTCCAGCTTAACCAGCCGAATATATTTATCACGCTGCTCAGAATCAACCGCTGCCAGCTGCACCACCGGTTTATCCAACCCTTCAAGCTGCCGTTTAAACCTATCGGTTACCGGGTGCTGATCGATTTTATTGATCACCAGCAGAACCGGCAGGCCGCGCTCTTCAAAATCCTCTAATAATTGTTTTTCAAAATCTCCCCAGACACCCGGTTCAGTAACAATGATACCCAGATCGATCCCCTCAACCACATGCCAGGTACGGGATATCCGCTGTTCTGAAAGAATTGAACTATCATCCAACCCCCCCGTATCAAAAAACAACACAGGCCCCAGGGGCAGTAACTCCATCTGCTTCTCCACTACATCTGTTGTCGTCCCTGGATGTTCTGAAGTGATCGAAACCGACTGCCCGGTTAGCATATTCAAAAAACTCGATTTACCCACATTTGTCCGGCCAAAAACTCCAATCTGCAAACGACTCGAACGGGGCGCTTTATTCACAAATATTCCTTCTCCTTAAAACTTTACCCGAGCAGATCAAGTAGCGGGCTATTAGCATATATAAACAACACAATTCCATCGGCTGTTACTGTTAGTTTTTCAAGCTTCAGCCCATTATCAGCCGTGATCTCCGGTAGCCTCGGCAACCTTAAATAAGAGGCAAAAGGTGTGATGGGAAGCGCACCTAATCTCAACTTATCGGTTGATACGGTCCAGTCATCCCTTTCATACAGCAGTTCTCCGACAAAATCAATAACCGAATAGACACCCAGAGGGGATTTAACTGCCAGTTTAATTGCGGCCTTCCCGGAACTTTCAAAGAGCTTAACATCGACCAGCTCAAATCCTCCAAAGCGTTGACCGGGAAGATGTCTTTCCAGCAGATAAGAGCCCTCCTCAAGCGGAATTTTAAGCTCCACAGGCCCCCCCGGGTGGGTGGCTGCAGCTGTCAAAATTTCATAATAGTTCCGAAACTGTCGGGAAGAAAGTTGAGTTTTGTCAAACTCTGGTGGTGACAGATTAACTACTAACAACAGAACTATCAGAGCACCGGCGAGGATAGTAAAAAATAATGACACAACTAAATTAAACAATAGTTTCACAGTTAAATCTCTCCTGAAACTTTAAATTATAAAGACCCTCCGAATAACAGCTTTCACTCTCGCCACCGCGCGTTTCAGCGAACAGAGCGATAATCACTTCTAACAGAACCTTCAGGGGAAAACAGCACCTGCCATAGCTGATTATGTCGCGCTCGAAAAGCGGCGGCAGAGACCGCCAGGTAATAGTCCCACATTCGACAGAATTTATCACTATATCTTTCCCTGAAATAATCCCGGTGCTGCTGGAAATTTTCTTTCCAGGCTCGCAAGGTCAGTGCATAATCAGGGCCAAAATTATGCCAGTCTTCGAGAAAAAACAACCCCTCGGAAGCCTCAGTTATCTGGGAGGCCGATGGTAACATCCCATTGGGAAATATATATTTATCTATCCAGGGATCTGTGGCATGAGTGGAAACTTTTGAACCTATTGTATGAAGTAAAAACAGACCGTTTTTCGTTAAACAACGTTTTACAACCTCCATAAAACAACGGTAGTTTTTCACACCTACATGTTCAAACATGCCAACCGAGACGATCCGATCAAACTTTTCATCCAGCTGCCGATAATCGGCAAATCGAATATCTACCGGCAGACCCTGGCAGAGTTTCCTGCCATATTTAACCTGCTCTTCTGACACAGTTACCCCAACCAGTTCAACACCATAATTTTCCGCAGCATATTGGGCCAGTCCAGCCCAGCCACATCCTATATCCAGAACTCTCTGACCCGGTTCAAATCGCAGTTTTCGACAGATAAGATTCAGCTTGGCCTTTTGTGCCGTCTCCAGATCTTCTGCTTCACGCCAGTATCCACAGCTATAGATTAACCGGCTATCCAGCATCTTTTCATACAGATCATTGCCAATATCATAATGCTGCTCTCCCACCTGCCGGGCCCGGGAAAATCTCTGTAGATTCAGCAGTTTTGCTTTAACAAAATAGAATAATCCACGCCAGGAATATTTTATCTGCTGATCAATACCCTCACGAATTGCCCGATAAAACAGCTCCTCCAGATCCTCACAGTCCCAGCAACCTTCAACATAGCTTTCTCCCAGGGCCAACCGCCCACCGCTAATAATTCGATCATAAACAGTTTCATCATTTATCCGCAAATTACAGCTAGAACTCCCCTGCACCCGCACCCCTATCTTTTCTAACATCCGGGTTAACAGCTGCCTGGAACTTTTCATTCTTGTCACACCTCCAGAACTGATCGACTCAAATGAAAATCAGATAAACAAAAAAATTTCCCTGTTGATGAAATGATCTCACCCTGAATTCAGCGCCACCACCAGTATTGTACACAACAACCAGACGCAAGGTCAATTGTTCAAACCACCACACCCACCCGAAACTTTCCAGTCAGTCTCCTGTCCGATACTCTGCAAAATCATTTTTCTGTCCGATTCGACTGATTTTTATCATTATTAAAATACAGCAGAGATTACAGATGATTAAAAAACCATAAAAATATTCCGGTCCTTTTAACTGGTAAATAATTCCAGCACTTAAATTTCCAATTGCTGCACCTAAACCATAAATAGCCGCCGCCAGTACAGCCTGTCCGGTCGAACGAATCACCGGATCGGATAACATATCGATTAAATATACCGAACCAACGGACAGGCTGACGAACATTATTGCATGGAGCGGCTGAACAAAATAAAGCAGCCAGGGAACCGGCAGCAGGAGATAGATCAGCCATCTCAAGACTGCCATACAGGCCGATAGCAGGAGCAAAAATCTGAAAGAAATCTTCTGTTTAAAATGAACGGTCAAATAATAGAGAGGTATTTCAAAAACTGCCGCCAGAAACCAGATGTAGCCCAAACCTCGTTCGGTCCCACCAATATCTGCCCAGTACCAACCAAAGGCTACGGAGTTACCACCGAAGGGAATTCCCCAGACTATCAAATAAACAACCAGCCACATATAGGCCGGTGTTTTAACCGCTCTTTTCAACCCCCCCAGCATCTCAGAAAATCCTACCGCATAGGTTTTTATCCCCCGCAGAGCAAAGGCCTGCAGCATCAGTAATAACATGGCTACTGAATAGACGGGAAAGATTATGTCCAGACCATAGCTATGGGTGGCATGGGCAGCAAGAAGATTTCCGGCGATAAAGCCCACTGAACCCCAGAGCCGCTTTTTGCCAAACTCACCCTGCCGACCGGTCTGCTGTTCATCTCTAACCACGGCCGCATTAATTAAAGGATCAATCGCCGATTGCAAAACAAAAAACAGCGGGACCAACAAAAAATACCAGCCATAATAAAGCTCCTGCCACATGACAACTGCAGTTAAAGAAACCAGCAGAGAGGCCACCTGAATAATCAGCACCGGCCGGCCGGTGAGATCACCAAGACTCCCCCATAGTGGCTGGGCTACCATTACAGCCAGCGGTGCCAGAAGAGTTGCCAGCCCAACCATAATGGGGGACATATCCCGAGCATCCCGAAGAAATAAATAAAGATATGGCAATAACGCACCAATCCCCAGAAAGAACAGAAAATATGCACCAAAAAAAGCAAACTTTATTGCCGGCGGGTCAGAGTGTTCCGAGGAGGCTGTTTGTTTGACCAACGGGGTGGCTCTACCACTCAACTTTTATCCCGGACGGTAAAATCATGCTCAACTGGTATGTTTTTCCCTGAAAATTCACGATGTT
>PWOD01000091.1 GCA_003557545.1 bacterium | reverse complement strand
TGTCTCACCCGATAACATCACCACATCGGAACCATCCAGTACAGCGTTGGCCACATCGGATGTTTCGGCCCGGGTCGGGGAGGGATTTTTTATCATTGACTCCAGCATCTGCGTGGCAGTCATAACGATTTTTCCCCGGCTGTTGGCCCGTTTAATGATCGCTTTTTGATAGTAAGGGACCCGGCGATGCCCGATCTCCACTCCAAGATCCCCCCGTGCCACCATGACTCCGTCAGCCAGCGCAATAATCTCATCGAGATTTTCCAGGGCCGGGGCCGTTTCAATTTTGGCAATAATATCGAGCTGTTTTCCAGCATCTGCGACAGCTTTCCGCAGCGGTTTAAGATCCTCGGCGGCCCGGACAAAAGATAATGCTATAAAGTCAAAATCACCCTCGACAACCTTGAGCAATTCAGCTTTATCCTGCTCGGTCAGAGCTGGTATGGTTAACCGGGTTTCCGGTAGATTTACCCCTTTTTGCGAGTTGATAACCCCACCTTTGTCAACCCGCACAACAACTGATTGGGCCTTTTTATCGACTACTGTTAGCTGAATTTTCCCATCATCAATATAGATTTTTTCTCCACGATTAGTATCCTCGACCAGCCGCTCACAGCTGACAGGAATAGCCCTCCCTGCTGGTTCTGGCAACTCCGCGGGGTAAAGAACTATCTGCTCACCAGAACGGACAGTCAACGGCGAATCAAGCTGTCCTGTTCGCAGTTTGGGTCCCTGAAGATCGGCCAGACAGCTGACAGATTTCCCCAGTTTCTGACTGACCGTTCTTACCAGCTTAACCTGTTTTATAAACTGCTCGGCCGAGCCATGACTAAAATTAAATCTAAACCCATCCGCTCCGGCGGCAATCAACTTTTCAATCTGTTGAGCTGTAGAGCTGGCCGGACCAAGGGTGATTAAAATCTTACAGCGGCGGGGACTGAGGGTCAAACCTGTCGGCTGATCAGGCATGATTATCAGCCAGCACGGCGGCACAGTAAGCATGGGGCTTGGTCTTCAATTCATAGCCACAGCCACTGATCATTCCAGCAATTTCATTTATCATCTTTCCAGTTGGCCCATTTTTACCAATATCAACGTGAACCTCCAGTTCAAACTCCGGTAGATCCGGCAGCTGCTCCAACCGGGGTTCCAACTCTCGAGTAAGTTCAGTAACAATCTTCAAACTCAACTCGGCTTCAACCTGAATACGAGGACGTAGGGCTTCAAACCTGCGCCGGTAAAACTGGTGCCAGTAATAGCGTCCACCGCAGCCTCGCCGATGAACCGCTATTACAGTAACAAAAGAGGAGCGGTCAACCAGCTGCCGTGAATCAGTCCCCACTGCCAACAGATAAGAACGTTGAGGATCTGCCTGGAAATATCCGGTAATCTCCTCCAACAACCTGTCACCCTTGAAATACCCACGGCTGGGACTGTTGAAACCATACTGCATCTTTTCCATCTCCAGTTAACAGTTTCCCGACAAAATCAGAAATCAGAAGCTTAATATGGTTATTATATACGAAATCCCCCGATTGATTTAAGAAAAATCCCGGTTGGTAATTAAAAAACTATTTTTATCGCAACCTCTCATGATAAAATAGACTGTTTCTAATTTTTCTTTAGGAGGATTTAAATTGCAACTTAATAGTAGTAGTTTTCTTAGCAATCTCGACAGCTATGCATTTGCGGAAGTTGATCGCGCTCGACGCTCAGTGATCGAACAAAAAGGTGAAGATTACCTGTTAGATTTTGGAGTCGGTGATCCTACCGACCCGACTCCGCCAATCGCCCGGGAAGCGGCGGTAATCCACGCTCTCAGCGCCCCGGACCAGGGCTATCCCTCATACAATGGAGAAGATTTTTTCCGACAGGCGGTAGCCGACTGGTTTAACCGAAGGTTCGGTGTAGAACTTAATCCTGAAACCGAAATAACCGCTACCCCGGGATCAAAACAGGCTGTTTTCTCACTACCCATGGCTTTTGTTAATCCCGGCGACACGGTATTAATTCCTGATCCTGGCTACCCCCCCTATACAACCGGAACAGTTCAGCGCGGTGGAAAACCATTTTACCTGCCGCTGAAACCTGAAAATAACTTTCTTCCTGACCTGGAAGAGATACCAACCGCAGTTGCTGATAAAGCAGCAATTTTCTGGTTGAACAGTCCGAATAATCCAACCACCAAAATAATTCCTCCAGATTATTTTGAACGGGCAATCGCCTTCTGTCGACGGCATGAGATCATTCTCTGTTCGGATGAAGCCTACAGTGAAATGTATTATGATGAGAATAAACCACCTGGATCACTGCTCAATCTACCGGATGCTAAGGAGGTTGGCTTGGTCTTCCATTCTCTATCAAAAAGGTCCAACATGACCAACTACCGGGTCGGTTTTGTGGCCGGCAATCAACGGCTTGTCGAGCTCTACAAGCAGGTTCAAACCAATATCCACTCCGGGCAGGCTCAGCTACTGCAGAGCGCAGCGACCGCGGCCTATACCGATGAGCAACATGTTATTCAAATGCGCCAGCTTTACAAACAGCGTCGTGATCTGCTGCTTCCCCAGTTAGAAAAAGCCGGTTTTAGAAATCTCTATGCTGACGCCGGGTTTTATGTCTGGGCCCAAACCCCGGCGAGCTTAGATGGAACCAGTCTCTGCCAGTTACTACTTGACCGGGCTGGAATCAATACAACCCCAGGTCCGGCCCTGGCACAACAGCCGGAAAACGGCAGTGATTTTGTCCGGTTCGCACTTATTCAAAATCTTGAAAAGACAGCTGAAGCCGGCCGGCGGATCAGCGAACTACAGCTGGATTGCTGCAGTTAAATGCAGTTTCATAAACTCCACGGACTGGGCAATGACTATCTATTAATCAACGAGGAGCAACTACCCAGGGTCGATACCCACCAGCGTTCAGCCCTGGTTAAACAACTCTGCCGCCGGGGGTTTAGCGTCGGTGCCGACGGGGTGTTATTCGTTAGCTCTTCCCGGACTGCCGATATTAAGATGCGGATTTTTAATGCCGACGGCAGTGAAGCTGAAAGTTGCGGTAACGGACTGCGCTGTGTTGCCTACTACGCTGCCGGCTTCTCCTCCACCGGCAGAACCGATCTGACTATTGAACAACATCTGGCTCCAGTGGTTAAAGCTCAGGTTAATAGTGACCAAAAAAACACTGCAACTGTTACTTTAGAACTGACATCTCCCGGTGTTTATCAAGAAAAAAACAGTATTACTGTTAATGATCATAAAATCATCTACCATTACCTTACAGTTGGCAACCCTCACGCAGTAGTTTTTCTTAATGAAAATCCTGGCCTTAATCAGCTTCTCGACGAGCTTCCTGTTAAACGGCTGGGCACTGCTTTCCAGAACCATTCACGGTTTACTGCCTCCGACGGGGTTAATGTTGAGTTTGTCAAACAACATTCCGGTGAGCTGCTGCAGATGCGGGTTTATGAACGGGGTGTGGGGGAGACAACATCCTGCGGCACCGGGACCATAGCAATAGCCAGCGCTGCCGCCAGACTTGATCTACTTGCCGAAAGCTGGGTAACAATTGAACAACCGGGGGGCTGTCTCTCGGTCAATCCAAACAACCAGCTGCTCAAAGGGCCGGCCAGCTGGGTTTTCAGTGGCAAGCTTTCCAACCCACTCCCGAACTCAACAGAGACTTAGCAGCTGATCGGCCCCCACTCGATCTCAATCGATCTACCTGTTTGTTCTCCTGCGGGCGCTGTTGATCGATCTCTCACCGCCAGATCGTTGTAAACCCACACGTGCGTGATGTCGAGAATAAATAAAGATTGATTTTTTCCCATAAATACCTTATATTTAGAATATACAAGATTACTTTTTAAGGACGGGTATTCTTGAAAAAAACCGGTTGTTTGCTCATGTGCGGGATTCTATTAACTGCTTTTCTCCTGTTAACTCCGGGATTGCTCTATGCCTTTCCCGGCAGTGGTGGAGGGACCGCCGGCAATCCCTACCTGATTACCAACTGGGAAGAGCTGGACGCTATCCGTAACTATCCCAGCGCCCATTTCCAATTAAATGCCCACCTAGACCAATCAACCAGCGACTATGCCAGTTTCGCCGGACCGGCGGCCAACGGCGGCAGTGGCTGGAACCCGATTAACAATTTTTCCGGAAGATTAACCGGACAATCTCCCACAGAGGATGAACTCTATACTATCACCGATCTGGTTATCAACCGTTCTGGATCGGACAACGTCGGACTGTTTGGCACCATCTCCGACAATGGAACCGTCACCAACATCACCCTGGTCAATCTTTCGATTAACGGACGGAACAGCGTCGGTGGGTTGGCCGGACGTAACTCCGGTGAAATACGCAACTCCAGCGTTACCGGAACGGTTGAGGGTAACGACCAGGTCGGGGGACTTGTTGGTCTGAACGAAGCTGGAACAATTGATGATTCTTTCTCC
>PWOD01000036.1 GCA_003557545.1 bacterium | reverse complement strand
TGACTGAACTTATCGGGTCAGCTCTTGTGGTTGAAAATCTGCAAACTGCTTTTAATCTTTCGACCGATCCAGAAATACCAGCTGGAATTGAACTGGTTACTCTGGATGGAGTAAAAATCTCAGGAACTGGATTTATAACCGGAGGAAAATTTGGCAAAAATGATGAGGATCTACTGGGTCGCTCCCAGAAGATCAAAACTCTTAAAAAACGTACTCGCACTCTTGCCGCTGAGCTTGAAAACCTTCGTTCGCAGCTTGATAAAATCGCCCGGCTGGTCGGTGATAGTGATAACCGTCAGGAGTTAATTTCTGGGGCTCTACGGGGGATTCGTAGTGAAGCTCTTGAACTGTATGAAAATCTTCGAACTGTTCGTCATCAACTGGGCAACAGCCGCCGTGAATACCATGGGCTGCTGTACCAGCTGGCAGAATTACAGGATAGAAAGTTACGTAATTATCAGTTGCTGCTGGGAGCCGAGCAGATCGCTTCGACTATTGCCCGTCGTGATAAACAGCGTCAACAGCAGCGCAAGAAATATCAGACTGAGCTGGAAAGTTGTGAGACACTCCTGGAAAATCTTCATCAGAACTGGAGACAGCAGTTGAAAGATTTTCAAAATTACAGCTCACTGGATAATCAGCTGAGCGATCGAGTTGAGGGTTTTGATGGTCGCTGGCATGAGTTGCTGGATGAGATAGACAATATTGAGAGCCAGACTGCCCGGCGTCAGCGTCGCCGCCATCAGACTGAGATTAAGCGGGTAGAGTTTTCTCTGAAGGAAGATCGATTAAAGGTTGAACTGGACTGCTGGGAGGAGCTGAAAGGTTCGCTTTCCCGCCTGAGAACGGAAAAACAGGAAAAGCTTGATCAGAGCAATGAAAACCTTCGGCTTAAGGGTCAGACTACCGAACGGCAGCGTAGTCGGTTAAACAAACTACAAAATGAGAAGGTTAATCTTCAGGAGAGAAGATCCGAACAGCTCCGGTATCTGGCGGAAGAGTTTGATATTGACTCCCCCGAAAAACTGGAACGGTTTGATACTGGAGAAGCTGAAAAACTTACTGAGGAGCGGTTGGGTCGTGAGATCAGGCAGTTAAAAAATCGGCTGCGCAAGCTGGAACCGGTTAATATGCTGGCTGATCGTGAGGCCGACAAACTGCGGGAAAAGGTCGATGACGTGGCGGCTCAAAAAGCCGACCTTGAGGCGACCTGCGAGCAGCTGGAAGCTGTAATAAGGAAGCTTAACCGGCTTGCCCGGGAACAGTTTTTGGAGGCGTTTGGAGAGATCCAGGATTATTTTGCTGATTTTGTTGAAGAACTTTTTGGTGGTGGTAAAGGTCGTCTTGAACTTACAGAAGGGGCAGTACTGGATGCCGGTGTTGAGATTGAGGTCCAGCCACCAGGAGAAAAACTTTCCACCATGTCGGCGCTTTCCGGTGGCGAAAAAACCCTCGCATCGCTGGCCTTTCTGTTTGCTTTGTTTGAACATAGTCCGACACCGTTCTGCTTTCTGGATGAGGTGGACGCACCTTTTGATCATGATAATATCTCCCAGCTGATCAGTCTTATTCATCGCTATAGTACTGATACGCAGTTTGTGATAATTACCCATAACAAAGTGACCATGCAGGCTGCTTCCCAGCTTTATGGAGTAACCATGGAGGAATCGGGAGTATCGACGGTGGTGGGCCTGGCTCTTCCTGAGGCTGATCGCTGGCGTGAGGAGGCAGTTGGCTGATGGCCGATGAAAACGGCTTAAAAAGCTGGCTTAAAGAAAACCGCGGGTTGGTTATTTTAATTGGTCTGCTGCTGCTGGTGGCCGCAGGTATTTATTTTTTTATTCAACGTCAGTTTGCCGCACGTCAGATCAGGATAGAGTCGGTGAAGGCGGAGCGAATCATTGATTGGACCCCCAGCCCGGCGGAGGTAGTTGATCCACTGGATTCAGAAAATATTGTGGTTCCGCCGCTGGAGGAACAGTATGATCCGCTTATCAGGCAGATCGAACCGTTGTCTGATTATGGACCTGCGATCAGGTTTGAAGATTATTTGATCGAATTGGAAAAGCTGGAGGCACCTGAACTGCTGGGGACTTCCTTAAACTGAACATGGCTGATTTACGAGCAGTCCTTGATCTGGGGAGCAATTCAACCCGTTATCTGCTGGTGGACTGTACAGGAATCGGTCCGACAGGCTTGAGTTTTAGCCCCCGGCGGGTAGTTGCTCGGGGTAATCGGATAACCCGGGCCGGTGAATCACTGGCGCTGACCAACTCTCTGTCAGCCACCGCCCTGTCACGTATCATGAGGGCGGTCAGTCAGTTTGATCAGGAAATAAAAATGGCCGGTGGCAGCTGGGCCGGTGCAGTGGCAACAAGCGCCTGCCGGCGGGCGGAAAACCGTCAGCAGTTGTTTGATAGTTTGAATCAGTTGATCGGTGTTGTTCCCCGTTTAATCTCCGGTGAAAATGAGGCGTGGTTGACTGCTCGGGGAGCGCAGCTGGCACTTCCCCAAATTACTCTTGGGGCAGTTCTGGATATTGGTGGCGGTAGTACGGAGTTTCTTCTGTTTGATAATAGTGGAAAGATTGATAATGCTATTAGCTATCCGGTAGGGGTTGTTACTCTGGCTGAACAGTTTATACGGGGGGACAGCTGGGATCAGGAACAGGAGGGGCCTCTCCGGCGGCAGCTCCAGCAGCTTTGCCAAGTTAGGGGATCTGGAACCGGACCGTTGGTGGTGGTTGGTGGAACCGGAACAACTGCTGTTGCTTATAAACAGCAGTTGAAAAATTATAATCCTGCGGTTGTCCATGGGCAAACCCTTGAGTTGGCTGAAATTGAATTGTTGAAGAGGCAGTTTTCAGAGGTTAATTTTAACCGTTTGGCAAAACATCCAATGATCGGTGCCGGTCGTGCTGACCTGTTGATGCCCGGTCTGCTAATTATTCAATATTTTATGGAACAACTGTCCGCCAGCCGGGTTATTATTAGTGATCTTGGCCTCCTGGTAGGATTTATAGATCAGCTTTTAGAGGAGGAAAAAGGTGAAGGATTCAGCAGCTAAAGATTACCGGTTGTTGAGTTTGACCATCGGTATTTCGTTGTTTTTTATCTGGGTAGGAATAATTTTTGGATTGGTCTTTGATGCCACAATTTTCATCTATCTGCGCCGGGTTGTTCTGCTGGTTGGAGTTATGACTGCCGGGGCTTTTTTACCTGATATACCTGGTTTTATCACAGCGGCCATTGCTGTGCTTTCCGACGGGCTGGGAATCGGCCAGCAGTTTACCGGAGGTGATCTGCTGTTCTGGGTACTGCTCATCGCAGTAGTTGTTGTGGCGACTAAATTTGAGATAAGTTCACTGGTTGAGCGGTTTTATCCGGTGAAAGCTGCAGGACAAACCCCCGACAGCCGTCCGGCCCGCCACTCCGGTTTTTCAACTGGACCCGCTATCTCCTCAGAAGTTGTTGATTTTGAAAAAATAATTGACAATTCACGGCAACTGATTATCGAGCAGTTCAACCGGGGGATGGAAGCTTTAAATCTGACCAATCTGCTTTATTACCACGTTCGAAACCGCCAGGCACAAATCGGTTATGTTATCAATCAGCTGGGTGAGATTAATCGTCAGCTCAAATTTGAACCGGATATTGCTCAGAGTGTTGGCTGGGTATTACGTCATGAGAAACCGCTTAAAATGCATGGAAGAACGCTTGATTGGAGAAATCTTCGGTATCATGTCCGGCCGGTGGAGTTGCGGCAAGTCAACTATTTTCCGATTAAACATGAGGATCAGCTGGTTGGTGTGTTAGTTCTTGAATGGGACCATTCAGAGATTCCGCAGGCCGATCAGCTGCAGTCCTTTGTGGATCAGATAAACCAGATCATTAGACTTGATTACGGGGTCCGTCAGCTGGTTAAAACTCAAAAGAAATTGCGGTTGCTGGAAAAACTTTATACTGTTAATCCGCTCCAGGAGAAGAATTTTAACCAGACTGTTTCCCGTGTTCTTGAGTTTGTGAAGAGTTATTTACCAGCTGATGAGATTGATTTTTTCTCGGCCGATCAATCTTTTGAACATATCTCACCGCCGGTACGGCGAAAAATTTTTGAGGGCTGCCGCCGTTGGATTATAAACAGCGGAGAGATATTGCGGGTTGCTGATCTGTCCCGGAAAAAAGTTTCCGGACAACTGCTTGATCGCTATGGACAGTCCCGTGCAACCGCTTTTTTAGGCGGCCAGATCGCTGCGGATGGTTCTGAAATCGCCGGTTTGATCTTTCTTACAGCCAGTAATGCTGGCTATTTTAATCGGGAGGACGAAAAGATCTTCAGGGTGTTGTTAGATTACCTGGAACAGCTGTTGCAAATTGCCCGGGGATTTGATAGTGCTGAACAGCAGAGTCGTCGGTTGAAACAATGGATTGAACGGTTATGTGCCATAGAAAGCTGTGCTGACCCAAAACGTCAGGCCAGCAGTTTTTTAACAGCCCTGCAGGAAGAACTTTCTCCCGCGGCAACTGCCTATTACTGGCGGAATAATGGTTGCTTCGAACGAGTTACATATACCGGTAAGGGGATTTTCCCGGAGATGGTCGATGTTGATAGTACTCTGGCCAGCAGTATCGTCGGGACAGATGAGCCGCTGTTTAATTTTCCCCGCACCGACAAACTACCGGGATTTGATCTTGCAGAGAATTTAGCCGGACCATTAGTTGTTCTTCCTGTTCGGGGTGATGACAAAAAACTTAACGGATTTGTGACTGTAATTTTTAGTTCTTCCGCTCGGATACCGGAAAAAAGGTTTGATAGTTTTAAGCAGCTGGCCGGGCTGTTTAATAGCTGGCTTCGACTGGATTGTTTTAAACAACTTTATCAACAGGAGTCAGCACTCGATAATATAACAGAGTTAAATAATTATGCCAGCTGGCGTCGTCAGGTGGAAAAATCATTGCAGAAGAAGGCAGCCCCGGCCGGTGTCTGGCAGATATGGGTTCCGGGTTTTCAGGAGATTGGTGAGGCGGGGGGTCGTGAAGAGCTGGTGAGCTGGACGAAATCACTGGCCGGTCTGTTGAGTAAACGGTTCCCCCACCATCTGATATGTCGCTCCTACGGGACTGTTTTTTGTGGTTTTAAACTGAATCCGGGAGATGAGCTTGAGGAGCAGTTAAATTCAGTTCGAACTGACATCTCCGGGTGGACTTTTCCTGAGGGGGATTGGCCGGCGCCGGTAAGAGTTGAATACCAGCGTATTAAGCCGCCCTATCCGCTGGTCGATAAGTTACTGGAGTCGATGCATTATTTTAGAACGGATAGTTTTAAGCGGCTGGATCGAAAAACCGAAAAACCAGTTGTGGAGGTTGATGGTTGATGTATTGTAGAAAATGGAAACAGCATCTGCCCGGTTTTATGGCGGGGATTCTGCTGGTTTTAATCGTCTCATCGGTTTTTCTTCTGCTGTCCGGGCAGTCGCTGCAGGCCCGGCCTAATTTCGAGCGTACCTGGATGGAAAACCGTGTGCGCGCCGCTTTTTTTGAGTCTTTGACTGAGCAGCAGCGGTTGCAGCTTATAACCGACCTGGAACGAGCCAACAACTATTCCCGGCGGGATCTGGGTGCTCTGTACCGTTGGGGATATGTCCCGGTTGATCGTGAACCACCGGCCAGCCTTGGCCAGTGGTGGCAGGCTCAAACAAATCGTGAGCAGGATAGGTTGCGCTTGGCCTGGTTTAGACGGAATTATCAGCGGTTAAATCCAGATAATGCTGCCCGTATACTTGGTCTGCAGTCCCGGCTCTATCGAATTCACCAGGAATATGAGTTTCAATGGGAACGGCGGCCAGATGCCCTGGAAGAGGTGGAACTTTCGCTGGAGACGACTCCCGAGGAACCGCAACCGGCCGCCCCGGATGAGGATAAAGTTGATTCACCATCGGCAGCTGAAGAGAGTCGGAAAGCAGGTCCGCGGCCTGAGACTCAACCTGTGGAGGAAACTGTTCCGTCGACTGAACCGGTTGTGCCGCCCGATTCAGAACCGACAGAAGAGGAAAGCGAGCCCCTGGAGGCCGGAGAGCCCGAACTGGATTCTGAAGTAGAGCAACCTGAAACAGCAGCGGTTGAACGGGAGACCGATAGTCCGGTCCATTCAGTTGAGGTTGATAATCTTGATAGTAACTCTCCCCAAACCATGATCAACCACCCCCGCCGGCGAGTTTACTGGAGTGATAATGGTAATGTTCGGGTGATGGAAAGTCTACGCATGGATGAGCCGGCCCCTTCTTCTCAAACTGTTACCAGGGAACGGCAGTATTTTGAGCTGAGAGCAGCTCCTCCGATTATCGGTACTGATGATCCGTCGCCGGCTACCGTTTCACCGCCTGCGCGGCCCGGTTCGGCTCCGCCGGCAGATACTATAAATTTTTCCCCGCCACCGATCCGTTAATCCAACCGGTTTTATCGTTTATCTTAAGTTTCCTTTGGTTCTTTTTTTCAGGCCGGATATGCTAAGTTGTCTGGTTATATTTGCTGGAGATTAAGCGAGATAAAAGAAGCCGCCGAGAAAAAAATCTCTTTTAGTCTGAAGATTGAGATTGAGTTGTTTAATAACAAAAAAAAACGTATCCTTTAGAAGTGATTTTCTGGTGGTTTGATTTGCGCTCTGCACTGTTCGCTGGCACCGCCACTGGTTAGTTGTAATTGATTTTAACTCAGTTGATTTTGGAAAGGATCGCTATGCAGACGGTAGAAGCGGTCGATTGGCTATATAAAAAAGGGTTGCAGGATCTGGACGAACATAAGCTGGATCAGGCTCGCCAGCGATTTGGGAAGATTCTTGCTATGACCCGTAAATCAGAATATGTTGAAAGGGCCAACTATGGCCTTGCCCGGGTCTATCTTGGAGAGGGAAACTATTTCTGGGCGATGGATCATATCCGTCGGGCACTTAAACGTAATCCAAATTCTGCTGAATATCGTTATCTTAAGGGACGGATTCATCAGTTTCGAAAAGAATATCAAAAAGCAGCGGCCGAGGCCTTGAAGGCGGTTGAGGATGATCTTGAAAATGGCCGCTATTATCACCTGCTTGGTGTTGCTGTGTACCATTGTGAAGGTTATCAGGCTGCGCGCAGGTTTTTGCGCTGGGCTATTGAATGTGATCCCGGCCGGGTTGAACCCCGGCTTGATCTGGCTCGGATTGAAATCTCCGAGTCTCATTATCAACGGGCTCTACAGCTGTTAAAAGGTGCATTGCAGGAAACCACTGAGCCGGAAAAAATTCGTGAGGCTATTCGGGCTATCCAGGAAAACTGGAAACTCTGCGGAACTACAGCGGGAAATTCTGGGTAAATCTATCTTTTTATTAGGAGTGAACTATTTTGACGCGTAAAATTACAGTTATGGGCAGCGGGTATGTGGGACTTGTTGCCGGAACCTGTCTGGCTGAACTTGGCAACCAGGTTCTTGTTTATGAGATCGACAGTAATAAAGTGGAAAGTTTAAAACAGGGTGAGATTCCGATTTATGAACCGGGTCTGGAAAAAATATTTAAACCTCTAATAGAGTCAGGTCGTTTAAAGTTTACTGATAAAACGGAGGGTTTTCTTACTGATCGTGATCTGGTTATTATTGCGGTTGGGACTCCTAAACGGGAGGATGGATCCTGTGATATAAGCTATGTACTGGATGCTGCGAGGATGATTGGTGAAAACCTTACCGGCGATCTGGTTGTGGTTAATAAGAGCACGGTTCCAGTTGGAACCGGAGAGCTGGTCGAACAAAAAATTGTCGATGTAATCAAACAACGCTCCGATATTTCAGCTTCCGTTTCAGTTGTTTCAAATCCTGAATTCCTTCGAGAAGGAAATGCGGTTAAAGATTTTTTACAGCCTGACCGGGTTGTTATTGGCTCAGAAAATTCAGCCGCCAGAGAAACTGTGGGTGAGCTCTATAGTTCTCTGGATTGTCCGATTTTATACAGTGGTCTGCGAACTGCCGAGATGATAAAATATGCTTCCAACGCCTTTTTAGCCACCAAAATATCGTTCATCAATGAGATCTCTAATGTTTGTGAAATGGTCGGGGCGGATGTTACCGAGGTAGCCTGTGGTATGGGGCTTGACCATCGAATCCAGCAGGATTTTTTAGGAGCAGGAGTCGGCTATGGGGGGAGCTGTTTTCCCAAGGACACCGAGGCGCTGGTTGACATCGCCGGGCAGGGTGGATATCATTCCCAGATTTTAAATGCTGTAATCAGTGTAAACCATCAGCAGCGTATCAGGTTTGCCAGGAAGATAGTTAATCATCTGCCCGAAACCGAGCAGCGGCCAGAGGTGGCGGTGCTGGGGGTGGCCTTTAAACCGGAAACGGATGATATGCGTGAGGCCCCGTCGATTGAGATTATTCACCATCTTCAGAAAGAGGGTGTTAATGTCCGGGCCTATGATCCCGAAGCCCTGGATAATGCTCGGGAGATAATTACCGGAGTTAACTGGGCTCTGTCGGCTGAACAGGCGGTTGAAGGTGCGGATGCTCTGGTTATATTGACTGAGTGGGATGAGTTTTTAAAACGTGATTTTGCGCGGGTCAAACAGCTGTTGAACCATCCGGTGCTGTTTGATGGACGTAACTGTCTGCCGATGCAGCAGTTGATCGATCAGGGCTATGAATATTATGGGGTAGGCCGGGGAATTGACCGGTTGGATAATATTCTCCATCACAGTTACCTGCTGCAGTAATATCTCGACTGCGGGTTGGCTGCAAAAGCCATAAAATCGGAACGAGGAGGAAGACAGTGGATATATTAATAACAGGTGGTGCTGGATTTTTAGGTCAGCATCTGTGCCATTATTTTGTCGATCGCGGGGATCGGGTTATCTGCTACGATAACCTCATAACCGGTCGCCGTGAAAATCTTCAAGGACTGTTTGAGGCGGATAATTTTAAGTTGGTTGAACAGGATGTAACAGAATATATTGATCTGGAAAATCTCTCGGGAAAGTTTGCCGGTTTTGCAGTGGACAGAGTGCTGCATTTCGCCAGTCTGGCCAGCCCGCGTGATTATACTGAATTTCCGATTAAAACTCTTAAGGTGGGCGGGATGGGAACCCATCAGACTCTTGGTGTGGCCAAACGATATGGAGCCCGCTTTCTTCTGGCCTCAACCAGTGAGGTCTATGGTGATCCAGAGGTTAATCCACAGTCTGAACAGTACTGGGGCAATGTCAATCCGCTGGGTGTGCGAGGTGTTTATGATGAATCCAAGCGGTTTGCTGAAGCACTTACTATGGCCTATCACAGGGCGCATGGTGTGGAAACAAGGATTGCCCGGATTTTTAACACTTATGGCCCTGGAATGCGGGTCAATGATGGACGGGTTGTTCCTAATTTTGTCTGTCAGGCGCTGTCCGGGCGTGATCTAACTGTTTATGGAGATGGGACTCAAACCCGCTCTTTTTGTTTTGTTTCTGATCTTGTTCGGGGGCTGGTCTCTCTGCTTGAATCAAGTTCAACTGAACCGGTTAATATTGGTAACCCAGCTGAAATCACAATTAATCAGTTTGCCGAAGAGGTCATTCAACTGACCGGTTCCAACTCCGGTATTGTTTATAAACCGCTGCCGGAGGATGATCCGCAGGTGCGGCGGCCTGATATTACAAGAGCGCGCCGACAGCTTAACTGGGAGCCGGAGGTAACGCTGCATGAGGGTTTAGCGCAAACAGTTCCCTATTTTAAACGTTTGATAGAAGATTCTAACTGCTAGATTGAGGATAATTTAATTTTTCAAGAGGGTGATGTTGATGACTAATTTGAAACATAATTCAAGCAAAGGTATCTGTCTCTGGCTGACAGGATTACCCGGTTCGGGAAAAACTACCGTTGCTAAAGCGGTCGAAAAACAGCTGTTTGACCGGGGGGTTAGGATAGAACGTCTCGATGGTGATGTGGTTCGACAGTCGTTGACGGCTGATCTGGGATTTTCCCGGGAAGATCGTGATACAAATATTTCTCGTGTGGCTTTTGTGGCCCGACTGTTACAGCGGAATGATGTTGTTACGCTCTGTAGTTTTATAACTCCATACCGCGCTCAGAGTGATATTGTCAGGGATACGGTAGATGATGTCAGAATAGTTTATGTTGAGGCTTCAGTTGATGCCTGTGTGGAACGTGACCCCAAGGGTATGTATGCTCAGGCCAAGCGGGGAGAGATCAAAAACTTCACGGGGATCGACGCCCCCTATGAGAAACCGGTAACGGCCGATCTGGTTTTACACACGGAAGAGGAGACTGTCGAGGAAAGTGCTAAAAAAATTATCGATTATTTAGTTCAAGAGGGTGTTGAGATTTAACCTTTAGCAGCTCTGCTCTACTGAGTTTTCGAGGAGGTTTGGAGGGTAGTTATTTTTCGCTTGACCGGTGGAGTAAGTTTCAGTATATTGGGCTTGTCTGCTGATTAGTTGATTGTTATTTTACAATGGTTGTCGACAGTTTTTTGCTTATGGTGGGTAATTCATACCCTGCAAGGCGGTGTTTTTTTGGGTCGATTAGTTGCTCGTCGTTCCGGTTTCACAATAGTCGAACTGCTGGTTGTACTGGCCATTATCGGTGTTTTTGCGACTGTGGCCGTGCCCCGTTTTTTTGGTTTTATTAACCGGTTTCGACTTAACCAGGTAACCAATACAATCTTTACTGAGATGCAGTCATTGCGGGTTGAGGCTGTGGCCCGGGAGCGCTGTATGAGAGCCCGGTTTGATCTTGATGAAAACCGGGTATTTTATGAACGTGCCCGGGTGGGTGATGGTTCCAGCTGTGGTGTGGGAACCGTTCCGTTTGATGAATGGGAGGCGGTTCGTTCACCCACCTCAGTGCCCCAGGGGGTCGATATAGTTTCGGCCGGGGTTACTGAGACCAGGGATGAAAGTTATGTAACCTATAATCGGCGGGGCAACAGTGGGACGGTTAATATGGGTGATTACTGGGGGGTTCATTTTACAACCCTCAGTCCTGAACCGGTTGATGAATGTGATTATCGAACGATTGCTTTCCCACCGCTTGGGGCCCCGAGTGGAATGCTGGTCGATTTTAAAGTGTATGATGGCCATCATACCCTGGCCGACCCACCACGCTGCGTGGAGGACTGAAAATGATACGACCGCATGAAAACCAGGATGGATTTACTCTGATAGAGATTATTGCCGCTATCGCCATCGTTGGAGTGGCCCTGGTGCCGATGCTTCAGGCCTACGTGATCTCCTGGGAGGCGGCAATCCAGGCCGATCGAACTGCTACAGCCCTGATGCTGGGCCGTTGGAAACTGGGGCAGGTTCAGGTCGAACAGGGGTATTTGAATGCCGCCAGTACCAGTGGAAACTTTGGTGCTGACTGGCGGGATGAGGATTATGAAGATTATTATTATCGAATCGAAGTTGAGGAGTTTTCTGGGGCCCATCCAGAGTTTAGCGGTAAACGAGTATTAGTCTGGATAGAATATTATGATATTGTGACCGGCCGTGACCGAACCATCCATTGTTCTGATGCTGCTGAATGTGATCGGCCGGATCTGTTTTTCCTGCTAACCGATCAGCGTCCGTCGGGAGGGGGATGAGAAGCTTGTTTATCAACTGCTTTTGTTCGGATAACAGCTCTAAAAAAAGAACTTCCGAGGCCGGGTTTACCTTGATCGAAATGCTGGTGGCCACGGCGGTGATCGCGATTCTTTCCGGTTCGTTAATGGTGCTGGTCGAGCAGATTAATCGGACAATGGTTCAACGTAGAGCTTATTCCGATATTATGGTAAATCAGCATATTGCCGCGATTGATTTTGAAATTCAGTTGAAACGGTTGTTCAGACCGGGATTATTAGAGCGACCCACAGAATCTGGCTGGCGGTTGATTGGCGGTGGGGGTAACTATACCCTCGATGATTATGGGATGGATAGGGGATTTGATGAAATAGGCTGTCAACCGGCCTCCGTCGATCGTCTGGCCGGTTATGAGTCTGTTCCCGAGGGCCGTGACCGGTCTGATCGTCGGTCGATCTTTTTTTTCCTGGGCTCGGATCGGTCCGCTTATATCCAGCACTGTGCATTTCGCCGGCGGGCTCAGGAGTCTTATGAAAATGCTGAACAACTGTTCCCTGATTTTGACGATAATCTGGCCCGACAGGCAGGATTTCACCTGGCTGATAATGTTGATATGATTATTTTTAGATTCTATGACCCTGCCGCCGGCTGGGTTGAACAGTGGGATAGCCGCAGCGGTGACCAGCAGGATCGTATGCCGCAGGCTGTTGAATATGCTTTTAGAACCTTTAATCCGGGCGGTCACGTTACTCCCCAGTGGTTTCGGGGAATAGTGCGGCTGTCTCCCAGACAGTAGGAGGAGCTTCAGGGGATGTCACCAGTTAAGTTTTTTCATCGTAATCAGCGGGGTAATGCTTTTATTATTATTCTCTGGGTAATAGCTGTTCTGGCTGCCCTGATAGCTGCTTTTTCAGCCACCGCGCTGACTCAGTATCAGGTGACTGAATCATTGCGCCATATTGGAACCAGCTCATTAATGGCTGAAGCTGGGTTTGAAACATGGTTGGGACTGTTGCGGACCGATGGTCGTGAACTACAACCCTCCGGGCTGGTGATCACCGAGATTTTGAGTTATTTTCTGGCCGAGCAGATAACTGATGATGAACGCAATCTGATTAGTAACTGGCATTTTGATAACTGGGTTGGAAATCGTCCGCAAAATTGGAGCGGTTCTCATTCTTTTGCAGCCAACTGGGGCAGGGAATCAGCCGAACCTTTGATCGGCAATTTTTCTGTGGCTGTTAGCGGCGGTGGTCAGCGGACTCTCTCGCAGCGGGGCGGCGATCTTCTTCAGCCGGTTGAAACAGGGACCCAGTATCATGTAGAAGTCTGGGTTCGGGGAACTGGCTCGGTCCAACTGGGGGTTGAATCACCCAGCGGCCATACAAACTGGGGCTCAGAAACGCTGCTGGAAGATGCTTCGTGGCAGGCTTTGACCCATTCAGCAACAACTACTATGACGGAGGGAGATGCTGGCGGTCTGGAGATAAGAACTGTTGATGACGGGGGTGATACAGCTGGAAACACGCTCTTTGTGGGAGCCGCCTGGATGGGGGTTGAGGCAGCCCCGGGTGGCTGGCCACAGGATTATCTGGAAGTGGAAGAGCTGAGTTTTATTGAGCTGTATAACAGTGGAGGATTCGGAGCTCAGGATCTGGTGGGTGGAGGATATCTGTTAGAAAATCAGGCGGGCCACCAGTTTTCTTTTGAGCGCCATCCGGCGGATCCATTTTATACTGATCTTTTTGCCGGGGATGAGCTGCCGGAGGGAGAGGTGGCACTGGCCCTGCCGCTGGATGCTGATACTACCGCTACCGGTCTCGATATAGCCGCTAAAATTCAGGCTGAAGAGATTCGACTGTTTGCCCTCTGGGATATTCAGGAAGATACCTTTTCTTTCATGGGTGAGGAGGGGTTGGACCGACAGCAGCTGGAACAGATTATTTTACGCCGTCCGGCTCCTTTTGAAGATGATATTGTTCCATTTGATGGTTGGGCCGGTAAAGCGGTCTATCCGGGCCGTTCGATGGTTAAACTTGATCCCGGGCGGGTTGGTGAGGAAAATACTCGAAATAACTGGGGCTGTTACCGGGGGGTTTGCGCAGCGGCTGATGAGCTGGCGGCCAATCCGGGGGAAGTGGCTGCCGTGGGAGCCGATTGGAATGCCCATTTTGGAGCTGATTGGTTCTGGGGTGGGGAGATTGTACCGGGAGTTTCCATGGGGGATACTGTTTTTATCCCATCTTTTGGTTCCTCTCCTGAACCGGCTGATTTTGGCTATTTCAGAGTGGAGAAAATTCATGATGAAAGTGGCAAACAGGATTTAAATAATCCCCGGACCGCCAGCTGTATCTCGGATGCCGGCGGCTGGGTGGATAATGACGGATGTGTCCTGGGGGAGCATACAGACACCGGCCGGACCATGCGGCTTTTTAACTGGGCGGAAGATATTATGACCCGTTCCCGGCCCTGGTTGACCACCTTTGATCTGCTGGATATCTCTAATATTGGTTCGGCCCGGGCTCGGGCCCTGGGTGCCAGTTATTCGGCCTACCGGCAGGATTTTTCCGATATGGTTAATCTTAACACCGCCAGCTGGGAAGCTTTGCGGGGAATTCAGATGGCGGGCGAACCCCACGGATCCGGTGATACACAGTTTATTACCAATCAGCTTGCCCTGGAGATCATTCGATTGCGGGGTGCCCCCCCGGAGGTTCTGGCTCAACTACCGGTCAGCTCTACTTCAGACGATCATTTTCCAGAGTTGGGACCTCTGGCCGCCGCCGGGAATGGCGAGCTGTTTGATGATATAATCGAACTGTGTGATCAGCTCGAACAGTCCGAGCATGCAGGAGATTTTGATTGTAATGTCTTCCAGCAGTATGCGATGCTGGGCAGCGAAGGG
This sequence comes from bacterium, assembly GCA_003557545.1. Lineage (GTDB taxonomy): Bacteria > T1Sed10-126 > T1Sed10-126 > T1Sed10-126 > T1Sed10-126 > PWOD01. The sequence continues at coordinate 2,235 of PWOD01000036.1, read as the reverse complement.
ATTGTCCAGGTTGAAGTTGTTGGAGGAAGAATCGATGGACAGGGTTCGCCACTCAGCCGTTCGACAGTTCAGGCAGTGGTTGATCGCCGTCCGCTGTTTGATGGAGAACCGTTAAAAATTATGTTTATGCGCTCTTTTTGATCGGTATTTTAAGGTAAATAGCGGTTTTTTAAAATCGGCTTTTAATTTTTCCTGATTATCGGTTATACTTAATTATGGTGGAATCTGACAATAAGGTTTTTTGGTTTGAGTGTAATCGGTAATATACCAGGTGACGTGATAACTCTTACTCAAGAAAGTGGTCCAGTTAATGCAGAAGCAAAATTATTTGGTCGCCGGTAACTCCAACTATTCACAGGCGTTTGAAAACTCCTCGGGGGAAGCTGTCCCTGTCGGTTGGTTATCAACTCTGTTTTATAGCATGGCTATAGTTGTTTTTAGCTGCGGGTTGTTAACTTTATCTCTGACGCCGGCCGCTGCGGATAATGGGGAACCCGACTTCCGGGGCGATCTAATTGTCTCCATGGAGCGTCTGACCGCGGAGGATGAGGTTGTTGCGCCGGGGCAGCGGGTCCGCCTTTTTTCAGGAACTATGACCCAGACCGGGGAATATCCTGTTGATCTAACAAGTCTTATCTTTTCAGCCAGTAATTTTGGTAGATTCAACCAGGATGATATCGATACCCTGGTTATTCGGCTATCTGATATTGGTCCTTTCCCGACAATCGAAACTGTTGAGCTGCCCTTTGAACTTGATGCTTTTAACCGGGTTCAGATCACCCCGGCTGATCTGGCTGACACCAGTTTCTTTGAACTGGGTTTTGATGACGTGGTAGAATTTCAGGTGGAAATAATTATCGCCGGTAGGAGCGGGGCTGTGGCTAATCAGCACCCTAATCACGGTGCGAATTTTGCTCTTAATTTTGAATGGATTACTGCAGAATCGAACGATGTTTCCTTTAATATTTCCCCGTCGCAGGGTTCCAGCCATCCCCTGACAGTGTTAAACGCAGTTGTCCCTTATGGGAGTTATCGTGGTCGCTATGGCGATCTGCCGCTGGCCGGTGAGAAGGATAGTGCTGATGGAATTCCCCAGTTGCTGGCTTCACAAAGCGACCGTATTCCACTTTTTACGCTACATTATGGTGGCGACAACTTTCCCGCAGGTGGGCAGGAGGTTTTTCTTGAGCAGCTGGCTATTAGTTTTACTGAGGTAATCGGTGAATGGATTCCCGAACGTCATCTTGAGCAGCTTGACCTGGTACGTTCCCCAACTCCGAAATTTGATCCGGCGACCGCCGAGGTTGTCTCCGGATCGGCGGCCAGTTTGACTGATCTATTGCAGACCAGTTCTACTCCCAATGTTAAATTAAACAGGACCTATTATGAGGACAATTTTTATTTTCTAACCATTCAGACCGGCCGTGGTTGGGGTGAATCTTTTGAGGATGCCGGCCAGTTTTTTGGTTATGGTGAGGCTTTTGACGTTACTGTTGACACAATAACATTAAATACTACGGAAGATGATGTTGACGTGGATGAGACTATCCCTGAGTCACTTTTTCAGGGGGTAAGTGCAGTTGGTCCGATTCTCAATCGGGCCCTGGGTGAGATTACTGCTTTTGGTCCTGATGTTGGAATTCTTGACTCCCTCTATGCTGATCCCGTGGGGCAGATTTATGATGGTTATGGACTTGATTTTGCCCCGGAAGTACTGCTGGGAATCAAGGCTATTGGGACTCGGGGAGATACACCCACACCTGGATTAAAGACTCAGCTGGAAGCGATTACTGTGGAGTTTCCAGAAACCATTGAGGGGTTCAATCCACGGGAAAATCTACGTGAACTTAATCAGACCCGTTTCAGTGGTCTGCAGATCTGGTACAATCGGGAGGGAAAGAACCAGTTTGGGGTTGAGGTTGATCAGTTTTTGCCCCTTTCTAAGACTCAGACACACTGGGAAAGTGATACCCGTGTCCGGCTTGTTCTGCAGGATGGTTTTACTCTCCCTTCACCTCAGGAGCAGTTTGGGTCCGATACCCGGCTGGAATATAATCGGGGGGTGATCGATCCCGGTTTTACCTTTTTTGTCGCCGCCCTCACCGATCGTTCGTCCCGTGTCGGACAGGGTTTCAAGGCCCGCATAAGCCCCGGTGGGCTCCATTTTGATCAGGGTGATCTGGTAGATGATCCACATTTTACTAGTATCACCCCGGAATACAGGCAGGGTATTCA